>NZ_JAOYTM010000011.1:0-296765 GCF_025847435.2 Pseudomonas sp. BT-42-2
CCCGCTCCCACAGGCACAGCGCTGTTCTGAATTCAGCGCTGTGCCTGTGGGAGCGGGCTTGCCCGCGAAGAGCCGTACAGCGGCCCCAGTCGTTCTGGCCATTAGCCAAAGCTCTGCTAGATTTCACTCCTGCAAACCTTCATCAAGCAGTTGGGCTTGCGCAACCGTTGCGTCCAACTACTTGAGGAAAGGTCCATGACTATGTCCCTGGGTGTGCGCATGGGTGCCGAACTGCTCGGCACATTCTGGCTGGTCCTCGGGGGATGCGGCAGCGCAGTGCTGGCGGCCAGCTCTCCGATCGGCATCGGTGTTCTGGGTGTCGCGTTCGCGTTCGGTCTGACCGTCCTGACCATGGCCTTCGCCATCGGTCATATCTCCGGTTGTCATCTCAACCCTGCGGTTTCGCTAGGGCTGGTGGTCGGTGGCCGGTTCCCTGCCAAAGAGCTGTTGCCCTACGCCGTCGCCCAGGTGGTCGGGGCAAGCCTGGGCGCTGCGGTGATTTACTTCATTGCCAGTGGCAAGGCGGGCTTCGAGTTGTCGTCGGGGCTTGCCTCGAACGGCTATGCCGAGCACTCCCCCGGTGGTTATTCGCTGCTGGCGGGATTCACCAGTGAGGTGGTGATGACGGCGATGTTTCTGGTGATCATCATGGGCGCCACCGATGCCCGTGCGCCGGCAGGCTTTGCGCCAATTGCCATTGGCCTGGCCCTGACCTTGATCCACCTGATCTCCATCCCGGTCACCAACACTTCGGTGAACCCGGCGCGTAGCACCGGGCCGGCGTTGTTCGTGGGTGGCTGGGCGTTGCAGCAGCTGTGGCTGTTCTGGTTGGCGCCGCTGATCGGGGCTGCGATCGGCGGCGCGTTGTACCGAGGGCTGGCGCGCGAACCTTAGCGCTGGTGCACGCAGCGTCCTGCTGCGAAGGTTTCACGCACGGTACGGTCGTCGCCCAGGGTGGTGAGGACGAACAGGGTCTCCTCGATGCTGTTGGACTGCTGAATGCGGTAGTCCAGCAACGGCGTGGCCTTGTAGTCGAGCACCACGAAGTCGGCGTCGTTGCCAGGCTGCAGGCTGCCGATGCGATCCTCCAGGCGCAGCGCGCGGGCGCCGCCGAGAGTGGCCAGGTACAGCGACTTGTACGGGTGCAGGCGTGCGCCTTGCAACTGCATGACTTTGTACGCCTCGTTGAGAGTATTGAGCAGCGAGAAGCTGGTGCCGGCGCCCACGTCGGTACCCAGGCCGACGTTGACCTTGAACTTCTCCGCTTGCGGCAGGTTGAACAGACCACTGCCCAGGAACAGGTTGGAAGTCGGGCAGAAGGCGATTGCCGAACCGGTCTCGGACAGGCGCTGGCATTCTTCATCGCACAGGTGCACGCCGTGGGCGAACACCGAGCGCTCGCCGAGCAGCTCGAAGTGGTCGTAGACGTCCAGGTAGCCTGTGCGTTCAGGGAACAGCGCCTTGACCCAGTCGATTTCCTTGAGGTTCTCCGACAGGTGGGTGTGCATGTACACGCCCGGATGCTCCTTGAGCAGTTGTCCGGCCAGGGCCAGTTGCTCTGGGGTGCTGGTCGGGGCGAAGCGAGGAGTAACTGCGTAGTGCAGGCGGCCCTTGCCGTGCCAGCGCTCGATCAGTGCCTTGCTTTCGCTGTAGGAGGATTCGGCGGTGTCGGTGAGGTAGTCCGGTGCGTTGCGGTCCATCATCACCTTGCCGGCGATCAGGCGCAGGTCGAGGCGTTGGGCTTCTTCGAACAGGGCGTTGACCGACTCGGGGTGCACGCTGCCGAACACCAGGGCGGTGGTGGTGCCATTGCGTAGCAGTTCCTGGAGGAAGATTTTCGCGACGTTGTCGGCATGGGCCTTGTCGGCGAACTGCTTCTCGCACGGGAAGGTGTAGGTGTTCAACCAGTCCAGCAGTTGCTCGCCATAGGAGCCGATCATGCCGGTCTGCGGGAAGTGGATATGGGTGTCGATGAAGCCTGGGGTGATCAGGGCATCCTGGTAGTGCACCACTTCGATGTCGGCATCCAGCGTCGGCAGCAGCTCGCTGGCGTGCCCCAAGGCACTGATGCGGCCGTCGTCGACTACCAGCAGGCCGTCTTCGTAATAGGCATGGGAGGCCTCCAGGCCGACCTCGGCTGGGTCAGCGATGCTGTGCAGGATGGCCGATCGGTAGGCTTTACGGGTTGCAGTCATATCACGCTCGTCAAATGGCTTGGCTGCGCCGAGAGGGCGGCAGCAGTTGGGCAATGGGGCCGGCGTTCACGCCAGCGTCGTGCTGGCCAAAGCAGGCGTTGTAGGTGGCAATGATTTCCGCGGCGATGGACACGGCGATCTCGATCGGCAGCTTGCCCTTGACCTCGGCCAGGCCCATCGGGCAACGCATCCGTGCCAGCAGGGCGTCGTCGTAACCGCGTTCACGCAGGCGGTGCTCGAACTTGACGCGCTTGGTCTTCGAACCGATCAGGCCGAACCAGGTGAAATCGTTGCGCTTGAGGATGGCCGCAGTCAGCTCCAGGTCGAGCTGGTGGTTGTGGGTCATGACGATGCAGTAACTGCCTGCTGGCAGTTCGGCGACTTCGTCGACCGGCTCCTCGCTGATGATCTTGCTCACCCCGGCTGGGATCAGCTCGGGGAATTCCTGCTCGCGCGAATCGATCCAGCGCACTCGGCAGGGCAGGGCGGCGAGCAAGGGTACCAGAGCGCGGCCGACATGGCCCGCGCCGAACACGGCGATCTGTGCTTGTACTGCGGCCATTGGTTCGAACAGCAGCACCGTGGCGCCGCCGCAGCATTGGCCGAGGCTGGCCCCGAGGCTGAAGCGCTCCAGGTGTGGGGTGCTGCGTTGTTCCTCGAGCATCTGCCGGGCGATGTGCAGGGCTTTGTATTCCAGGTGGCCGCCGCCGATGGTGTCGAACATCTGGCTGGCGCTGACGACCATCTTCGAGCCGGCATTGCGCGGGGTCGAGCCGCGCTCCTCGATGATGGTCACCAGGACGCAGGCTTCGCCGCGGGCTTGAAGGTCGGCGAGGGCGTTGATCCATTGATGCATGATGCAGATCCTCTCTCGATCCCTGTTGGAGCGGACATGCCCGCTCCAACAGGGAGCCGCGGCGTTAATGCGTTACGGTTTCCACTTCAACTTCTGCAGGTTGTGCTGCGGCCAGCGCCTGGCGCATCTGCTCGCAGCCCCACAGTACCCGCTCGGGGGTTGCTGGGGCGTCGATGTTCGGTTGCACCTGGTAGCCGGCAATGCTCGCCACCGCATCCTTGATCGCGCACCAGGCAGCGATGCCGAGCATGAACGGCGGCTCGCCAACGGCCTTGGAATGGAACACGGTGTCCTCCGGGTTCTTGCGGTTTTCCACCAGTTTCACCCGCAGGTCCAACGGCATGTCGGCGACGGCGGGAATCTTGTAGCTGGCCGGGCCGTTGGTCATCAGCTTGCCTTTGGCGTTCCACACCAGCTCTTCGGTGGTCAACCAGCCCATGCCCTGGATAAAGCCGCCTTCCACCTGGCCGATGTCGATGGCCGGGTTCAGCGAGTCACCGACGTCGTGCAGGATGTCGGCACGCAGCATCTTGTACTCGCCGGTCAACGTATCGACGATCACTTCGACGCAGGCCGCCCCGAAGGCGAAGTAGTAGAACGGCCGACCACGCGCTTGAGAGCGGTCGTAGTAGATCTTCGGGGTGCGGTAGAAGCCGGTGCTCGACAGCGATACCTGGGCAAAGTACGCCTGCTGCACCAACTGCTCGAAACTGACGATCTCTTCGCGAATGCGCACATGGCCATTGCGAAACTCGACGTCTTCCTCGGTGACCTTCCAGTGCCGTGCAGCAAACTCAGTCAACCGTGCCTTGAGGATTTCGGCGGCGTTCTGAGCGGCCTTGCCGTTCAGGTCGGCGCCACTGGAGGCGGCGGTTGGCGAGGTGTTGGGCACCTTGTCGGTGTTGGTTGCGGTGATCTGGATTCGATCGAAATCGACCTGGAATACCTGCGCCACCACCTGCGCGACCTTGGTGTTCAGACCCTGGCCCATCTCGGTGCCGCCGTGGTTGAGGTGAATGCTGCCGTCGGTATAGATGTGGATCAGCGCGCCGGCCTGGTTGAGGAAGGTGGCGGTAAAGGAAATACCGAACTTCACCGGCGTTAGCGCCAGGCCCTTTTTCAGGATTGGGCTGTGCTCGTTGAAGCGACGGATCGACTCGCGGCGCTCGGCGTAATCGCTGCTGGCCTCGAGCTCTGCGGTCATCTCCTCGAGCATGTTGTGCTCGACGGTCTGGTAGTAGTGGGTGACGTTGCGCTCGGTCTTGCCGTAGTAGTTGGCCTTGCGCACCGCCAGCGGGTCACGGCCCAGCTGACGGGCGATGTGGTCCATCACCTGCTCGATGGCAACCATCCCTTGCGGACCGCCGAAGCCGCGGTAGGCGGTATTGGAGGCGGTGTTGGTCTTGCAGCGATGGCCATGCACGGTGGCATCGCCCAGGTAATAGGCGTTGTCGGAGTGGAACATGGCGCGGTCGACGATCGAGCCAGACAGGTCAGGTGAGTAGCCACAGTTGCCGGCCAGGTCGAACTGGATGCCATGCAGGCGGCCGTCGTCATCGAAGCCCACGTCATATTCGACGTAGAACGGGTGACGCTTGCCGGTCATGGTCATGTCTTCGACGCGGGGCAGGCGCATCTTGGTCGGCTGGCCGGTCAGGCGGGCGATCACCGCGCACAGGCAGGCGGGGCTGGCAGCCTGGGTTTCCTTGCCGCCGAAACCGCCACCCATCCGGCGCATGTCGAGGACGATCTTGTTCATCGGTACGTCGAGTACTTCGGCGACCAGCTTCTGCACTTCGGTGGGGTTTTGCGTGGAGCAGTAGACGATCATGCCGCCATCTTCGGTGGGCATCACCGAGGAGATCTGCGTTTCCAGGTAGAAGTGCTCCTGGCCGCCGATGTGCAGCGTGCCCTGCAAGCGGTGCGGGGCGCTGGCCAGTGCTGCTGCCGAGTCACCGCGCTGGTGGGTGTGGCTGTCGAGCACGAAGTGCTTGTTACGCAGCGCTTGCACCACATCGAGCACCGGCTCCAGGTCCTCGTACTCGACGATTGCCGCCATCGCCGCCTGGCGTGCAGTTTCCAGGTCGCGGGCAGCGACGGCGAGCACGGGCTGGCCGAAGAACTCGACCTTGTCGATCGCCAGCAGTGGGTCACCGGCGACGACCGGGCCAATGTCCTTCAGGCCTGGAATGTCTTCGTGGGTGATGACGATGCGCACACCTTCGAAGGCGTAGCAGGGCGTGGTGTCGATACGCAGGATGCGCGCGTGGGCGCGGTCCGAGGTGCGCGCATAGACGTGCAGCTGGTTGGGGAATTCCAGGCGGTCATCGATGTAGATCGCCTCGCCGGACACATGTTTGTCGGCGCTGTCGTGCTTGACGCTGCGGCCGACCCCGGTGGTCAGGTCCTGGCGGAACAGTTCGGCCATCTCGGCCTGGCTCTTGACGGCGTGATGGTTAGACATAGGCGGTCACCCGGGTTTCGATGTGCGGCGATTGCAGTTCGATGAAGTACTTGCGCAGCAGGTTCTGCGCGGTGAGTAGGCGGTACTCTTTGCTCGCGCGGAAATCCGTGAGCGGGCTGAAGTCTTCCGCCAGCGCTTGGCAGGCACGCTCCACAGTGGCCTGGTTCCAAGGCTTGCCACGCAGCGCCGCTTCACAGGCGCGGGCGCGTTTGGGAATCGCCGCCATGCCGCCGAAGGCGATGCGCACGCCGCTGACCTGGCCATTGTCGATGCTCAGGTTGAACGCTGCGCACACCGCCGAGATATCGTCGTCCAGACGCTTGGAGACCTTGTAGGCGCGGAAGGTCCAGTCATTGCTGGCGCGCGGCACGATGATCTTTTCGATGAACTCGCTGTCCTGGCGAGCGGTGATGCGGTAGTCGATGAAGTAGTCTTCCAGGGCCAGGGTGCGCTGGCGTTGGCCCTGGCGCAGTACCACCTGGGCATCCAGGGCGATCAGCAGGGGCGGTGAGTCGCCAATCGGCGAGGCGTTGCCGATGTTGCCACCCAGGGTGCCCTGGTTGCGGATCTGCAGTGAGGCGAAGCGGTGCAGCAGGGCGCCGAAATCCGGGTATTCCTCGCTCAGCGCGCCATAGCAGTCGGTCAGAGGGGTGGCCGCACCGATTTCCAGGTGCGTGGCGCTCTTGTCGATGCGCTTGAGTTCGGCGACGCCACCGACGTAGATCATCACCGGCAAGGTGCGGTGGAACTGGGTGACTTCCAGCGCCAGGTCGGTGCCACCTGCGAGCAGGCGGGCTTCTGGGTGCGAGCTGTACAGGTCGGCCAGGTCGGCCACGGTAAGCGGTACCAGGCAGCGTTTGTCGCCGCTGTTCAGTTCGCCGGTTTCGCTCGGCGCGATGGCTTTGAGGCGAGCGATGGTTTGCGCCTGCTGGGCATCGAACTGATCGCGGCAGGGCATGGCGCAGCTCTGCTCGGCAGCGGCGAGAATCGGCCGATAGCCGGTGCAGCGGCACAGGTTGCCAGCGAGGGCTTCCTGGGCTTGGTGCAGGTCGTGGCCTTGGCTGTTTTTCTGCAGGGCGAACAACGACATGACAAAGCCCGGGGTGCAGAAGCCGCATTGCGAACCATGGCAGTCAGCCATTGCCCGCTGCACACTGTGCAGCTCGCCTTGATGCTTGAGGCCCTCGACACTGATCAGTTGCTTGCCGTGCAACGACGAGACGAAGGTCAGGCACGAGTTGAGGCTGCGGTAGCGCAGGGTCTCGTGACCTTGGTCGTCCTGGGTGAGCTCGCCCACGACCACGGTGCAGGCGCCGCAGTCGCCACTGGCGCAGCCTTCCTTGGTTCCGGGTTTGCCTAGGTGCTCACGCAGGTATTGCAGCACCGTCATGTTCGGGTCCAGGGCGTGCTCATTACGCAGCTCCTGGTTGACGAGAAACTGGATCACGGGGAAGGCCTCGCAATGGTTTTATTGTTGTTCGGGCGGACTCTAAGCAACCCTTGACCTCTTGGTCAATAATTTTCTGACTCAAAGGTCAAGAAATTGCCTGTGATGAGTCTGGGCCGCGAACACTGCCTTTACCGTAAGCATAGATCGCGCCGGATTTATTGGGAGAGGAGTGACGAGTTGCCCAGGTACGTGGCGTTTGCAGCCAGATTGCTTGGTAGATTGCAGCTTTGCTTCCCAGGCAGGCGTTGCGCGTTGCCTGTGAACCAGGTCCGCGCAGGGCGGAGCTGGGGATCATGCGCCGCCAGGCAGATCGCAAAGAGCTTCCCGTTGCCTGGCAGCGAATGTGTGGCGAAGGCTACAGCCCGGCCATGATCACAGCCCTGAAGCGGCTGTGCCATTGTTCAACTTAGGTTGCCGGTAAAGCTCGAGCAACACCTGATCCAGCACCTGTGATGCCCCCCAAGGCTTGGGATCATTCAAGATTGCCGCCACGGCCCAGGTATGCCCGTTGCTGTCTCGGCTAAACCCGGCGATCGCCCGCACTGTATTGAGCGTCCCGGTCTTGATGTGGCCCTCACCGGTCAAGGCGGTGCGTTTGAGCCGCTTGCGCATGGTCCCATCCATGCCTACCAGCGGCATGGAACTGATGAACTCGGCAGAGTAGGGGCTCTTCCAGGCCGCTTGCAGCAACTGCGCCATCTCGCGGGTGCTAACGCGTTCAGCGCGAGACAAGCCGGAGCCGTTTTCCATCACCAGGTGCGGCGCGGTAATGCCCTTTTTCGCCATCCACTGACGCACCACGCGCTGGGCAGCACGCGCATCATCGCCGTCAGCATCGGTGCGGAATTGTGCGCCCAGGCTGAGGAACAGCTGCTGGGCCATGGTGTTGTTGCTGTATTTGTTGATGTCGCGAATCACTTCCACCAGGTCCGGCGAGAACGCCCGGGCCAGCAAGCGTGCGCTCTTGGGCACGTTCTCGATGCGGTCACGACCCTGAATGCTGCCACCGAGCTCGTTCCAGATTGCCCGCACGGCCCCGGCGGCGTAGGCCGGATGGTCGAGCAGGGCCAGGTAGGTCTGCGAATTGCAGCCTTCACCTAACTGGCCACTGACCACGACACTGACCCCATCAGGCTGAACCTGCGGGTTGTAGCGCACCTCGCCGGTGCATTGCTTGGAGGCTACGGCCTTGACCTGATTGTCGATGCGGATCGTAGCGATGGGGGGCTCGACCGCCACCAGTACTTTGCCGCCATCGTTACGGGCAACGAAGCGCAACGCTTTGAGGTTGACCAGCAACGAGTCCGGCTTGACCAGGAACGGCTTGTTCATGTCGCCACCGTCATCGTCGAAGTGTGGCAGGTTGGGCTGGACGAAGTGGCTGCGATCGAGCACCAGATCACCCGTGACCGTGCGCACGCCGTTGGCACGCAGGTCGCGCATCAGCAGCCACAGCTTTTCCATGTTCAGCTTGGGATCACCGCCGCCCTTGAGGTACAGGTTGCCGTTGAGCACGCCGTTGCTCAGGGTGCCATCGGTATAGAACTCGGTTTTCCACTGGAAGGTTGGGCCAAGCAGCTCAAGGGCTGCGTAGGTGGTCACCAGCTTCATGGTCGAAGCCGGGTTGACCGACACATCGGCGTTGAACACCGTTGCTGTGCCAGGGCCATCCAGCGGCAGCATCACCAACGACAGGGCTGAATCTTGCAGTTTGTTGGTCTTGAGAGCCTGCTGCACCTTCGGTGGCAGGGTGGTGTTGACGGCGGCAGCCTGGCTGGGCATGGCCAAGGGCAGCATGAGGCCGGCGAGAAACAGTGGGCGGAGCGCTTTGATCATAAGAACTGGAACCCTGCGTGCGAGGGGAAAGATAACGGGGCTGTAAAAGATGATGGCCCCAGATCGAAATATAGTGCGCATTATGCCCCAAGCGCACCGAACATGGGCCCCGTTCGACACAAATGCGCCGCATGGCGGCGGAAACTGGTAAAGTGCCGCCGGTAATTACTCAAGAGGATTGTTTCATGGCTACCAACCGTTCCCGTCGTCTGCGCAAGAAACTCTGCGTGGATGAATTCCAGGAGCTGGGCTTCGAGCTGAACCTTGCTTTCAAGGAAGACCTGTCCGACGAAGCCATCGATGCCTTCCTCGACGCATTCCTTGCAGAAGCAATGGAGGCCAACGGCCTGGACTACGTAGGCGGTGATGATTTCGGCCTGGTTTGCCTGGCTAACCGTGGCTCTGTCAGCGAAGAGCAACGCGCTGCTGTGGAAGCCTGGCTCAAAGGCCGTAACGAGCTGACCAAGATCGAAGTCAGCCCGCTGCTGGATGCCTGGTATCCGGAAAAGCCGATCAACTCGGCTTCCTGATCCACGCCTGAGCGGGTGCTTCAAGCACACCGCTCTGCCAAGCCCTGGTGGGTCAGCCTAGCTGATCAGCCAGGGCTTTTTCTATGCGGCGCATTTGTCGTGCCAGCACCTGTCGGCGCAGTTTGAGCTCCAGCAAAGACAGATTCGACTGCTCCAGCCGCTCACACGCCTCCATCAACTTCCTTGCCTCCAGCATTCGCGCGGCGCTGAGGATCTTGTGTGCCTGTTCGGCGATCGCTTGCGCTTGCTTCTGCGGATCGAGCGCCATGAGTGCGGCACAGTCATCGTGCAAACTCTGCTGGAGTATAGCCAGTAGGCGCCTGCGGTCCTGCGGATCATCACCCACCACTGAGGCCAGCCCAGACAAGCAGAAGTGGCGGTTCAGCGATGCCGGTGCTGTTGTGCGAAGTGCGGGCGTAACGCTGGCCAGACGTTGGCTCAAGGTACGCAGACTGATGGGTTTGAGCAGGCAGTCATCCATGCCCGCATCCAGGCATTTTTGCCGCACTTCAGGCTGGGCATTGGCGGTATAGCCCAGGATGATGCAGCGCGACCTCGCACCCGCCTGCTCCTCGGCACGTATAGCCCGGGCGACTTGGTAGCCGCTCAAGTGCGGCATATTGCAATCGAGAATCAACACGTCGAAATCTTGTTCACGCCATCGGTCAAGGCCTTCTCGGCCATCGCTTGCGGTCGTGTGGCCAAGCCCCAGGAAGTTCAATTGCTGCGCCATCAGCAGCAAGTTCGCCGGATGGTCGTCAATGACCAGAATCCTCAGGCGCGCATCAGGCACCTCGACCTTAGGTTCCTCCGGGCCTACTGGCAGCACGGACTCGACCTGCTGCAGGGGCATCAGCAGGCGGACCTGTGTGCCGACATCCTGTAGGCTCTTGAGCGTCAGGCTGCCGCCCATCATTTCACACAGGTTGCGGCTGATTGCCAGCCCCAGCCCGGTACCTGCGCGAGCGCCTTCGCTGTGGGCGTTGGCCTGGACGAATGGATTGAACAGCCGCTGCACCTCGTCATCGGCGATACCGATGCCGCTGTCGCGCACTTCCAGATCCAGTGTTGGCCCGCTCATCGCATCCAGATGCGTTAGGGCAACGCTGATGCGCACCTGACCATGCTCAGTGAACTTGAT
Organism: Pseudomonas sp. BT-42-2; assembly: GCF_025847435.2. Classification (NCBI taxonomy): domain Bacteria; kingdom Pseudomonadati; phylum Pseudomonadota; class Gammaproteobacteria; order Pseudomonadales; family Pseudomonadaceae; genus Pseudomonas; species Pseudomonas sp. BT-42-2. The sequence continues at coordinate 10,473 of NZ_JAOYTM010000011.1, forward strand.
GGCATTGCTCACCAGGTTGGACAGCACTTGTTTGAAGCGCAAGGGGTCGATCAACACGTGGCAGCGAGCACTTGAATCGATCACCAACTGCAATGCCAAGCCTTTTTGCCGCGCCTGGCCCTCGAACACCCGCGCCACTGACTCGATCACATTGGTAAGGTTCACCGGCTCGGGCAGCAGCGACAAATGGCCCGACTCGATCCTGACGATGTCGAGGATATCGCCAATCAGCCCCAGCAAGTCCTTCGCCGACTGATAGGCGACTTCGATCGCCGGTTTGTCCAGGCGGCCTTGCTCGGCATGCTCGACCGCCAACTCAAGCATGCCGATCACCGCGTTCATAGGGGTGCGGATTTCATGGCTGATGGTGGCCAGAAACGTGCTCTTGGCGCGGTTGGCTTCTTCGGCCTGTTTTTTAGCCAGGCGCAGTTCCTCGATCAGCTTGCGCCGATCACTGATATCGATCCAGCCACCGATGATGCCTTGCAGTTCACCCAGCGAGTCTCGGAAGGGGAGCACCCAGTGATAGATGGTCAGCTCGCGATCGTTGATGCAAATCTGCCGATCAACGATCAATGGCACGCCGGCTTGCATCACATGCTGATAGTCGGCTTGGATCTGCTGGGTATGCTCATGATTACTACACAGGCTATCTTCCAGGCGCTTGCCGATGACGTCTGTGGCGCAAGCCTGCACTGCCTCCAGATAACTGTCGTTGCACGATTGCAGACGGCCTTCACGGTCACGAACGAACAGTGGATGCGGCGTCCCATTGAGCAGCGCACTCATGAATTCGAGTTGATCATTGAGGGCCTTTTCGGCTTGTTGGCGTTGTTTAATCTGGCGGCGCAGTCGCGCATTCCAGAGCAGCGCCAGCAGCAGCAGGAGGCAGAAGCCTATGACGATTTGAATCGCCAACTGCCGGTATTTTCGCCAATAGACGTCGTCGTGGTTGGTGTAGCCTCGCCAGCGGTTATTGATCACACCCAGCTCTTCCGGCGAGATGCTCATCAGCGCCTTGTCGAGGATCGATGCCAGCAGTTGAGCCTGTAGGGTGGTGGCCATGGAGAAGCTGGCGGGCTCTGTCCCGACTGTGCTGCGGATGATCAGCTCGGAACTGTTGGCCAGCGCGTGATTGGCATCGATCATTGTGGTGATTGCGGCGTCGACAGCGCCACTACTGAGCAGTGCCATGGAAAAATACGGGCTTTCGGTTTCGATCGCCATGACCTGGGGGTGCTGCTCGGAAAGCAGTTCGGCGATCGTGCTGTCACGGGTTACCGCTACGCGTTTTCCCGCCAACTGCTCCAAAGCAGGCGGCGTATCGCTGTCGGCCCGGGTGAGTAGCACGAAGGCGCTCTCCAGGTAGGGGCGGCTGATACGCAGCTTGCTGTCGCGTTCTTGCTGTTTGGAGATGGCTGCAATGACGTCGGCGCGGCCGTCTTCGAGCCGGGTGATCATGTCGCTAAGGCTGCTGGACTTCTGAATTTCAAAACGCAGACCGGTACGTAGGCGCAGCAGCTCCAAGAGGTCAGCGGTGATGCCACGAAACTGGCCATTGTTGTCAACGTACGACATGGGCGCGGCAGTTTCATCGATCACCACGCGCATTACAGGATGCTGTGACAGCCATTGCTCTTCGCGCCGCGTAAGTTGCAGTTTACGTTCGCTCAAGAGCGTGTCGCTGCCTGCGCTCCAGCGTTTGAGGATGTTGGTGCGCACGGTGCTGGGCTGGCTATCGATTACGGCATCGATCAGCGTCTTGAGCATGGTGTCGTCGCTGCGCATGGCAAAGCTGAAACCAATGGCCTCATGTTTACCGAAGGCCGCCATGCGCAAGCGCGGCAGGTGCCCCCGATTGAGCTGGTAATGGGTGGAAATGGTATCGCCGATGAACACGTCGGCCTGACCAAAGGCCACGGCGTTGAGTGCTTGGGTAGAGGATCCGAACGTCTGCAGGGTCGACTTGGGATAGGCTTGATTCACGCCTTTAGCTGGCAGGTAGTGATAGAGCATGCTCAGGCGCATGCCTTCGAGCCCAGCGTCCAGCGAGCGTTGTTCATTTTCGCGGGTCACCAGCACCGGCTGGTCTATTGCGTAGGGCCGCGAGAGGGCCAGGCCAGCGGTGGCAGCTTCATAGCCATTGGCACTGCCGAGCATATCGATTTGCCCTTGTTTAAGGGCCTCAACCGCTGCATGGCGGCTGGGAAAGCCCAGCACCCGCACAGGGATTTGCAGGGCGCTACCGATCAGCCCGGCGTATTCGGCAGTGAGCCCTTGGTAGTCACGGCCACCGCTGGTGATGTCGAACGGGGCGTAATCTGGAAAAGATGTGCCGAGGGTCAAGGTCTGCTTGTTCTTGAGCCATTCTCTTTGTTCGCTCGACAGAGTCGGGTGCATAGCGTTGGCGGTCGATCGTGTGAGCAGGGTGTAGGTCACGACGTCACGCTGGACGACCTGTGCCTGCCCGGTGCTGATCACCAAGCTAAGCATCAGTAAGGCTAAGTACCGCGCCATTGCCAACCTCAGACCAGCGCGTTGCGTTTTGCCACGTCGATCAGGTCCACCAGGCTAGCGACCTGGAGTTTCTGCATGAGGCGTTTTTTATAGGTGCTAACGGTCTTGTTGCTGAGGAACATGCCTTTGGCTATATCTTTGTTGCTCTTTCCTTGGGCAAAAAGTTGCAGCACCATCAGTTCTCTATCATTGACGTGTCGGAAAAGGTGTATGTCGGAACTGTTTTTTTCCATGTCGCCATGGAGCGCCTGGCTGGGGAAGTAGTTGTAACCGGAAAGTACCGCCTTGATTGCACTGACCAGCTCAGTCAGGTCTTCTTGTTTGCACACATAGCCCGAAGCGCCCGAATGCATACAGCGTAGGGCGAACAAGGCGGGCGCTTGCGCGGTAAGGATCAGCACTTTGCTGGGCAACGCCATCGACTGGAAGCGTGACAGTACTTCCAGTCCATCCAGTTTGGGGATGGCGATGTCGAGAATCACCAGGTCAGGCCGTGTTTCACGAATCAGTTGCATGGCGTCGACGCCATTGTCCGATTCACCCACGATCCTGTAACTCTGATTTTCCAGCAGCATACGCACCGCTAACCGTATAACGGGGTGATCGTCGACAATAAATATGGATTGCATATTCAACTTTCCATGGGCAGGTGTCTGAAACAGTGAGCACCTTATCGCAGATGGAGGAGGTCGGACATGCAGGAAACGGCGTTGAGCCGTATATGGGAAATGGCCTACAGCAAAAGACTATTTGTCCTGCGAGAGCAGCATCAAGATGTTTTGTTTTAACGACAGTCTGGTCATTTGCCAGGGAGATAACTTGGGTTGTTTATTTCGGTGATGGCAAGGTCGGACGTTTCCTTCAATGCGATTCGGCCAGCTTGCGCTGGCCGTGGTTGTCTCAAGTTGGACTGGAGCGCCCGGTCATTTCGCAGGCCATCTCGCTGGCATAGCTGTCAGTCATTCCGGCGATGAAGTCGATCATGCGCAGGAAGGCGTTATGCAATGAGCCGTGAGGGTCGGGAGCATGATTGCCGATCAGGTCCAGGACGCGGCGGCTCTTGAACGACGGCGTACGCCCGCCGTGCTGTTCCAGCGCCGCGCCACAGAAGGCGTTGAGGAGGATTTCCAGGGTGGTGTAGGCGCCAATCTCATGCAGCGTCTTGCGCTTGTCCTGGAAAATCTTCTTGCGCGCCATGTCCTTGGCCTGCAACACGCAGCGTTTGGCCGGGCCGTGCATATGCTCGACCAGGTCGCCCGCCAGCTGGCCGCTGAGCAGGGCGGCCTGCTGCTCGACAAACGCCTGCGCAGCAGCGTTGGTCAGGTGCTCGATGGCTTTGCCGCGCAGAATGGCCAATTTGCGCCGACGAGAATCATTGGCGCCAAGTTGACGGTAGGTCTCTGGCAGGTCGTCACCGACCAGGTCGAGCAACAGCGCCTCAACTTCGGCGTACTCCAGCAGCTCCATCTCCAGGCCGTCTTCCAGGTCAATCAGCGCATAGCAGATATCGTCTGCGGCCTCCATCAGATAGACCAGCGGATGACGGGCCCAGCGCTGCGCTTCGAGTTGCGGCAGGCCAAGCTTGCGGGCGATTTGATCCATCAGCGCCAGCTCACTCTGGTAGCAGCCAAACTTGTGCTTCTTGTAGCCCAGGGCGTCGGCATGGCGCGAACTCCACGGGTACTTGAGGTAGGTGCCGAGCGTGGCATAGGTCAGGCGGGTGCCGCCGTCGAACTGGTGGTATTCCAGTTGCGTCAACACGCGAAACCCTTGGGCATTACCCTCGAAATTGAGGAAGTCGGCGCGCTGGTCGTCGCTCATATCATCCAGCCAGCCGCGTCCTGCGGCCTGTTGGAACCAGTAACGGATGGCGTCTTCGCCAGAGTGGCCGAACGGCGGGTTGCCGATATCGTGGGCCAGGCAAGCGGACTGCACGATCATCCCCAGGTCGCTCGGTTCGCACCAGTCGGGCAGATTCTGGCGCAAGGTTTCGCCCACGCGCATGCCTAGCGAGCGGCCGACGCAGCTGACTTCCAGCGAGTGGGTCAGGCGGGTATGGATGTGGTCGTTGCTGGACACCGGGTGCACCTGGGTCTTACGCCCCAGACGGCGGAAGGCGCCGGAGAAGATGATGCGGTCGTGGTCCTTGTGGAAGGGGCTGCGCCCCAGTTCTTCCGGGCTGTAAAGGGCTTTGCCCAGGCGTTCGCGGGTCAGCAGGGTATGCCAGTCCAAGGCTCATTTCTCCCGTCGGATAATCGCCATAGCTTCCTGTTTCAGCGGCGCCCGCGCAAGCGGCGGGCGCAACTGATCAATGACGCCGACCGTTTTGCAGGAACAGGCGTACCAGTGGGATCAGGCTACTGCCCAAACGCGCCAAGCGAGAAAGGTTGCCGCTGCGCGCACCCTTGCCAGTCAAGAAACCCAGCGCTACCACGGCGCCAAGGCCCCACAACGGCGCGTGCTTGATGCCCAGGCCGTCCTGCAACGAGCCGCCCATGCCGCGCAGGCGTCTGACCGGTGCGAGCAGTTGCGCTGACTCATGACGAATTTCCTGGCGGTGCATTTCCAGGCGCAGGCGCAGCAACGCTTTGCGCAGCTCGCGCGGATTACGGGTGTTGGGGAGTTCGGGCAGGCTCATGGCAACAGACGCTCCCTGTCCTTGGCAAGCTCCTCGAGGGTGGAGCTGAAAGGGGATGATTCATCGAACACGGCAGCCTTCAAGCGCAAGCCGCAGTAGACCGTTGCTGCGCCATAGAACACACACAGCCCGATGATGCCCGCCAGCCGATAGCTGTCCCACAATAGTACCAGCAGCAAGCCGGACAGCGCCGTCAGCAGCAACAAGGCAAACACCAGCGCCAACCCTGCAAACAGCAGCAGCTTGAGGGTGCGACCTTTCTGCTCTTGCAGCTCGATGCCGAACAGTTCGATATGGCTGTGCAGCAACCCAAGCATGGCCGCGCCCAGGCGTTTGCCAGAGGCGCCAGCCGTGATGGCCTCGTTATCCATGGGCACTCCTCAGCGCCGATTGGCCAGCAGGCCGATCAGCAAGCCGACGCCTGCGGCAATGCCAATGGCCTGCCAAGGGTTTTCCTGGACGTACTCTTCGGCACTGGCCAGTGCCGCCTGGCCACGTACGCGCACCGAATCCTGGGTCAGTTGCAGGCTTTCGCGGGCTTGCTCGAGGCGCTCGTGGATCTGCTCGCGCAGCTCATCAGCCTGGTCACCGGCCAGGTTGGCGGTGTCAGCGAGCAGTTTTTCGGTGTCGCGCACCAGTGCCTGGAAGTCAGCCATCAATATCTCTTGAGCATTCTTTGCCGATTTGCTGGCCATTGGATCTCTCCCTGTTGATGTGTGTGGTTAATTCGAGTGACGCGGTGCAATGAAGGTTCAGTGCCAGTTGCTGGTATGGCGCTTGCTACGTCTGGGGGCGCCGCTGAGCGTCGGTGCGCCGAATCCGTGCGCCACGTCTGCGGATACCGCTAAACCTTAACCCAATCCACGACAAACCCAAGAAAAAACCACGCACGCTCTGCTCGCCTCACCGAAACGGGGCAGGGGAGTGGGCACCGATTCGGTGCAGGGATGCAGGTTCTTGAACTGTCCTGGTGCTTTTTCAGCAGGTCTGCCTACCTCATGGAAAACATGCACAGCGCGATGGACTCCCTGGTCCATGGCTCCAACACCCTGTTCCTTCTGCTGGGGGCCATCCTGGTCCTGGCGATGCATGCCGGCTTTGCCTTTCTTGAAGTCGGCACGGTGCGCCATAAGAACCAGGTCAATGCCTTGTCGAAGATCCTCAGCGACTTCGCCGTGTCGGCCCTGGTGTACTTCTTCGTCGGCTACTGGATTGCCTATGGCGTGAGTTTCCTGCAGCCAGCTACGCAGCTGGCCAGCGATCACGGCTATGGCCTGGTCAAATGCTTCTTCCTGATTACCTTCGCCGCAGCCATACCGGCAATCATTTCCGGAGGCATTGCTGAGCGTGCGCGCTTTGCCCCGCAGTTGTGTGCCACGGCGTTGATCGTGGCGTTGGTTTATCCGTTCTTCGAAGGCATCGTGTGGAATGGCAATCTGGGCATCCAGGCCTGGCTGCAGGCGCGCTTTGGGGCACCGTTCCATGACTTTGCCGGGTCGGTTGTGGTACACGCGATGGGCGGCTGGCTGGCGCTGGCGGCGGTGCTATTGCTAGGGGCGCGCCGCGGGCGCTATCGCGATGGCCGCCTGGTGGCGTTTGCGCCGTCGAGTATCCCCTTCCTGGCGCTGGGTTCGTGGATTCTGATCATTGGCTGGTTTGGCTTCAACGTGATGAGTGCGCAGAGCCTGCAGGGCATCAGTGGTCTAGTGGCGATCAATTCGCTGATGGCCATGGTTGGCGGCACGCTGGCCGCGTTGTGGGCAGGTCGCAACGACCCGGGTTTTTTGCACAACGGGCCGCTGGCTGGGTTGGTGGCAATCTGCGCTGGGTCCGACCTGATGCATCCGCTAGGCGCTTTGGCCACTGGCCTGGTAGCGGGGGGGCTGTTCGTCTGGTGCTTCACCGCTGCGCAGAATCGCTGGAAGATCGACGATGTGCTGGGCGTCTGGCCGTTGCATGGGCTGTGTGGGGTATGGGGTGGCATCGCCTGTGGCATCTTTGGCCAAGCCAGTCTGGGGGGCTTGGGTGGCGTCAGTCTGGTCAGCCAGCTGCTGGGCAGCCTGGCAGGGGTGCTGGTGGCGCTGCTCGGGGGCTTTGCCGTGTATGGCCTGATCAAGGCGGTGCATGGCTTGCGTCTGAGCCATGAAGAGGAGTTCCAGGGGGCTGACCTGTCGCTGCATCGGATTGGCGCAACCAGCCAGGATTGATCGTGGTCAGGTGCACTTCGCGCGTTGTGGACCTAAAATAAGCATCTCTCCACAGCTTGCGCGGGACTTGCCATGCTGCCTGAATGCCAACTGTTCAGCACCGTCGGTTGCCACTTGTGTGAAGTGGCCGAAGCGGTGCTGATGCCCTTTGTCGAACGCGGCTTGTTGGTGGAGCTTATCGACATCGCCGACGATGAATCGTTAGTCGAACGCTATGGTTTGATCATTCCGGTGCTGTGTCGTTGTGATAACGGTAGCGAGCTGCGCTGGCCGTTCGATGCTGAACAGGTGGTGGCCTTCCTGCAGTAGCATTGGCTTGATTTGACGCAACCGTAGTAACTCCGTATGCTGTATATAAATACAGTATTGGAGTGGCCGATGCTCAACGTCGAGCAATTGAAGTACAGCGTCAATCGGATGTCCCCGCAGAAGGTGGGTGACGCCGTGCTGGAGCTGCGCCTCGAAGGCTTGGTGACTGACGACCGAACGCCCTTTGGCAAGGTCCATTTCAACACCTGCTTCGCTGAAATCGAGGCCTTGTTCCAGCGTGCCGGGTTTCACCGGCCACTGGATGTGGTGGGCTATCAGGGCCAGGTTTATGCGCTCTATGATTCCGGCCGCTGGGAGGCTGTGCAGGTGCTGCGCTGGCTCAAGGCGCGCTGCGAAACCGCCGAGGCTGGTTGAGGGCCGGGGCTTGGGGGATAATGGCAATCCCTCGATTGCACGAGCCTGTCATGACCACACCGTTCGACCCCGCCCATCAGCAAGCCAGTACCGTCTGCCTTCCTCCGGGAAATTGGCCAACCGTACTCGACTGTTTGTGTGATCACTTCAAGGGCATCGCTCGTGAGCAGTGGCTTGATCGCTTTGCCAGAGGACGGGTGCTCGATGCCCAGGGCCAGGCCATCCAGGCAGACCTGGCGTATCGTCGCGGCATGCGCTTGCATTATTTTCGCGAAGTGCCCAATGAGAAGCCGATCCCGGTAGAAGAAACCATCCTGCATCTGGACGAGCATCTGGTGGTGGCCGACAAACCGCATTTTCTCCCAGTGACACCCACCGGTGAGTACGTTGAGCAAACGCTGCTGCGCCGGCTGATCCGCCGTTTGGATAACCCGCACCTGGTGCCACTGCACCGCATCGATCGGCATACCGCAGGTTTGGTGCTGTTTTCGGCGAACCCGCAGACTCGCGGTGCTTATCAGCGGCTGTTCCCCGAGCGGCGCATCGACAAACGTTACCAGGCCATTGCTGCGGCGTTGCCGGCGCTTGAGTTTCCCTTGGTGCACCGCAGCCGTCTGGTGCATGGCGAACCGTTCTTTCGCATGCATGAAGTAGAGGGGGCGCCCAACAGTGAAACACTGGCGCAGGTGCTGGAGAAAAACGGTGAGCTGTGGCGCTATGGCTTGTCGCCGGTGACGGGTAAGACCCATCAGTTGCGGGTGCACATGGCAGCGCTTGGGGCGGGGATCTGTAACGATCCGTTCTACCCGCGGTTGCTGGAAGTAGAGGATGACTATCAACAGCCGCTTAAGCTGCTGGCGCAGAGCCTGCGCTTTGAGGATCCGTTGAGCGGGGAAGAGCGGTATTTCGAAAGTCGGTTGGCGTTGGACTGGTAGGAGTGTTGCGGCGCTGATTTTCGGGGTCGCTTCGCGGCCCACCGCAGGCAAACCAGCGCCTGCATAAATCGCAGGTGGGCCAGCTTATACGCTGCGATGGGCCGCCTCGCGGCCCCACAATTTCAGCGGTTGAAGCGCTCCACCAGCGAATATTGCGTACCTGCGGTGCTGGTCAGCTCTTCGCTGAGTAGCGCCGAATGCTGCGCCTGCTCGGCGGTTTGGTCGGCCAGCTCGGCAATGGTGCTGATGTTACGGCTGATTTCGTCGGCCACGGCAGTTTGCTCTTCGGTGGCAGCAGCGATCTGGGTCGCCATGTCGGTGATGTTGGCCACCGCTTCGCTGATACCCAGCAACGCCTGGTCGGCCTGCATTACCCGCTCTACACCTTCCTGAGCCTGGCGATGGCCGTTCTCCATGGTCAGCACGGCGCTGCTTGCAGTCTGCTGCAGCTTGGCGATCAGGCTGTGAATCTGCCCGGTGGATTCGGCGGTGCGTTGCGCAAGTTGGCGTACTTCATCGGCGACCACGGCAAAGCCGCGGCCCATCTCGCCGGCCCGGGCGGCTTCGATCGCAGCGTTGAGGGCCAGCAGGTTGGTCTGGTCGGCAATGCCTTTGATCACGTCAACCACACCACCGATCTCGTCACTGTCCTTGGCCAGTTGGGTCACGGTCAGGCCGGTCTCGCCCACGGCGCTCGATAGCCGCTCGATGGCATCGCGGGTTTCCCCGGCAATCTGCCTACCTTGGCTGGTCAGGCGATTGGCTTCCTGGGTGGCATCGGCCGTGCGCTGCACGTGGTTGGCCACTTCCTGGGTGGTGGCGGCCATCTGGTTGACGGCGGCGGCGACCTGTTCGGTCTCTACCCGTTGACGTTCCAGGCCCGAGGAGCTCTTGTGCGCCAACGCATCGGACTGACGGGCCTGATCGCTGAGGTGTTCGGCGCTGTCTTGCAGGCGGGTCAGGCAGGTTTTCATCCGCGCGTCCTGGCTGAGCATGGCCATTTCCAGGCGGGCCTGGACGCCGCGGCTGTCGGTGAACATCTGCGCGATCAACGGGTCGGAGGTGGTTTGTTCGGCCAGGCGCAGCAGGCGCTTGAGGCCGCGCTGCTGCCAGCTCAGACCCAGCAGGCCGAGCGGTACCGAGAGGCCCGCGGCCAGGGCGAAGCCCCAGGAATGCCCCAGCCAGTTGCCGATCAGGAAGCCGACCTGGCTGACCAGGATGAACGGCAGCCAGTCTTGCAGTACCGGCAGCCATTTATCGCGGCGCGGTATCGCCGACTTGCCCTGGTTGATGCGCTGGTACAGCGCTTCGGCGCGGCGGATCTGTTCGGCAGTAGGCTTGACCCGCACCGATTCGTAGCCGACCACCTGATTGTTATCGAAGATCGGCGTGACGTAGGCGTTGACCCAGTAGTGATCGCCAGACTTGCAGCGGTTCTTGACGATACCCATCCACGGCAGGCCCTGCTTGAGGGTCTGCCACATGTGGGCAAACACCGCAGGCGGCACGTCGGGGTGACGCACCAGGTTGTGCGCAGCACCGGTCAGCTCCTCGCGAGAGAAACCGCTGATCTCGATGAACGCATCGTTGCAGTAGGTGATCACACCCTTGGCGTTGGTGGTGGAGATCAACCGCTGTTGTGCAGGGAAAGTCCGTTCTCTCTGGGTAATCGGCTGGTTGTTACGCATGGGTCGTCAGGTCCGCAAGGCTTTCGATGGGTATCGGCAAGCCTCTGGTTTTATTGAATGAATATTTAACTTAGTTGATCTGGCGCAAGGGCTCGGTTGCTAACGTAAAGTAGCAAACGCGCGCTGTTCGCAGCAGTTGGCGGCAATGTTACTGAATTATTCCAGATTTCTGACGCTATGGTCGGATCATGACGCATTGTCCAGGCAAGGGCCAGCGTCGAGGCACCGATTTGGGGCGGGGACAGGGGGCGCTGCGCGCCCCCTTGATGCTCAGCTTGCGATCAGTTGGCGCAGTACGTAGTGCAAAATCCCGCCAGATTTGAAGTATTCAACTTCGTTGAGTGTATCGATCCGGCACAACACCTCGATCTGCTCCTGCTGGCCGTCTTCACGGGTGATGCGCAGCGTCAGGCTCATGCCCGGGCGAATTGTCGCGCCCGTGAGGCCCAGCAGGTCTATTTGCTCCTTGCCAGTCAGACCCAGGCTCTTGCGGGTTTGCCCGGCCTTGAACTGCAGGGCCAACACGCCCATGCCAATCAAATTAGAGCGGTGGATGCGTTCGAAGCTCTCCGCCAGCACGGCTTTGACCCCAAGCAAATTGGTACCTTTTGCCGCCCAGTCGCGGCTGGAGCCGGTGCCGTACTCCTGGCCGGCAATCACCACCAGCGGCGTGCCTTCGGCCTGATAGCGCATGGCAGCATCGTAGATCGAGAGCTTTTCGCCGCTGGGCACATGCAGGGTGTTGCCGCCTTCCTCGCCGCCAAGCATTTCGTTGCGAATGCGGATATTGGCGAAGGTGCCGCGCATCATCACTTCATGGTTGCCGCGGCGCGAGCCGTAGGAGTTGAAGTCACGAGGCTCCACGCCTTTGTCGCGCAGGTAGCGGCCAGCGGGGCTGTCGGCCTTGATGTTGCCGGCCGGGGAGATGTGGTCGGTGGTCACCGAATCGCCGAGCAGGGCCAGCACGCGCGCGCCGTGGATATCGGCGATGGTCGGCAAGGGACCGCCGATATCATCGAAGAATGGCGGATGCTGAATGTAGGTGGAGTCATCCTGCCAGACGTAGGTGGCCGCCTGCGGCACTTCGATGGCTTGCCACTGGGCATCGCCTGCGAAGACTTCAGCGTATTCCTTGTGGAACATGGCCGTATCGACTTTGGCCACAGCGTCGGCGATCTCCTGTTGGCTGGGCCAGATGTCGCGCAGGTACACCGGTTGGCCGTCTTTGCCGGTACCCAGCGGATCGCGGGTCAAGTCCAGGCGTACGCTGCCGGCCAGGGCGTAGGCCACGACCAGGGGCGGGGAGGCTAGCCAGTTGGTCTTCACCAGCGGATGCACCCGGCCTTCGAAGTTGCGGTTGCCCGACAGCACCGAGGCCACGGTGAGGTCGGCGCTGCCGATGGCTTTTTCGATGGCTTCATCCAAGGGGCCGGAGTTGCCGATACAGGTGGTGCAGCCATAACCCACCAGGTCGAAGCCCAGTTGGTCGAGGTACGGAGTAAGACCAGCAGCCTTGTAGTAATCGGTGACCACCTTGGAGCCGGGCGCCAGCGAACTCTTCACCCACGGCTTGCGCGTCAGGCCCTTTTCCACGGCTTTTTTCGCTACAAGTCCTGCCGCCATCATCACGCTGGGGTTGGAGGTATTGGTGCAAGAAGTGATCGCCGCGATCACTACCGCGCCATCACGCAGGGTGTAGGTTTGCCCGCCATGGCTGAAATCGATCTCGCCGGCCTGATCGGCATTGCCTACCGCCACGCCGCCGCCACCTTCGCTCTCCAGGCGGCCGACTTCTTTGGCCTGGGGTCTGGGTTGCAGATCGATGAAGCCGTTGAAGGCCTGGGCGACCTGCGACAGGGCAACCCGGTCCTGCGGGCGTTTAGGGCCAGCCAGGCTGGCCTCGACCTCGTGCATGTCCAGGGACAGGCTGTCACTGAACACCGGCTCCTGGCCAGGCAGGCGCCACAGACCCTGTTCTTTGCAATAGGCCTCTACCAGTTGCACGGTCTGTTCGGGACGCCCCGTGAGGCGCAGGTAATCCAGCGTAACTTGGTCGACCGGGAAGAAACCACAGGTTGCGCCGTACTCCGGGGCCATGTTGGCCAGGGTGGCGCGGTCGGCCAGCGGCAGCTGGGCCAGGCCATCGCCGTAGAATTCGACGAATTTGCCGACCACCCCCTTCTTGCGCAGCATCTGGGTCACGGTGAGCACCAAATCGGTGGCGGTAATGCCCTCGCGCAGTTTGCCGGTCAGCTTGAAGCCGATCACTTCCGGGATCAGCATCGATACGGGTTGGCCGAGCATGGCCGCTTCCGCCTCGATCCCGCCGACGCCCCAGCCGAGTACGCCCAGGCCGTTGATCATGGTGGTATGCGAGTCGGTGCCGACCAGGGTGTCGGGGAAGGCATAGGTGCGACCGTCTTCTTCGCCAGTCCACACGGTGCGGCCGAGGTATTCGAGGTTGACCTGGTGGCAGATGCCGGTGCCCGGCGGCACTACACTGAAGTTGTCGAAGGCGCTCTGCCCCCAGCGCAGAAACGCATAACGCTCACCGTTGCGCTGCATTTCGATGTCGACGTTCTCGGCAAAGGCGTTTTGGCTGGCATAGCGGTCGACCATCACCGAGTGGTCGATCACCAGGTCGACTGGTGACAGGGGATTGATCCGCTGTGGGTCGCCACCGGCCTTGGCCATGGCCGCACGCATAGCCGCTAGGTCGACCACCGCAGGTACGCCGGTGAAGTCTTGCATCAGTACCCGGGCAGGGCGGTATTGGATCTCGCGATCGGAGCGGCGATCTTTGAGCCACTGCGCCAGGGCTTGCAGGTCAGCGCCGGTAACGGTCTTGCCGTCTTCCCAGCGCAACAGGTTTTCCAGCAGCACCTTGAGCGACATGGGCAGGCGTTGCAGATCACCCAACTGGCGGGCTGCGTCAGTCAGGCTGTAATAGTGGTAGACGCGGTCGCCTACGTGCAGGGTTTTGAGGGTCTTCAGGCTATCGAGCGAGGGCATTGCCAACTCCTTCTGCGCCGGTGCCCGGCCCCTCGTGAAGGCCGGTGTCACCGCTCTGTACCGGTCCGCACGGTACGGACCTGGCTGAATGGTCAGGTTAGACCGATTTCCCGGTCCCGACCCTGTACTGGACAGGCGGGCCATGTCGCAGGTTCCGATCTTCCTTTATCATCGCCGCCCTGCCGGTGCGTGACGTGCGCTGGATCAAGGCTGGCGGTACCCGCCAGCGATGTGGAGTGAGAAATGAATACCCTGTTCATGCATTGCCGGCCCGGTTTCGAGGGCGAGGTCTGCGCCGAGATCAGCGAACACGCCGCCCGCCTGGGCGTTGCTGGCTACGCCAAGGGCAAGCCGCAGAGCGCTTGCGCCGAGTTTGTCTGCACCGAGCCGGACGGTGCCCAGCGCCTGATGCGTGAACTGCGCTTCACGCAGTTGATCTTCCCGCGCCAGTGGGCGCGCGGCAGTTTTGTCGAGTTGCCAGAAACCGACCGCATCAGCGTGCTGCTCGAACACCTGGCGGATGCGCCGGTTGCCGGTAGCCTGTGGCTGGAAGTGGTCGACAGCAACGACGGCAAGGAGCTGTCGACCTTCTGCCGCAAGTTTGAAGTGCCGCTGCGCAAAGCCCTGGAAAAGGCTGGGCGCTTGGTCGACGATGCCAACCGTCCGCGCTTGCTGCTGACCTTCATCAGTGGGCGCCGGGTGTTTGTCGGTGTATCGGAGGCGAACAATTGCGCGCTGTGGCCGATGGGCATCCCGCGCTTGAAATTCCCCCGGGAAGCGCCAAGCCGCTCGACGCTCAAGCTGGAAGAGGCATGGCATCAGTTCATCCCGCGTGATCAGTGGGAGCAGCGCCTGCACGATGACATGACCGGGGTCGACCTTGGCGCATCGCCAGGTGGCTGGACCTACCAGCTGGTCAAGCGTGGCATGCTGGTGACCGCCATCGACAATGGCCCGATGGCTGAAAGCTTGATGGATACTGGCCTGGTGCAGCATTTGATGGCTGATGGCTTCACCTGGCAGCCCAAGCAGATGGTCGACTGGATGGTCTGCGATATCGTCGAGAAGCCTGCGCGCAGTGCGGCGCTGATCGAGACATGGCTGGGTGAGGGGCTGTGCCGTGAGGCGGTGGTCAACCTCAAGCTGCCGATGAAGCAGCGCTACGCCGAGGTGCGGCGCTTGCTCGATCGTATCGAGGAGGGCTTCAAGGCGCGCAAGATCAAGGTTTCGATCGCCTGCAAACAGCTGTATCACGACCGCGAGGAAGTTACCTGTCATCTGCGCAGGCTGGATCTCAAGCCGCGTAACGGCGCGGCTTGATCACGCGCTGACTCAGCGCTTGCCGAGGATCTTGCCGAGCGTTTCCGGGCGTGGGGCGCCTTGCTGGCTTTGCAGGCGTCCCTGTTCGTCCAGGTAGAAGATCGCCGGGGTGGCTGCCAGCCCCAGCTCTTCCATCAAGGCCAGGTTGCTGTCGAGCTGTTTTTGCACGTTCTCGGGGATCTTATCCAAGGCCTTGAGGCTGCTGGCCTTGCCGGCTTTCTCATGCTGTTGCAGCGCCTTGGCCGGGTCTTTGGCGGCCAACAGCGCGGCCGACTTGCCAGGGCTGTCCTCGCGAATGATACCGACCATGATGTGGCGCAGCTGCACCTTGCCAGCCTCGACCCAAGGGCGTGCCTGCTGCCAGAACATGTTGCAGTAAGGGCAATTGGGGTCGCTGAATAGATACACCGTGCGCGGTGCGTCGGGCTTGCCATCGGCGATCCAGGCGGTCTTTTCCATCTTCGCCCAGATGGCCTTGCTCATCGGCTTGTACACCAGCTTTTCCAGCGGCTCGGCGCTGAGGTCCTGGCCTTGCTCGTCGAACAGACTGCCGACCAGTACATGCTTGCCGTCGGGTGTCAGGTACAGGGCAATGCCGTTGTTCTGGTATTCAGCGGCATAGCCGCGCAGGCCGTTGGGCGCGTCGAAGCTACCCTTGATCACTGCGCCCTTGGCTTGGAGTTGCTGGATTGCCTGGGGCAGTTCCTCGGCGTGCAGCAGCGGGGCTGCCAGCAGCACGAGGGTCAGTGGCAGGAGCGCATTCAATCGCATGTCAATTTCCTTTTAAGGCGGAGGCGGGCAGGTTGACCTGCTCGAAGGGTTCCAGGGCGTGGTGCAGGCTGGCGCGGGACAGTTCACCCAGGTGGCTGCCGACCAGTCGCCCTTCGGCGTTGTAGAACAAGGTGGTGGGCAGGGCCAGTGAGCCGACCCGCTGGGCCAGTTGGCCGCTGCCATCGAACAGGACGTGGGTCAGGCTCAGGCCAGTGGTTGCCAGAAAGGTGCTGACGTTCTCTGGCGTCTCGCCCTGGTTGACGAACAGGAAGGTCACATGCGGATAGTCGTGCTGGGCTTGCTGGAGCACCGGCATTTCACGCCGGCACGGCGGGCACCAGGTCGCCCAGATATTGATCACCAGTGGCTTGCCGCGGTAGTCGTGCAGGGCCATGGATTTGCCAGCGGCGGTGCGCAAGGTCAGGGCAGGCAGCTCGGTGCCCTTGCTGTACAGGTGGCTACCAAGGCTCGCTAGCACCCAGAACAGTGCGCCACTGGCCAGCGCCCAGCCCAGTGGCTGGCGCAAGCCGGGCTGGCGCCAGCCCTGCCAGAGGGTGCCAAGCACGATCCCGACCAGGCCACCCCAGAACAGAAAACCGCCATCGCGAATATCGATGATCTGCAGCGGTTCGTCGCGGTACATCGGCCAATAGAGCAGAACGAAGCCCAGGCGCGCGCCGAGCACCCCTAAAACGAACAGGTTGAACAGCGCCGACTCCGGACTTTGCCCACCGCGCCGAGCGACCCACCAACCGACCACGCAGGCAATGCCGAGCGCTGCGAGTAGCAACAGGTGGTTCAGGGCGATGGTCAGCGGCCCAAGGGTTACGGTCAGCATCAGCCTTGGCTCCTGGTCTGTGCCCAATGTTGCAGAAAACCGCTCGCGTCCACTTCACCGGTGATGCGCCGCGCACGGCGCTCGTTCCCTTCTGGGCCGATCCAGATCAGGCTTGGCGGACCGGGCACCTGATAGCGTTGCAGCAGTGCCCGGCTAGCTGGGCTGTCGGCAGTTACGTCCAGACGCAGCAGGTGTACACCGGCCAGGCTGTTGAGCACATCGGGCCGGGCGAAGACCTGCTTCTCCATGACCTTGCACGATACGCACCAGTCGGCATAGTAGTCGACCAGCACCCATTGGCCACGGTCCTTGGCGGCATCCAGTTCGCGTTGCAGGTCTTCGGGTCGGCTGACAGTGATGAAGGCATCCTCGGCTTTAGCCGCAGCTGGCGTATTGCTACCGGCAAACGGCTGCAAGGGTTGCCACAGGTCGCTACTGCCAGCAGCGGCGCCAACCAGCAATAGTCCGCCCCACAGTGCACCGAGCAAGGGAATCGCCCGCAGTGCAGGCAGACGCTGCAGGGCGGGCCAAGCCGCCCAGCCCAGGGCGATCAACCAGCTGCCGCTAAGGCCCAGCAGCAGTGGAGCGGGCAGCAGGGTGCGCACCGTGTACAGCGCCATGGCCAGGAACACGAAGCCGAACAGACCTTTGACCAGATTCATCCAGGCGCCTGGGCGTGGCAGATAGCGGTTGCCCAAGGTCACCAGCAACAGCAGTGGCACACCCATGCCCAAGCCCAGGCTGAACAGTACCAGCGCGCCGTGCAGCACATCGCCACTCTGCGCGATGTAGAGCAGCGCACCGGCCAGCGGCGCGGTCATGCATGGCCCCATCAGCAAGCCGGACAGCGCACCGAGCAGCGCCGCGCCGTACAGGTTGCCGCCACGCGTGCCTTGCCCTGCGCGATCGAGGCGGTCGCGCAGGGCCGTGGGCAATTGCAGCTCGAAAGCGCCAAACATGGGCAACGCGAGCAGCACAAACAGCCCGGCCAGGCTGCCCAGCAGCCAGGGTTGTTGCAACCACGCTTGCAGGCTGGCGCCCAGCAGTGCGGCGACTACGCCCAGGCCTGCGTAGACCAGCGCCATGCTCAGCACATAGACCCCCGCCAGCAACCAGCCACGCCGGGCGCTGGCGCCGTTGCCCAGGACCAGCCCCGCCAGGATCGGCAGCATTGGCAGCGAGCAGGGGGTGAACGCTAGCAGCAGGCCCAGGCCGAAGAAGGCCAGCAGGCCCCAGAGCAGATTGTCCTGCTGCAGGTTGCTGGCTAGGGCCTGGTCGCTGGCTTGGTTGGCGACTGTTGCGCTGCTGCTGTTGCCTAGATCGATGGCGGTAGTTTGCGGCGGGTAGCACAGGCCGGCATCAGCGCAGCCCTGCCAGCCCAGGCGCAGCTGGCCGCTGGCTTCGGCCGGCAACAGCAGTTCAAGCTCGCTGCGGTAGATCGCGCTGTCGCCGAAGAACTCGTCGTGATGGTTCAGCGCTGCTGGCAGTTGCGGGTGTTGTGCGGGAGGCAGGCCGTCGAACTTCAGCCGTTTCTGATAGAGGTAGTAGCCTTCCTTGATCTGGAAATGTACGCGCATCTGGCCTGATGGCAGGCGGTCGTGGGTGAGGACGAACGCTTGGTTGACGGGCAGGAAGTCAGATTTGACGTCGAACGGATTGGCCTGCAGAGGCCCCGCCAGCAGAAAGGTCAGGATGATCAGGAAAACGCGCATGTATTGGCCTTGGTAATGCAGATAAGTGGCCATGCTGGCCTGGGTCGATTAACCGAGAGTTAACCCGGAATTACTCACCTGCTGATTCGGAGGAGTGGCTCATGCGCCCTGAGCGGTAATGGCCGATGCCCAGCCGCGACGAACCGCGCATCAGCGGTCATAATCCTCACTTAATCACCGTGTGGCGCAATACTCATCCCCCGATTGGAGACCACCCCATGCACGTACTGCTCTGCGAGGACGACGACCTGATCGCCAGTGGCATCTGCTCCGGCCTCGCCGCCCAGGGTCTGACCGTAGATCGGGTGGCCAATGCGTCCTCGGCGCAGGCGTTGCTCAAGGCCGCGCAGTTCGATGTGATGATCCTCGACTTGGGGTTGCCTGACGAAGATGGCCTGAAGCTTCTGCGCCGTTTGCGTCAGCAAGGCGAGACGCTGCCGGTCTTGGTGCTGACCGCCCGCGATGGCGTGACCGACCGGGTCGATGGGCTGCAGGCCGGTGCCGACGATTACCTGCTCAAGCCGTTCGACCTGCGAGAACTGGCCGCCCGCCTGCATACCCTGATGCGGCGCATGGCTGGGCGCGCGGTCAACATCATCGAGCACGGTCCTCTACACTACGACCCCAGCAGTTGCGAAGCGACCCTGGCCGGCCAACCGGTAGACTTGTCGCGGCGCGAGCAGGCCTTGCTCCAGGCGCTGCTGCAGAATCCAGGGCGAGTGCTCTCCAGCGAACAACTCAAGGATTGCGTCTACGGCTTCAGCGACGAAGTCGAGAGCAACGCGCTGAACGTTCACATCCACCACCTGCGGCGCAAGCTGGGCAACAGCATCGTCGAGACCGTTCGCGGCCTCGGCTATCGCCTGGGCCCGGCGCAGGCACCTGAAGAGATTGCCCCATGAGCTTGCGTGTGCGTCTGTCGCTGATCCTGGGCAGCGCTTTCATCCTGATCTGGGCGCTGGCGGCGGCGTGGATGTTGCGCGACCTGCGCCAGCAGATGATGTTTTCCCTCGACCAGCGCCTGGTGGCCTCGGCGCGCATGGTCGCCGGGCTGATCGACCAGCTCCCGCAACCGCTGGCGACCAAGGGCGAGGATGCGCACTTTTCCGCCGACCAGCTCAGCGTGCCGGATGGCATGGCCTGCCAGGTCAGTTCGCTACGCGGCGAGATCCTCGCCAGCAATCACAAACACGACGGCGCCATGGACGACCAGAGCAGCGGCTTTCGCGATCAGACCATCGATGACGCCCGCTGGCGCACCTTCACCTACAACCATGGCGATGTGCGCATCACCACCGCTGACCGTAACCAGGAGCGAGAGGCACTGAACCAGTCGATCCTGCTGGCGGCCTCGGCGCCGGTGCTGATGGCGCTGCTCGGTAGCCTCGGTTTGCTCTGGATCGGCCTGGGCAAGGGCCTGGAACCGCTCAATCGAATGCGCGATGCCTTGCGCAAGCGACGTGCCGATAGCGTCGAGCCGTTGCAGGTGGCGGGTATGCCCAGCGAGCTGCAGCCCTTGCTCGAAACTCAGAACCAGCTGTTCTTGCGGATCGCTCAGACGCTGGAGCGTGAGCGGCGCCTGACGGACGACGCCGCCCACGAGCTGCGCAGCCCGTTGACCGCGATCAAGACCCACCTGCAAGTGGCGCAGATGACCGACGGCGCCGTGCGTGATCAGGCCCTGGCGCATGCCGAGCAGGGCGCAGATCGCATGCATCGCACCTTGGAGCAGTTGCTGCTGTTGGCTCGGGTAGAGGGCAGTCTGTCATTCGACGATGGTGTGCAGTGCAGTGCCGAGCAGGTCGCGCGCCAAGCCGTGCAGGATGCCGGCGGGGGGGACAACCGGCGGATCATTGTCCGCTTGCCGGAAGATGCCACCCGGATCTACCTCGGTATTCCGGCACCGCTAGCGGTGGCGGCGCTGCGCAACCTGCTCGACAACGCCCTGCGTCATGGCGGGGATGCGCCCGTGGAGCTGGAGTTGCAGATGGCCGATGGGCAGGTCGGGTTCATGGTTCGCGACCATGGCCCAGGGATCAAGGATGGTGATCTTGAGCACCTGACCGAACGCTTTTGGCGCAACAGCCAGAGCGGTGGCTGTGGCTTGGGTTTGGCGATCGTTCAGGCGATTGTCCAGCGCTGCGCCGGTAGTTTGCGCTTTGACAGCCGCAGCGATGGCTTGCGGGTCTGGTTGCAGGTGCCTGCACGTTCGGGGCACTGATCGTCAGCTGGCCCCTTCGCCATGCAAAGCCATGAAGGGGCCATGACTTACCTGTCAGGCGCTATTCAAAACTGCGCCCGGCACGCCAATAGCCCATCAATGTCAGGCTATTGCGATCCAGCCCGCGTTCTTTGATCAGGTAGCGGCGAATGTCCATGACCGTGGCCGATTCACCCGCGACCCAGGCATAGAACTCGCTGCTCTCGCCGCTGGCCAGCTCCCACAAAATGCGCTGCTCGATGTCCACCTCTTCCAGCTTTACCGCTGCTGGGGCGACCGTGCTAGGCAGTGTGGCCAGCTCGCGAACAGCATGGCTCATGGCATGCCCGTGATCGCAGCGCAGCAAGTCGCGCGGCAACCAATGCAGCCTGGTGGCGGGGCTGTACGAGAGCGCTAGACAGTCGGCTTGCAACGGCACCTCGATAAATACCTCGACAGGCAGTTCAGGTTGGGTTTCGGCCAACTGCTCGAGAATGCCCGTGATCGCCGGCAGCGCGGTTTCATCGCCCACCACCAGCACCCGCTTGACCGCCTGTGGCGGCTTCCACTCATAACCTCCCGGGTCTCCCCGGTAGACCAGGTTGGGTGCGACCATCTGTAGGCAATCACCGATGCGCGCCTGGGTGGCCCAGGCCGAGGCGGGGCCATTGACGCCATGCAGGACGAAATCTATCGCGACTTCGCCTGTCTCGCGGTCCAGGCTGCGGATGGTGTAGGTGCGCATCGGCGGCATGTGCGCGGCGGCCAGGTTGCGCCGGGCCTGTTGCCATTGGCCGTCCTTGGGCAGCTTCGGCGGTTGGCCAGAGGGCGAGGGGAAGAACACCTTGACCCGTTGATCAGGTGCCAGGGTGCTCATCAGGCGCACCTCTTCGCCGCTAAACACATAACGGCACAGCGAAGGGCTTAGCGGTTGGATGGCGTTGAGCTGAATGTCGAAAATGCGATAGGCCGTTGCCTTGCTCCGGCGGATCAGGCCGGACAGGAAGGAGGTCATCAGTTGTACCTCATGCTTGAGGGAAGGTACTGAAGGGACGACCGGGCACTGCAACGAATTAGCGCAGACCTGCGCGGGTGACCTGGCTGATGAGGATGGCCCTTGGTTCGCGCTTGAGCGACAATGGGCACCCATCCGCGGAGTAGCCCATGACCGATTTCACCCCTGACGCCGTCCTCGACGCCTCCGGCCTGAACTGCCCTGAGCCGGTAATGATGTTGCATCAGCACGTACGCAACCTGGCCGCTGGCGGCTTGCTCAAGGTGATCGCCACCGACCCGTCGACCCGCCGCGACATCCCTAAGTTCTGTACCTTCCTTGGGCACGAGCTGCTCGAACAGCAAGAGCAGGCCGGCACCTACTTGTACTGGATCCGCAAGAAGGCCGACTGAACCGCGCTGGATCGAGCCCGCCGTAGCGCCTACACTGCGTTCCCCTGACAGGAGAGCGCCATGCTGATAGTTGCCGACGAGAATATCCCGCTGCTCGATGCCTTCTTTGCCGGATTTGGCGAGATCCGCCGTTATCCCGGACGCAGCATCGACGCGCAGTGCGTCAAGGACGCTGACGTGCTGCTGGTACGTTCGGTGACTCGCGTCGACCGGCAGCTGCTGCAGGGCAGCAAGGTGCAGTTCGTCGGAACCTGCACCATCGGCACCGATCATCTGGACCTCGATTACTTCGCCCAAGCTGGCATCCACTGGAGCAGTGCACCGGGCTGCAACGCACGCGGCGTGGTCGATTACGTGCTGGGCAGTCTGCTGACGCTGGCCGAGCTCGATGGCGAAAACCTCGCCGAGCGGGTCTATGGCGTGGTGGGCGCAGGGCAGGTCGGTGAGCGCCTGGTGCGCGTTCTTCATGGCCTGGGCTGGAAGGTGTTGGTCTGCGATCCGCCGCGCCAGGCCGCTGAAGGGGGTGACTTTGTCGACCTGCAAACGCTGCTTGAACAGTGTGACGTGATCAGCCTGCACACGCCGCTACAGCGCGACGCTGAGCACAGCACCTGGCACTTGCTGGGGCGAGAGCAACTGGCGCAGTTGCGTCCGGGCGCCTGGCTGATCAACGCCAGCCGTGGGCCGGTAGTGGATAACCAGGCCCTGCGCGATCTGCTGCTGGAGCGTGACGACGTACATGCGGTGCTGGACGTCTGGGAGCGCGAGCCTGAGGTCGATCTCGACCTGGCTGACCTTTGCACCTTGGCTACGCCGCATATCGCCGGCTACAGCCTGGATGGCAAACAGCGCGGCACTGCGCAGATCTACCAGGCATTGTGCAAGGCGCGTGGTGAGGCTGAGCAGGTGCAGTTGGCAGACTTGCTGCCCGAACCTGACCTTGCTCAGATCGAACTCAATGCCAGCAGTGACCCAACCTGGGCCCTGGCGACCTTGTGCCGGGCGGTGTATGACCCACGCCGAGACGATGCTGATTTTCGTCGCAGCCTCAGTGAAGATCCGGTCCAGCAGCGGGCGACGTTCGACATGTTGCGCAAGCATTACCCTCAGCGGCGCGAGATCGAGGGGCTGGCGGTGAGGTTGCGGGGCGAGTCGCCGCAGTTGGCGCAGATGGTCAATGCGTTGGGGGCTGTGCTGGTCTGATTGTCCCGCGATGCTTATGTATCGCCCAATAAAAACCCGGCGCATGCGCCGGGTTGAGTCAATTCTGTTTATCAGGCCTTGTTCGAGCGTTCGACGCGGCTTTTTTCCAGGTCCTCGCAAGCCTTTTTGATCATCTCATCGGTGATCGGGACCTCGCGGCCCTGGGCATCGATGATCGAGCCGCAATCCAGGTCGTGCTGTGGCTTGGTGGTCTTAGGCGTTTCGCTGCTATGTTGCAAGCTCATTTCCTGTCTCCTCATCAGGTTCAAGCTCAGGGTATCCCCTTGCCGTGACTGGCCTGTGACAGCTCCTTGGGCGTCACGACAAGGACAGTCCATCAGAAACCGCGGCAAAGCTCCAGAAGCACTTTAGAACGATAAGCTATAGCCACTGGCGCAAGCTTGCCATCGGACATGCCCCGGTCATTAATGCGATCCCCTGCAAGAGGCCTGAGTTCCGCCCGTGTAGATGAATGGTAGGCTGAGCGCTTCCTTGGCTAGATGATCTGCGTCATGCCCGATCCTGTTACTTCACGTCAGCGCCGCGCCCTGCGCCTGGGCTGGCAGTTCCTGCAACCGTACCGCAAGCAGATGCTCCTGGCTTTGCTGGCGCTGGTGGTCACTGCGGGCATTACTTTGTCGATGGGGCAGGGCATCCGCCTGCTGGTGGACCAGGGCTTCATGACCGGTTCGGCCCACCAGCTCAACCAGACCCTGGGCCTGTTCATGCTGCTGGTGGTCGCCTTGGCAGTGGGCACCTTCAGCCGTTTCTACCTGGTGTCGTGGATTGGTGAACGCTGCGTAGCTGACATCCGCCGGGCCGTGTTCGATCATCTGATCGGCCTGCACCCTGGGTTTTTCGAAGACAACCGCAGCTCGGAGATTCAGTCGCGCTTGACCGCTGATACAACGCTCCTGCAATCGGTGATCGGCTCGTCGCTGTCGATGTTCCTGCGTAATGCGCTGATGGTGCTGGGGGGCGTGGTACTGCTGTTTATCACCAACCCCAAGCTCACCAGTATCGTGGTGCTGGCTTTGCCGTTGGTGTTGGCGCCGATCCTGTTGTTCGGTCGGCGAGTGCGCAGCCTGTCGCGCCAGAGCCAGGATCGGGTGGCCGATGTCGGCAGCTACGTGGCCGAGACGCTCGGCCAGATCAAGACGGTGCAGGCCTACAACCATCAGCCATTGGATCGCGAGCGCTTCGCTGAGACGGTAGAGGCTGCGTTCACTGTCGCGCGGCGACGCATTGCCCAGCGGGCGTGGCTGATTACCTTGGTGATCGTGCTGGTGCTGGGCGCGGTGGGGGTGATGCTCTGGGTGGGCGGCATGGATGTGATCGCCGGGCGTATCTCCGCGGGTGAGTTGGCAGCCTTCGTGTTCTATAGCCTGATCGTCGGCAGTGCCTTTGGCACCCTCAGTGAGGTGATCGGTGAGCTACAGCGTGCGGCGGGGGCGGCAGAACGTATTGCCGAGTTGCTGGCGGCGCAGAGCGCGATCCTCGCCCCGGTCGGCGCAGTTGCCCGAGCCGGTGAGCGAGCTAGCGGCCGTATCGAGCTGCGTGAGGTGGTTTTTGCCTATCCATCACGACCGACGGTAGCGGCTTTGGATGGCTTGAACCTGCTCGTCGAGCCGGGGCAGACCCTGGCATTGGTCGGCCCCTCGGGGGCGGGTAAATCGACCTTGTTCGACCTGCTGCTGCGTTTCTACGACCCGCAACAAGGGGTGATTCTGCTCGATGGCCAGCCGCTGACAGCATTCGACCCGACTGCCCTGCGTCGCCAGTTTGCCTTGGTGGCGCAAAACCCAGCGCTGTTTCGCGGCACGGTGGAGGCCAACATCCGTTACGGTCGCCCTGATGCCAGCTTCGCCGACGTCGAGGCAGCAGCGCGTGGCGCGCATGCCCATGAGTTCATCCAGCAACTGCCCCAAGGCTATCAAACATTGCTGGGGGAGGGTGGCATCGGCCTGTCTGGCGGCCAGCGGCAGCGCCTGGCCATTGCCCGGGCGCTGCTGGTCGATGCGCCGATACTGCTGCTTGACGAGGCCACCAGTGCTTTGGATGCGCAAAGCGAACACCTGATCCAGCAGGCATTGCCGAGCCTCATGGCGGGGCGCACAACGCTGGTGATCGCTCATCGACTCGCCACTGTGCAGCACGCCGAGCGGATTGCGGTGATCGACAAAGGCCGCATCGTCGCGGTGGGCAGCCACCGGCAATTGGTCGAGGAAAACCCGCTATACGCAAGGCTTGCCCAGCTGCAGTTCACCGCGAACTAAAATTTGTCGCCGCTTGGCGGGCGGATGTAGTTGATTTGTAACATTTCTGTAGCAATTGCCTGAGACTATCTGGCTCAGCTGTGACGTAAGTGCTCGACCTAGCTGCTATCGAACGATGGCAGCTTTTTTTTGGCCTGCGAACGAGGACAAGGATGTCTGTCGCGGCGCTGTTTCGGCACGCCGTTTTCTTCCCTCCTTGTTCCCGAGAACCGCGATGTTGCGTAAATCCCTCCGCGTACAAATCCTCTCTTTGCTCGGCGGCAGCCTGGCGGCGATGTTGCTGATTGCCCTGGTGTGCTTCCAGTTCCTGTCGTCCAGCGTGCGTGGCTATGCCGAGCTGGTCGACGGCCCGCTACGCGCTTCGCAATTGATCGATGAGGCCAACCTGCAGTTCAAGATCCAGGTGCAGGAGTGGAAGAACGTGCTGCTGCGCGGTCGTCAGCCGGCCGAGCTGGATAAGTACTGGCAGCAGTTCCAGGCGCGCGAGCAACAGGTCCAGCAGTTGCTTGGGCAACTGATCCAGAGCAGCGACGATCAGCTCAAGGCGCCACTTGAGCAACTGCGCGACAGTCATCGGCAGTTAGGCCAGGCCTATGCGCAAGGCCGCCAGGCGTTTCTGGCGGCTGGAGGCGATCCAGTCGCAGGTGATCTGGCAGTCAAGGGCGTGGACCGCGCGGCCAGTGAGCAGATGAGTGTGCTAGTGGAACAATTGCGTGCCGATGCCCGGGAGCGCGCCGCTGCCATCAATGCCAGCGCGCAGCGAACTGTGTGGATCGGCTTGCTGGTGATGCTCGGCTCGGCGCTGCTGGTCGGCGTGCTCAGCCTGTGGCTGGTCAATCGCAGCCTGATCGAGCCGATTCGCCAACTGATCGACTATGTCGCACAACTGAGCCAAGGGCGCTTCGCTGCGCGCGTGGATGACCGCCGTGAAGACGAACTGGGCCGACTGGCCCGGGCGGCCAATACCTTGCGTGACTTCTTGGCCGAGACCATTGGCCGCCTCAAGGACAACGCCGAGGAACTTGAAGGCGCCAGCGGCCAGTTGCGCAATCTGGCCGGGGACATGGCGCGCGGCACGCACGATCAGTTCCAGCGTACCGATCAAGTGGCCACCGCCATGCATGAGATGTCCGCCACCGCTCAAGAAGTGGCGCGTCATGCGGCTGAAGCGGCGCGCGCTGCAGACGATGCCGATCACAGTGCCCAGGCCGGCGAGCAGGTCATGCAGGCCACCATCGACACCATTGCCAACGTCAACCGCGAGATCGCTGGCACCGCTGCGGTGATTCGCGATCTGGAACACGACAGCACGCGCATCGGCAAGGTCCTGGAGGTGATCCGGGGTATCGCCGAGCAGACCAACCTGCTGGCGCTCAATGCTGCGATCGAGGCCGCTCGTGCTGGAGAGGCCGGGCGCGGCTTTGCGGTGGTCGCTGATGAGGTACGCAGCTTGGCCCAACGCACTGCGGCATCGATTGCCGAGATTAATCAGATCATCGAGGCGGTGCAGTCAGGCGCAGTAGAGGCGGTCAAGGCTATCGAGAGTGGCCAGCGGCGCAGTGAAGAGGGGGGCGAGCAGGTGCAGCAGGCGGGGCAGATGCTGCAGCGCATCACTGCGGCGGTGGAGGCGATCCGCGACATGAACCGGCAGATCGCCACGGCGGCTGAGGAGCAGACCAGCGTCGCCGAAGATATTTCACGCAATTTGATCGAAATCACCCGCATCGCTACGGCCAACCAACAGGCCGTGCAGCACACCGAGCAGGCCGGGCAGCGGCTGCATGGTTTGTCCGGGCAGTTGGGTGAAGTGACCTCGCGCTTGAGCGCTTGAAAAAACAGGGGGAAATCCGCCAGATGGCGCTGATACAGGCCAAGCATGTGGCGGATTGTCGCCATAAAAGGCACAGCAATCAGGGTGCGACGACAGGCCTCAGCCATTAGACATTGGTCTTGGTAAAACTGGCACGGAGTCTGCTTAAGGGCGCAACGGCGGTCGTACCCGATTCATCGAAACCCCAGGCGCCGGTTGACACCAGGATCAGCCACGCCAGAACAACAATCCGGGCGTGCATATGCGCAGGGAGCGGTCAGCCAGACACTTCACTTCAATTGGATTGAACTATGAAAAAAATCCTGCTGACGCTCCTGTGCCTGAGCGTCGTCGGCTGCTCCAAGCCTGCGCAACCGGAAAAAACCGTCGACGTCCTGCTGATCGGCGGGGGCATCATGAGCGCAAGCCTGGGGACTTACCTCACTGAGCTGCAACCGGACTGGAAAGTCGACGTCTACGAGCGCATGGACCAGGTCGCCGAAGAAAGCTCCAACGCCTGGAACAACGCCGGTACCGGCCACTCGGCGTTCTGCGAGCTGAACTACACCAGCGAAGGCAAGGACGGCAAGATCGACATCAGCAAGGCAGTTGGGGTCAACGAGCAGTTCGAGATCTCCAAGCAGTTCTGGGCCTATCAGGTCGAGCAGGGCGTGCTGAGCAATCCCAAGTCGTTCATCAACAATGTGCCGCACATGAGCTTCGTCTGGGGCGATGAGAACATCGCCTTCCTGCACAAGCGTGTCGCTGCCCTGCAGCACAGCTCGCTATTCCGTGGCATGGAAATCTCCGAAGACCACGAGCAGATCCGTCAGTGGGTGCCACTGGTGATGGAAGGCCGCTCGCCTGAGCAGAAGGTCGCGGCAACCCGCATGGCCATCGGCACCGACGTCAACTTCGGCGAGATCACCCGCCAGCTGTTCGCCTCGATGAGCCGCAACCCGAACGTCAAGCTGCACCTGCGTCATGAAGTACGCGACATCGTGCGCAACGACAATGGTTCGTGGAATGTGGTGGTGGCGGACCTGGCCGACGGCGGCAAGCAAACTACCGTCAATGCCAAGTTCGTCTTCATCGGCGCCGGGGGTGGCGCGCTCAAGCTGCTGCAGAAGTCCGGTATCCCCGAGGCTGAAGGCTACGCCGGCTTCCCGGTGGGTGGCCAGTTCCTGATGACCGACAACCCTGACGTGGTTGCCCGGCATAAGGCCAAGCTGTATGGCAAGGCCTCGGTCGGTGCACCGCCGATGTCGGTGCCGCACCTGGATACCCGGGTCATCGATGGCAAGGAGGTGCTGCTGTTCGGCCCGTTCGCGACCTTCTCCACCAAGTACCTGAAAAATGGCTCGCTGCTGGACATGTTCGCTTCGCTGACCAGCCACAACATCAGCCCGATGGTGCATGCCGGGATCGACAACATCGACCTGAGCACCTACCTGATGGGCCAGTTGATGCTCAGTTTCGACGACCGGATGAACAACCTGCGCGAGTACTTCCCGAACGCTAAGAATGAAGACTGGAAATTGCTCCAGGCTGGCCAGCGCGTTCAGGTGATCAAGAAGGACCCGCAGCTGGGCGGTATCTTGCAGTTTGGCACTGAAGTGGTGGCCTCCCAGGACGGCAGCATCGCTGCACTGCTCGGCGCCTCGCCTGGCGCTTCGACCGCAGCGCCGATCATGCTGACGGTGCTGGAGAAGACCTTCAAGGATCAGGTCAAGAGCCCAGAGTGGCAGGCCAAGCTCAAGCAGATCGTGCCGACTTATGGCCAGAAGCTGAACAACAACCTTGAGTTGACCAACAAGACCCGTGAGTGGAGCAGCTCGCGTCTGCAACTGCTGTACGTGCCGGTGCAGGCGGAGCAAGCGTTGGCTCAGGCGACTGCGGCGCAGTAAGTCTGGTTGTGAATAGCGCCTCCCTTGGGAGGCGTTGTTTTGTCTGGGATCCGCGTCGGCCTTTTCGCGGGCAAGCCCGCTCCCACAGGCACCTCACCGTTGTTGATGCCGGCGGGGTGTTGGTGGGAGCGGGCTGGCCCGCGAAAAGGCCGGTGCGTATTCAGCAGACGTTCACGCAGACAACAAAAAGCCCGCGCAAGGCGGGCTTTTCGAGAAGCAGGAGTTGGTCGGAGAGACAGGATTCGAACCTGCGGCCTTCTCGTCCCGAACGAGACGCGCTACCTGGCTGCGCTACACTCCGATGAACAAAATCCTACTGCAAGCCATTTTTCGACGCAAGCCCTTGTTGTGAAAAGGCTGTTTGCCAAAAAACAGGGTCAGATCACAGCTCTTTTACCGTGCGGACCTGGTCTTTGTTGATGCGTGTGCGCTTGCCATCGAGCTGCTCGAATTCGTAGAAGCCAGAGTCGTCGTCATAGGAAGGGGTGTCCACCGCCTGAATCTCGCGACCGTCATTCAGGGTGATGACGGTAGGCGATGCACAGCCGGCGAGGGCGCCCAGGCCCAGGGCAAGCAGGAAGGCGGGAAGGGTCCGTTGGATCATCGTGTTTCTCCAGTTCGATGGTGCTTGATGACTGTAAGACGCAGCGCGTCCTCGCAAGTTCCTTGCACAGTGCAGCATAGCGCCAATGCGCAAGGGTTGATGTAGAACAACCCTCGCGGCGATGGCAGGCCGGCCTGTGATATAACAAGCGCCATCGACTTCCCTCCCTGCGACGGATCCCCATGAAAGCCAAGGCAGATACTCCCTTCGTGGCGCTGAACATCGCCGTGCTCACGGTCAGCGACACCCGCACTTTTGACACCGATACCTCTGGCCAGCTGTTCGTTGACCGCTTGACCGCCGCTGGCCATCAGCTGGCGCAGCGCGTTCTGCTCAAGGATGACCTGTACAAGATCCGCGCCCAGGTCGCGACCTGGATTGCCGACGAGCACGTACAGGTGGTGCTGATTACCGGTGGCACCGGTTTCACCGGTCGCGACAGCACCCCTGAGGCGGTCGCGTGCCTGCTGGACAAACAAG
Source organism: Pseudomonas sp. BT-42-2 (assembly GCF_025847435.2). Taxonomy (NCBI): domain Bacteria; kingdom Pseudomonadati; phylum Pseudomonadota; class Gammaproteobacteria; order Pseudomonadales; family Pseudomonadaceae; genus Pseudomonas; species Pseudomonas sp. BT-42-2. Next base: position 40,682 of record NZ_JAOYTM010000011.1, read on the forward strand.
TGGACGGCTTTGGTGAGCTGTTCCGGCAGATCTCCGTGGCCGATATTGGCACCTCGACCGTGCAGTCGCGCGCGCTGGCCGGGCTGGCCAATGGCACCCTGGTCTGCTGCCTGCCAGGCTCGACCAACGCGGTGCGCACCGGTTGGGACGGCATACTCGCCGAGCAGCTCGATTCGCGTCATCGCCCGTGCAATTTCGTGCCTCACCTGAAACAGGCAGCGGCCTGTGAAAGCCGTGGTTGAGGGCGTACAGAACCGGCCGTTGATGCCGGTGGAAGAGGCCCTTGAGCAACTGCTGAAACTGGCTGAGCAGGCGCCCATCGCCGAAACCGAAGTGGTCACCTTGGCTGAGGCCGAGGGGCGGGTATTGGCTGAAGATCTGCTGGCGGAGCTGGACCTGCCACCGTGGCCGAACAGTGCCATGGACGGCTACGCCCTGCGACTGAGCGATTGGCAGGGCGAGCCGCTGCCGGTGAGCCAGCGCATTTTCGCCGGCCACGCACCGCAGCCATTACAGCCCGGCAGCTGTGCTCGGATCTTTACCGGCGCACCGCTGCCCGAGGGCGCTGACTGCGTCGAAATGCAAGAAAACGTCGAGGTGCTGGAAGATGGCCGGATAAGTTTTCTCGAGCCGTTGAGAGTCGACCAGAACGTTCGCCCACAAGGTCAGGAGACTCGGGCTGGCGAACAGGTGATGAGCAAAGGCACCCGGTTGGGCCCAATCGAACTGGGCCTGGCCGCGACCCTGGGGCGCGCCCGCCTCAAGGTCGTGCGCAGGGTGCGCGTGGCGGTATTGTCGACCGGTGACGAACTGGTCGAGCCTGGCCTGCCGTTGGGCCCCGGCCAGATCTACAACAGCAACCGCCGCCTGCTCGCCAGTTGGTTGCAGCGCTTGGGCTGCGAAGTGGTGGATGTCGGCATTGTTGCCGATGACCTGCAGGTTACCCGCGATTGCCTGGCCGGCCTGGCTGATGTCGATCTGATCCTGTCTACCGGTGGGGTCTCGGTGGGCGAGGCGGATTATCTGGGCATCGCCCTGCGTGAAGCCGGTGAGTTGGCATTGTGGAAGCTGGCCATCAAGCCGGGCAAGCCGCTGACCTTCGGCCACTACCGCGGGGTACCGGTGATTGGTTTGCCAGGCAATCCGGCCTCGACCCTGGTCACCTTTGGCTTGTTGACCCGGCCTTACCTGCTGCGCCGCCAAGGCGTGGCCGAGGTGACACCGCTGCGTTTCAGTGTCCCGGCAGGTTTCGACTGGACCAAGGCAGGCACCCGGCGCGAATACCTGCGGGCACGGATCGAGCAGGGCAGGGTGCGCATCTACAAGAACCAGAGTTCGGGCGTGCTGCGCAGTGCAGCCTGGGCCGAAGGTTTGGTCGAGGTGCTTGAAGGCAGCACGCCGCGCCAAGGCGACAGCGTGTCGTTCATTCCCCTAAGCGAGCTACTTGGCTGAGCGACCGACCAATACGCCGCCAACGGCTGTGGAGCTTGCCGGTGCCTGCTGGGTCAGGCGCATGTGCACGTTCTCCAGTTGTTGCGCGGCAACGCTCCAGTCGTGACGCTGCCGGGCAAACTGGCGGCCCGACTCGCCCAGTTGGCACATCCGCCATGGCTGATTGAGCAGTTGATTGATCTGCAGGGCCAGCTGACCGCCCTCGTCGCTACCCAGGTAATGCTCGCCATTATTCACCGCAAGGCCCGATACGCCCTTGCTGGTGGTAATCACCGGCAGGCCGGCGGCCATGGCTTCGAGAATCTTCACCTTGGAGCCACCGGCATAGCGTAGCGGGGCGAAGAACAGCGCCGAGCGCCGCTGCAGTTCGCGTAAATCTGGGCGATAGCCAATCCATTCGATGCGCGGGTCGTTCCAGTGCAGCTTCCAGCTCGACGGCAAGGCATGGCCGGCGATCGCCAGGCGTACAGCCGGGTTGCTCATCCACACCTGGGGCAGGATTTCTTCAAGCGCCCATTCGATCGCCTCAAGGTTTGCCCCGTATTCGAAGTTGCCGACAAACAGCAGGCGCTGGCTGTGCAGGGCGGGGCGCACGTCCTGGTAGTAATCGCAGTCCACACCATTGACCACCACATTCACCGGCCTGCCGCTGATCTGGCCGATCAGTTCGGCGTCGTGGGCGCTGACCGCCACCACTTCATTGGGTTGGCGCAATACCCGTTGCTCCCAGCGCCGGTAGCGCCAGCGATCAAATGCATTGAGGGGTCTTAGCCACAGCGGCAGGCGATCCTGGCAGGCTGCGCCCATCACCGACTCGATGGTGTGTTCGCTGAGCATGTAGGGCAGGCCGCGTGCCTGCAGGGCTTTTTCGAACGGCTGGAAGCTATAGCTGTGCTCGATCTGGATGACATCCCAGGGCTCATCCAACAACTGCTCGAACTGGTGGCGCAGGCACGGTGCCAGGCCGTGGATGATCGCCCGCATGGGGTAGTCGATGATCGGCGAGGCCAACAAGTTCAGTGGGCTGTGCAGCGGGCGCCTGGGCAGAACGATCAGGCGCTCGAGCAGCGGCTCCAGGGCGGCGCGGGCGGCATCGCCAAGGGGGACTTTGGACTGCACCAGCAAGGTGATCCGGTGGCCCCGCTCGGCCAACTGGCGCAGCAGGTGATATTGCCGGGTCTTGCTGCCACTGGTGGTTGGCCAGGGCAGGTAGGGCAGGGTCCAAAGTATACGCATCTCCCCAATCCTCGCTGAGCGTCGGTTGTTGGATGGCAAGGCGCGCCCGCAGGCAATCAGCTGACCGCTGCGGCCGGGACGCGTCCATAGATATCAGTAAAGCGTACGATGTCGTCTTCGCCCAGGTACTCACCGCTTTGCACTTCGATCATCACCAGGTCGATCACCCCGGGGTTGGTCAGGCGGTGGGTGCGGCCGGGCTTGATGAAGGTCGACTCGTTGGTGTCGAGCAGAAACTCCTCTTCACCATTGGTCACGCAGGCGATACCGCTGACCACGATCCAGTGCTCGCTGCGATGGTGATGCATCTGCAACGACAACGATTCGCCCGGGCGCACCATGATCCGCTTGATCTTGAAGCGCGGCCCTTCTTCGAGCACGGTGTAGGTGCCCCAGGGGCGGGTGACCGTGCGGTGCAGGCGGTAGGCTTCATGGCCCTGACGCTTGAGTTGCTGGGCGATCACCTTGACCTCCTGGCTGCGCGCGGCATCGGCGATCAACAGGGCATCCGGGGTGTCGATGACGATCAGGTTGTCCAGGCCGACCGCACCCACCAGGCGCCGAGGTGCGTCGATGTAGCAGTTGCTGACGTCGTGCAACACGGTCTCGCCATTGCAGTGGTTGCCTTGGGGGTCGGTCTCGCGCAGCTCGCGCACCGCTTCCCAGCTGCCGATATCGCTCCAGCCCAGCTCGCAAGGGACGACGGCGACTTGGGTCGATTGCTCCATCAGCGCATAGTCGATAGAGATATCGGGGGCCTGGGCGAAGCTGTCTGGGTCGAGCTCCACTTGCAGGGCGCGATCACCTTGCTTGACCGAACTGACCTCCATGCACTGAGCTACGCTTTCCAGCACTTCTGGCGCATGGGCCTGCAGCTCGCGCAGCAAGGTGTCGACGCGCAGGCAGAACATACCGGCGTTCCACAGGTGGCGACCGCCGTCGAGATAGGCTTGCGCGGTTTGCGCGTCGGGTTTTTCCACGAAACGCTCGACTTTATGGCCAAGCTGTTCCAGCGCCTGGCCCTGCTCGATGTAGCCAAAGCCGGTTTCTGCACGGCTGGGGCGCAAGCCAAAGGTGCACAGCCAATCTTGATGGGCCAGTTGCGCGGCTTGGGCGACTGCTTGCTCGAAGGCGGGCAGATCCTGGATCAGGTGATCTGCCGGCAGAATCAGCAGCACGCTATCCTCGCCATAGTGGCGCGCGCAGTGCAGCGCGGCGGCGGCGATGGCGGGCGCGGTGTTGCGCCCACAGGGTTCAAGGATGTAGTCGAGGGCGACGTTGAACGCGTTGACCTGGCGATATTCATCTTGAGTGCGGAAGAACACATCGCGGTTGGTCACCGTCAATACCCGTTCCACGCCCGCGAGGGCACTGGCGCGGGCAAAGGTCTTCTGCAGCAGGCTCTCGCCGTCTGGCAGACGCATGAAGGGCTTGGGCATGGCCTCTCGGGAAACCGGCCAAAGACGAGTGCCGGCACCGCCAGCGATGATACAGGGGATCAGAACGCTCATTTCACAGCCTCGAAGCAAGGCGCTTGGGACAGCGCGATCAAAGGGACTTTCGACCAAAGAAGCAGCGACCTGTCAGGCGTCTGGCGAGGCAAAAAGTCAATTAAATGACTTTTTGGTCCGTCATCGTCCGTGATGGCCAAATATTTGTCGATGATGCACCTCTGGTCCCTGGGTTTCAATGTCATTTGTGTTAATCCGGCTATTTTCTGACGCAATTGCCCTCTGGGTGCAGCAATTCGCCCTCGGCCATGGTCGAGATTGAGGTAGCAACTTTTTCGGTTTACTTGGGGGCACAGGTCATGGGCGAGCGCAAGGCAATGTTGGTCCTGCACGGCAAGCAGGCCTTGAATGAGCAAGTGCGCGAGGCGGTCGGCGCCATGCGTGACCGGGGCTGGATTCTGGATGTGCGCTTGACCTGGGAAGGCGGCGATGCACAGCGTCTGGTCAGCGAAGCGCTGCAGGCCGGTTACAGCCATATCGTCGCCGGTGGCGGCGACGGCACGTTGCGGGACGTCGCCGAGGCCATGGCACAGGCCAGTAGCCACGCCAGCTTGGTGCTGTTACCGCTGGGTACCGCCAACGATTTCGCCAAGGCTGCCGGCGTACCTTTGGAGCCCGCCGAGGCGTTGGCTTTGCTCGAACAGCCAGCGCATTCGATCGACCTGGGCAGGGTGGGTGATCAGCTGTTCCTGAACATGGCCACCGCAGGCTTTGGTAGCCAAGTCACGGCCAATACTTCTGAGGATCTGAAAAAGGTCTTGGGCGCTGCCGCCTACCTGTTCACCGGACTGTCGCGTTTCAGCGAGCTGCAAGCGGCCTCGGTCGAACTGCACGGGCCGGACTTTCAGTGGCAGGGGGATTTATTGGCATTAGGGATTGGCAACGGTCGTCAAGCCGGCGGCGGGCATGTGCTGTGCCCGGACGCACTGGCCGATGACGGCCTGCTCGACATTGGCATCCTGCCGGCCCCGCAGGAAATGGTCGGCGCCTTGCGAGACCTGTTGGCCGGAGAGGGGTTATTCGTTCGCGCGCGTTTGCCTTGGGTGGAGATCAAGAGTTCGCAGGGCCTGGACATCAATCTCGATGGCGAGCCGCTGCAGGCGGACAGCTTGCGTTTCGAAGTGCTGCCCTCGGCCTTGCGGGTGCATTTGCCAGCAGGCTCGCCAGTGCTTAGTCGTCCAGACTGATGATCTTCTCGCGTACGGCAAACAGTACCAGGCCGGCGACATCGTAGATCTGCAGGCGCTTCATGATCTGCGAGCGGTGAGTTTCTACGGTTTTGATCGAAAGGCCCAGGCCGTTGGCGATTTCCCGGGTCGACTTGCCACGTACGATCAATCGCAGGATCTCTAATTGGCGCGCGGTGAGGTTGTGGCGGTCGACGCCAAGCGGCTTGCCGTTTTGTGCGTGTAGCAGGGCCTGATTGATTACCGTGTGAGCGATCGCCGGGCTTAGATAGCGTTCATTGGCGCGCAACGCAGTCAGTGCCTGCTCCAGTTCAGTGGCAGTGGTGTCCTTGAGCAGGTAGCCATGAGCGCCGCTTTCCAGCGCGCGCATGATCAGCTCTGGATCGGTGTGCATCGACAGAATCAGCACTTTGCAGCTGTGGCCATTGGCGCGCAGGTAGGTTAGGGCGTCCAGGCCGCTGGTCGAGCGCATGGAAATGTCCAGCAGCACGATGTCTGGATTCAAGCGCTGAACCAGATCGAGCAATTGATCGCCATCATCGGCTTCGCCGACCACCAGATAGCCCGGGATGTCGGAAACCAAGGCGCGAACGCCCGCGCGGATGAGCGAGTGGTCATCCACCAGCAATAGTCTACAGGTCATGGGTGGCGGGGGTCCTGGCGCGTTCATGGGTGCGCGGTGGCCATGGGAACAGGGCCTCGATTCGGGTGCCTTGGTTGGGCTGGCTGATGACGGTCAGGCTACCTTGCAGCGCGGTCGCCCGCTCGTGCATGCCAGCCATCCCGCGCTGCCCGGCCTCAGCCGGGTTGTTGGCCGGTATGAAGCCGCGGCCGTCATCCTGGATGGTCAGGGCCAAGCCTTCTGGAGTGCGCCGCAGATGGATCTTCAGATTGCGCGCTTGCGCATGACGCAGCATGTTGGTCACTGCCTCTTGGGTAATCCGGAAGGCCGCCATGGTTGCCGCTTCGCAAATGCCGCCCAGGCGCTGCTGGCATTCCAGGCTCCAATTTACCCCGCTGTTGGCCAGGGTACGTACCAGGTGCGCGCGCAGGCTCGCTTCAAGGCCGAGGCTGGCCAGTTGGCGCGGGTTGAGCAAGGCAGAAACATCGCGCACGTTGGTCAAGGTGTCGTCGAGGGTCGTGCGCAGGGTAGCGCATTGCGCTTGCAGCTCACCGGGGATGCGCCGTTGCAGCCAATCGAGCTGCAGCTTGGCGGCAGTCAACAGCTGGCCAATGTCATCGTGCAGTTCACGGCTCAAGCGCTGGCGTTCGCTTTCCTGGACTTTGAGCATTCGATCGGCAAGCTCGGCCGGGCGCAGGCTGATCGAGCGCGCCCAATGACGCAGCTGCCAGCCTACCCCGGCCATGGCGATTGCCTGCAGCAGGAGCAGGCCCAGGGGCATCGGTAAGGCTTGGCAGTACCACACCAAGTTGGCCGCCAGCGATGCCACACACAGCACAGTGGTTGTCCAGCGCAACACGGCGATGCGGGAGCAGCGACGCTGTGGGATCTTCAAGCGTGGGAGCATAGATAGGGAAGCCACTGAATTATTGCTGTTGGAGGCCGTTGCACGTGTCTGACCAGAGGCTTGGGCATCCTGCTTTCAATCAATCGCCGAGCGCGTATTTAATTGATGGCTATCTGCGATGCCTGCATTCGTTTGCGCGCATGGTATCACTTCAAGTTCATTTGGTCGCGGCTGGCTAACTGTCTGAAACCTCAGGATTTACGGGGCACTGGGGAGGTGTGGGGTCGCATCCTTAACTAGCAAAATGCCATTATCCGGTGGATTGTCTGGGTTCAACCTTCAACTAAGCTGTTGCGCCGGGCATTACTGCGCTCGGAACTTTCCCTATAGTTTAAGTTAGAGCCTGCAATGGTAGTTACTTGCAATCTAGTTGCCGGCCAGCGCTGGTCTTATTTGCCCTGCGGATGAAGGTGGAGCGCCACGTGCGGGTGGTTACAGAGGTGATCGTTTGCCTGGCAAGGCGCACACGTTTGCGTAAACGGTTGGCCTAGAGCAGTGGCCAGGTCACCGAGTAGCTGGGTCTGTTCGCAGGTGTCCAGGTTCAAGCGCCCTGTGCGTGCATCGACTAGCTCCAGTTGCCAGGCAAGCAGGGTCAGGCAGGCGGCCACTGCTGGCAGAGCTTGCGCTTCGAGCTGTGGGTGCTGGCACGCGGGTGCGAGCAGCTGTCCCAGTTCGTCGGCATAGTGAGCCACTTCCTCCAGGCCCAGGTCTTTTGCCCGCTGCGCCAGCGTGCCCAGAGTGTCATCTAGGCAATGGCAGGCATCAGGGTCGTTGTCGATCAGCTCAAGGTGTTGCAGGCACTCTTGGGCCTTGGTCAGCAAGATCTGCGCATCCAGCAGAAAGTCCTGCAGCGCGCTGCTGTTCAGCGGGGTGCTATCCATCATGAGGCTCCAGCGTGCGAGGCTGAAGCAGGGCTGGGCCACACCAAGTCGATCGCGTGCAAAAGCCTGACTCCGTTCATGCAATGAGAATGGCGTCACATTAATGGCTAATGGATATCGCGAACATCAGGTTGCACCCGATTGCTACCTAGGGGAAACCCTGATAGGTGGTCGGGTTGGGACAGAAGTCCCAAGTGTGTTCGGGCAGGAGGTGTGGCAGCAGTAAAGCATGATGGTAAAGTGATATCAATCGTCCGGGTGGCTTTTTCCGTGAGGGGTCAAGCTGCGCTCAAAGTCGCCGATACAGGACAGATGATTTCACTTTTCCCGACTCAAGCCTGGGGGTTTTTCCAATGGCCGGCATTCTCGATACGGTAGACCAACGCACCCAACTGGTAGGTGAGAACCGCCTGGAAATCCTGATGTTCCGTCTGGCCGGTCGCCAGTTGTTCGCGATTAACGTATTCAAGGTCCAGGAAGTCCTGCAGCTGCCCAAACTGACCCTGATGCCGCAACGTCATGCCTTCGTCTGTGGGGTGGTCAACCTGCGCGGGCAGACCTTGCCGGTGATCGACCTGTCCCAGGCCATCGGCATGCGTCCTCTGCAGCCGGGGCCTGATAGCACCATTATCGTCACTGAGTACAACCGATCGGTGCAAGCCTTCCTGGTGGGCGGTGTCGACCGCATCGTCAACATGAACTGGGAGGCAATCATGCCACCGCCGACCAGCGCTGGCCGTCAGCACTACCTGACCGCGATCACCAAGGTCGATGAGAAGCTGGTGGAGATCATTGACGTCGAGAAAGTGCTCGCCGAGATCGTTCCGTACAGTGCCAAGGTCTCCAATGACAAGCTCGCCGACCCGATCCTGGCGCGCGCCCGCGGGCGCGAGGTGCTGTTGGTCGACGACTCCACCGTGGCCCTCGCGCAGTTGCGTGACACGCTGTCGCAGCTGGGGGTCAAGCTGCACGTGGCTAGCGATGGCCTTAAGGCTTTACGCATGCTCAAAGGCTGGGCCGATGCGGGCGAGGATCTCTGCGAAAAGCTGTTGATGATCTTTACCGACGCGGAAATGCCAGAGATGGATGGCTATCGGCTGACCACCGAGATTCGCTCCGATGCGCGTCTGCGCGGGCTTTATGTAGTGCTGCACACCTCGTTGTCGGGTAGCTTCAACGAATCGATGGTGAAGAAGGTAGGGTGCGACAACTTCCTCTCCAAGTTCCAGCCGGATCGTCTGGTGGATGTGGTACGCCAGCGCTTGTTGCTTGATCACGCCCCCGCTTGAGCACTGCGCGCGCCGTCCACCGGGTATAAGCTAGGCGTTTTCGACTGGCATGAGGCGGGCAGGGATGTTTCTGAGTGCGTTGTATCGGTATCCGGTGAAGTCGTGTCAGGCGCAAAGCCTGGCGACCAGCGCGGTAGATCTGCTGGGGTTGCAGGGTGATCGGCGTTGGCTGGTGGTGGAAGAGTCCAATGGCCGATTTCTTACCCAGCGGGCTTGGCCGCGGCTGACGCAGCTTGAAGCCAGCGTAGGCCCGGCGGGGCAGTTGCTGCTTCAGACGCCTGGGCAGATGGCGCTGGAAGTGGCTGTGCCGGGCGTCGATGACGACCTGCGTGGGGTGACTATCTGGCGTGACACCTTGCGTGTGCCGGATGCCGGCGATGCGGCAGCGGCATGGCTCAGTGAGTTGCTCGGCAAGCCGGTGCGTTTGGTGTACTGCCCGCAGCAGCGTGCGCGCTACCTGCCTAGCGGGTATGGGCTGAACAGTGATCGGGCGGCGTTTCCGGATGGCTTTCCTTTGCTACTGATTGGGCAGGGCTCGCTCGATGAGCTGAATCGGCGGATTGGCCGGGACATGGAGATGCTGCGGTTTCGGCCGAACCTGGTGGTGCAGGGGGGTGAGCCTTTTGCCGAGGATGGCTGGAAGCGGATTCGTATTGGCGATCTGACCTTTCGGGTGCTCAAGCCTAGTGTGCGGTGCATTCTGACTACGCTTGATCCTGGGACGGGGGAGCGTAGTGCCGATCGGGAGCCTTTGGCGACGCTGAAGATGTTTCGGGAGCGGGAGGGGGATGTGCTGTTTGGGCAGAATCTGGCTGCGGATGGGGCGGGGGAGATTGCGGTTGGGATGGGCGTTGAGGTGCTTGAGTAGGTTTCGGGGTTCTCGCGTTATGAGATATCCAGGCTAATTGGCTGATTTCCTGTGTTTCGTATTTTGTGCACATATCCATTCACGATGGAGACATTTAGGCCCCTTTCCGCCCTTACGGTGGGTCACTTTTGGTCGTGGCCAAAAGTAACCAAAAGCCGTGCGCTCCACCATCCGGCCCTACGCTGCGCTTCGGGTCCCCTCGCTTCGGTGCCTTCCGGGCCCGCGCGGCCTCCTGAAGTCGCGAAGTTAGTGGCGGCGACTGGGCAGGCGTTATCTGGCGATAGCGCCATGTGTGGTGATATACCGGCCTCTTCGCGGGCAAGCCCGCTCCTACAGGTACCGCGTAGATTTAAGTCCAGCGTTGAGCCAGCACTGACACCACGCAGATGCTGCGAATCCCGCAAACCCTGTGGGAGCGGGCTTGCCCGCGAAGAGGCCAGAACAAACAATACAAAACAGAAAAATCAAATCTTGGCTTTGGCTTTGGCTTTGGCTTTGGCTTTGGCTTTGGCTTTGGCGAGAGCGCAGCGATTCGCCTGCTCTTGATGTTCGTGCGCGCAATTCCAGGCGACGCAGATTCGCGACTTCAGGAGGCTGAGCAGAGGTGCCTGGAGGGCCAGGTGCGTTAGCACCCTTCGGCGTAGCCGAAGGCGCGAGATGTAGATTTGCGCAGCAAATCGTAGGCCGCGCGGGCCCGGAAGGCGCCGGCGCGAAGGGACCCCGGAGCGTAGCGTAGGGGCCGTATGCAGGAGCGAGCGGCTTTGCCTACTTTGGCCAAGACCAAAGTAGGCCGCCGTAAGGGCGGAAGGGGCCAGTAGCGCCGCCACATCAAACGGATAAGCTCAAATCTCTAAAAGCCCAAGCCCAAGCCCAAGCCCAAGCCCAAGCCCACCTCACATATCGTCAAAATACCGCTCATGCCAATCCACCAAAGGCTGCGGCGAATTCAGCTTCTGCCCATAAATCACCGAATAAGACAGCACGTTCTGCACATATTGGCGCGTCTCATCGAATGGAATCGACTCAACCCAAACATCGAAACTCAAATGCTTGGCCCCCTTGAGCCACTGCCGCACCCGCCCAGGCCCAGCGTTGTAGGCCGCCGAGGCCAACACCCGGTTGCCATTGAACTGCCCATGCACCTGGCTCAAATAAGCCGCACCCAGCTGAATGTTCTTGTCCGGATTAAGCACCTGCGACGGCGAGGCCAGAGGAATACTGAACTTGCGCGCAGTTTCCTTGGCCGTGGCCGGCATCAACTGCATCAAGCCGCTGGCACCCACCGGAGATCGAGCATCTTCCATGAAGGCACTTTCCTGTCGGGTAATGGCAAACACCCAGCTGGAGTGCAGGCCGCGGACCTTGGCCTCACGCACCAGGGTATCGCGGTGCGCCATTGGGAAGCGGATGTCCAGGTCGTCCCAGTACTGCGCCTGGCTGATGGTGCGAATAGCTGGGAAGTACCAGCGCAAGTCGTACGCCAGGCGCGCCTGGGCGACCATCTCGTCACGGTTGAAGTGCCGGCTGACGTGGTACCACTCACGGCGCCCCTCGACGATCTGGCCGCGTGCGTGGAATTCCAGCGCGCGACGGATACCCGGGGTATTACGCACCTTGTTGACCAACTGCGGGCTCAGCACCAGCGGCCTGTTGTTCAGCTGATAAGGCGTCTGCGCCCGATCGGCCGCAAGGAAGCCATAGAAGTCGCGCTCACGAGCCACAGTCTTGTACAGCAGCGGGATCTGCGGGTTGTTCGGCTGGGCGAGCTCCAGGCTACGGGCCTGCCAGTAACGCCAGCGGCTGCTGCTGGCCAGGTCCTGGGGCAGGCGCTTGGTCAGCTCGTAAGCTTCTTCCCAGCGGCCCAGACGCAACAGTAGGCGCAGGCGCCATTCGCTGACGGTGTTATCGCGCAGCTCAGGATCGTAGCGGGTCATCAAGTCGAGTGCGCGTGGGTCGTAGCGGCGCGCCAGGGTCAAGCCGATTTCGCGAGCGATGGCGACCTTTTCGTCGCGCGAGAAGTGCATGCGCTGGGCGTAGTCATCGAGCAAGGCCATGGCCCGCTCAGGGTTTTGGCGGGCGAGCCGGCGCAAGCCTAGGCTGACCACGTCGGACATCGCTTCATTGACCGGGGTAAAGCGCGAAGGCTGGTTGAGCAGCTCGGGCTTTTGCGCCACATCGATCAGCAGTTTGCCTTGCGGGGCGAGGGTGGTCAGGGTCTTTACCAAGCTGTTGGCCAGGGCGTAGTTACGCGTTTGGGCAGCAAGCTTGGCGCGTTCCCAGCGCTTGGCCTCGGTCAGTTGGCCTTCGGCTGCCCACATCGCGAACAGGGTGTCGCAGGCCGCCGGTTGCGACTTGCCGACGTTCCACAGTTTTTCGGCGCTGGCAAAGCCTTCGGCGCGTTTGCCATGGCTGAGCTGATACTGGCCATTGATGCAGTCCAGTTCGGTGAAGTTGAGCTTGGGGTCGTAATACTTGGCGAACGTGTTCCATTCGCCGCGCTCGGACAGCCAGCGTAGCCAACGCAACTTCATCCAGTTGGCTTGAGGCAGATCGCCGTGCTTGGCGAGGAAGCCTTCGATTTCTTCGTTGCTGGCGCTTTTCAGGCGGGCGGTCAGCTCGTCATAGGCCAGGTAGGGCGTCAGTGGATAATCACGCAGGGCCTGCGAATAACGCAGGTAGGGGCCTTTGTCGCCTTTGGCCAGGGCGCGTTTGGCTTCGTCGTAGTACTGACGTTGCTGGGTAAGGTCGGCGGCCTGCGCCGCACTGGCAGTGGCGGCGGTGATCAGCAGGCAAGAAGCAATCTGTAACAGGCGGCTGCGCATGATACGTCCGGGCAGTTGAACCATGGGAAAGTGACGGCGAGGCCAGCACTGTTGTATTGCGTAAGCTTAGCCGTTTGCGCGCTGGCGGTGAAAGCACTGCGCTTGTATCCAACTGTTAAGTTCGACCAGATGTCGCAAAGCGTTTGCGCTGGCGTTGACTTGATGCCGGCAAGGGTCAAGTCAGGTAGAATGCGCGCCCAGTTTTTGGAGATGATCATGACCCTACTCAAATTAAGCGATGTGTCCCTTGCGTTCGGCGCCATGCCGCTGCTGGACAAGGTTTCCTGGCAGATCGCCCGTGGTGAGAGGGTGTGCATCATCGGTCGCAACGGCACGGGCAAGTCGAGCATGCTGCGCCTGGTCAAGGGCGAGCAGAAGCCCGACGATGGTGCCATCTGGCGCGCTCCGGCGTTGAAGATCGGCGAACTGCCGCAGGAACTGCCGGTGGCCGACGAGCGCACCGTGTTCGATGTAGTCGCTGCCGGCCTGGATGGCGTCGGTGAACTGCTCGCGCAGTACCATCACCTGAGCCAGAACATCCACAACGATGAAGACCTGGACAAGCTCATGCATGTCCAGCACGAGCTCGAAGCGCGTGACGGCTGGCGCCTGCAGCAAGTGGTCGACAGTACCCTGAGCCGCCTGCAACTGCCGGCCGACAAAACCCTGGCCGAGCTTTCCGGTGGCTGGCGTCGCCGGGTACTGCTGGCCCAAGCGCTGGTGTCCGAGCCGGACCTGCTGCTGCTCGACGAGCCAACCAACCACCTGGACATCGGTGCCATCGCCTGGCTGGAGGAGGCTCTGAGCGGTTTCAACGGCGCTGTGCTGTTCATTACCCATGACCGTTCCTTCCTGCAGAACCTGGCCACGCGCATCCTTGAACTGGACCGTGGTGGCCTGATCGACTGGAACGGCGACTACGCCAGCTTCCTGGTGCACAAAGAAGCCGCACTGGCCGCTGAAGAAACTGCCAACGCGCTGTTCGACAAGCGCCTGGCCCAGGAAGAGGTATGGATCCGCCAGGGCATCAAAGCCCGGCGGACCCGTAACGAAGGTCGCGTGCGCGCCCTCAAGGCCTTGCGTGTCGAGCGTGGTGAACGCCGCGAGCGCCAGGGCAAAGCCAATATCCAGATCGAGTCGGCGGAAAAATCCGGCAAGCAGGTGATGGTCCTGGAAAACGTCAGCTTCGCTCACCCGCAAGGGCCGATGCTGGTCAAGGACTTCTCCATGGTGCTGCAGCGTGAGGACCGTATCGGCCTACTGGGCGCCAACGGTACCGGCAAGACCACCTTGCTCAAGCTGATGCTCGGTGATTTGCAGCCCACCGGCGGCAAGGTCGAGAGCGGCACCAAACTGGAAGTGGCTTACTTCGACCAGATGCGTCACCAGCTCGACCTGGAAAAAACCGTTATCGAAAACTTGGCCGAAGGCCGCGATTTCATCGAGATCGATGGCCAGAACCGCCATGTCCTGAGCTACCTGGGCGACTTCCTGTTCAGCCCGCAGCGTGCTCGTACGCCGGTCAAGGCGCTGTCGGGTGGTGAGCGTGCGCGTTTGCTGCTGGCCAAACTGTTCAGCAAACCGGCCAACCTGCTGGTGCTGGACGAACCGACCAACGACCTGGACGTGGAAACCCTCGAGCTGCTCGAGGAGGTGCTGTGCAACTACAAGGGTACGGTACTGATGGTCAGCCACGACCGGGCCTTCCTCGACAACGTGGTCACCAGCACCCTGGTGTTCGAAGGCGAGGGCAAGGTGCGTGAATATGTCGGCGGCTACGAAGACTGGATCCGTCAGGGCGGCTCGCCGAAGCTGTTGGGCGTGACCGAGAGCAAGGGCGGCAAGTCCGAGCTCAACAGCGCTGTAGTGGAGAAAACGGTTGAAGCACCGGCGCCGGTTAGCGCAGCACCGGTGGCAGATGCCAGCAAGAAGAAGCTCAGCTACAAGCTTCAGCGTGAGCTGGAAGCCTTGCCGGGGCAGATTGATGTGATCGAGCAGTCCATGGCCAAGTTACAGGAAGAAGTCGGTTCGCCGAGCTTCTACCAGCGGCCGATCGGCGAGACCTCGGCGGTGCTGGCCAAGCTTGAGAAGCTGCAGGCTGAGCTGGACGTGCTGGTTGAGCGCTGGGCTGAGCTGGAGGGTTAAGGTGCGGCACTTGCGGTGATTGGGCGAGCCTCATCGCGGGGCAAGCCGCTCCCACGCCGCTGGCACTGAAAGCGCTGGCGTGGGAGCGGGCTTGCCCAGCGATGAGGCCGGTCAGAACCCCGCAGCCTTAGCTTTCCTTCTTCAGCAGACGCACCGCCAGCACATCGCACGGTGCACCATGCAGCACGTCATTGGCGGTGGAGCCCAGTAGCAGCGCCAGGCCATGACGACCATGGCTGCCGACCACGATCAGGTCGCACTGTTGATCCTTGGCCAGCTGATGAATCTCTTGGCGCGGCTGGCCGTAGACCAGGTGCGAATCACCGCGGTTGATATCGGGGTACTTGTTGTACAAGCGCTCCATGCGCTCTTTGGCCTGGTCGAACTGCTGCTGTTGCAGCTGCGACAGGTCCATCGGCACGTCACCGCCAAAGGCCATGGCCATCGGCTCGACGATGTGTACCAGCGATACCTTCGCGCCGTTAGCCAGAGCGATCGCCTTGGCGCGCTTGATCACCGGGTCGCATTCTTCGGTCAGGTCGACGGCGACCAGAATATGTTGGTATTCCATGGGTGGTACTCCTGACAATCGCGATAGTAGAAGTATGGTCGCTTTCGCGCCGATTAACGTGAAACCTGGCTAACCAGCTCATTTGCAACGCTTTATGGGATCTACAGATATGACGGTATGGCTGGTGGTGTCAATCCTTGCGCTGATTCTCAGCCCTCTGGCGTGGTTGCGCCCCTCACGCAAACAGAGCGAGCAGATGAACCTGCGCCTGGAAGGTCGGCGTATGGGGCTGGCCATGCAATTGGCGCCGCAGCAGTGGCCGCACTGGCTACAAAACCAACCGCCAAGCCCTTGTCCGCAGTATCACCGGGCGCGGCGCAAAGGGCGCGACGATTGCTGGGCCTACTGGCAGGTGAGTCCCGGGGTATGGTGGAACACGTGGCGTGAGCCTTGTGCCGATCCACGCCTGATCGAGCAATTTTCCCGCCTGCCAGGCAATGTCTACCTGGTCGAGGCCAATAGCCAAATGATCGCTCTCTACTGGGGAGAGCGCGGCGATAGTTCTGTGTTGCAGAATATTGCCCAGACCTTGGAAACCCTCGCTTAAACCCTAAAAACGACATCGCGGGGCAAACCCGCTCCCGCGTTAGCGTGGAGTGGGCTTGCCCCGCGATGCGTTCTGCAGCCGCAGAAAGGCCAGGCAGGCCGGGAAACATTCAAC
The DNA here is from genome assembly GCF_025847435.2 of Pseudomonas sp. BT-42-2. NCBI lineage: Bacteria > Pseudomonadati > Pseudomonadota > Gammaproteobacteria > Pseudomonadales > Pseudomonadaceae > Pseudomonas > Pseudomonas sp. BT-42-2. The sequence goes on from NZ_JAOYTM010000011.1 coordinate 56,834, forward strand.
TCGCCCCTCACTATAGCTAGCCTCAGCGAATTTGCGATCGGCCAAACGCATTTTCTCTCCCGCCTTTATGTTTATGGCCGCCATGAATGTCTGGCGATCACTGTCATCAGGGTTTGCACCCACGCGTTGCAAAATGACCGGAAAGTCGCGTTTTCACACTGCTTGCGAGCATTTGACAACGTCGATCATTTCGGAGAATGTGTGCATACCCAAATCAAACGGGCGTATGAATTGAGCGTTTGTATGTCAGACCGCTCGTACGAATCCCGACTATCGCGCTGACGGGTGTGCCTGGTAAGACCGCTGAATAGACAGCGTTTCAGCCAGCGTTCGGCGTGTACAGTTCAGCTTCCATATCGTGGAGATCAGTTGATGATTTACGAAGGTAAAGCCATCACGGTTAAGGCTCTTGAAAGCGGCATCGTCGAACTCAAGTTCGACCTCAAGGGTGAGTCCGTCAACAAGTTCAACCGCCTGACCCTGGACGAACTGCGCCAGGCCGTAGCTGCCATCAAGGGCGACGCTTCGGTCAAGGGCGTTATCGTCAGCAGTGGCAAGGATGTGTTCATCGTCGGCGCCGACATCACCGAATTCGTCGACAACTTCAAGCTGCCCGAGGCCGAACTGGTCGCTGGTAACCTGGAAGCCAATCGCATCTTCAATGACTTCGAAGATCTCGGCGTGCCTACTGTGGCTGCCATCAACGGCATCGCTTTGGGCGGTGGCCTGGAAATGTGCCTGGCCGCCGACTACCGGGTCATGTCCAGCAGCGCCAAGATTGGCCTGCCGGAAGTCAAGCTGGGCATCTACCCAGGCTTTGGCGGCACCGTGCGCCTGCCGCGCCTGATCGGTTCGGACAACGCCATCGAGTGGATTGCCGCCGGTAAGGAAAACCGTGCCGAAGACGCCCTGAAAGTCGGCGCAGTCGACGCTGTAGTCGCGCCTGAGCTGCTGCAGGCTGCCGCCCTGGACCTGATCAAGCGCGCTATCAGTGGTGAGCTGGATTATCAGGCCAAGCGCCAGCCCAAGCTTGAGAAACTCAAGCTCAATGCCATCGAGCAGATGATGGCCTTCGAAACCGCCAAAGGCTTCGTTGCCGGCCAGGCGGGTCCGAACTACCCGGCGCCGGTCGAAGCGATCAAGTCCATTCAGAAAGCGGCCAACTTCGGCCGTGACAAAGCGCTGGAAGTCGAAGCCGCAGGTTTTGCCAAGCTGGCCAAGACTGACGTCGCCGCCAGCCTGATCGGCCTGTTCCTCAACGATCAGGAGCTCAAGCGCAAGGCCAAGGCACATGACCAGATCGCCCAGGACGTGAAGCAGGCCGCCGTGCTCGGCGCCGGTATCATGGGTGGCGGTATCGCCTACCAGTCGGCGGTCAAGGGTACGCCTATCCTGATGAAGGATATTCGTGAAGACGCCATTCAGTTGGGTTTGAACGAAGCCTCCAAGCTGCTCGGCAACCGCGTCGAGAAGGGCCGCCTGACCCCGGCGAAGATGGCCGAGGCGCTCAATGCCATTCGCCCGACCCTGTCCTATGGCGACTTCGCCAATGTCGACATCGTCGTCGAGGCGGTGGTCGAGAACCCCAAGGTCAAGCAAGCCGTGCTGGCTGAAGTGGAAGGCCAGGTCAAGGAAGATGCGATCCTCGCTTCCAACACCTCGACCATCTCCATCAACCTGCTGGCCAAAGCCCTCAAGCGCCCAGAAAACTTCGTCGGCATGCACTTCTTCAACCCGGTGCACATGATGCCGCTGGTGGAAGTGATCCGTGGCGAGAAGTCCAGCGAAGTGGCCGTGGCCACCACCGTTGCCTACGCCAAGAAAATGGGCAAGAACCCGATCGTGGTCAACGACTGCCCGGGCTTTTTGGTCAACCGCGTGCTGTTCCCGTACTTCGGCGGCTTCGCCAAGTTGGTCAGCGCCGGCGTCGACTTCGTGCGCATCGACAAGGTCATGGAAAAGTTCGGCTGGCCGATGGGCCCGGCCTACCTGATGGACGTGGTCGGTATCGACACCGGCCACCACGGCCGCGACGTGATGGCCGAAGGCTTCCCGGACCGCATGAAGGACGATCGCCGCTCTGCCGTCGACGCCCTGTACGAGGCCAATCGCCTCGGCCAGAAGAACGGCAAGGGCTTCTATGCCTATGAGACCGACAAGCGCGGCAAGCCAAAGAAAGTCGCCGATGCCAGCGTGCTGGATGTGCTCAAGCCGATCGTCTTCGAACAGCGTGAAGTCAGCGACCAGGACATCATCAACTGGATGATGATCCCGTTGTGCCTGGAAACCGTCCGTTGCCTGGAAGATGGCATTGTCGAAACCGCCGCCGAAGCCGATATGGGCCTGGTGTACGGCATCGGCTTCCCTCCCTTCCGTGGGGGCGCGCTGCGCTACATCGACTCGATCGGGGTCGCTGAGTTCGTCGCCCTGGCCGACCAGTACGCCGATCTGGGGCCGCTGTACCACCCCACCGCGAAGCTGCGCGAAATGGCCAAGACTGGCCAGCGCTTCTTCAACTGAGCGCCCAAACGAGTTAGAGCGAGAGTATTGATATGAGCCTGAATCCAAGAGACGTGGTGATTGTCGACTTCGGTCGGACCCCGATGGGCCGTTCCAAGGGTGGCATGCACCGCAACACCCGTGCCGAAGACATGTCCGCGCACCTGATCAGCAAACTGCTGGAGCGTAATGACAAGGTCGATCCAAAAGAAGTCGAGGACGTGATCTGGGGCTGCGTCAACCAGACCCTGGAGCAGGGCTGGAACATCGCCCGCATGGCCTCCTTGATGACCCAGATCCCGCACACCTCGGCTGCGCAGACCGTCAGCCGCCTGTGTGGCTCGTCGATGAGCGCGCTGCACACCGCCGCCCAGGCGATCATGACTGGCAATGGTGACGTGTTCGTCATCGGTGGCGTCGAGCACATGGGCCACGTCAGCATGATGCATGGCGTCGACCCTAACCCGCACATGTCGCTGCATGCGGCAAAAGCCTCGGGTATGATGGGCCTGACCGCCGAAATGCTCGGCAAGATGCATGGCATCAGCCGTGAACAGCAAGATGCCTTTGGCTTGCGCTCTCACCAGCTCGCTCACAAGGCGACCTTGGAAGGCAAGTTCAAGGACGAGATCATCCCGATGCAGGGTTATGACGAAAACGGCTTCCTCAAGGTCTTTGACTTCGACGAAACCATTCGCCCTGACACCACCCTGGAAAGCCTGGCCGCCCTCAAACCTGCCTTCAATCCAAAAGGTGGTACGGTCACTGCCGGTACTTCTTCGCAGATCACTGACGGTGCTTCGTGCATGATCGTCATGTCTGGCCAGCGCGCCATGGACCTCGGCATCCAGCCGCTGGCGGTGATTCGCTCCATGGCAGTAGCTGGCGTCGACCCGGCAATCATGGGTTACGGCCCGGTGCCATCGACCCAGAAAGCCCTCAAGCGTGCCGGCCTGACCATGGCCGATATCGACTTCATCGAGCTCAACGAAGCCTTCGCCGCACAGGCCCTGCCAGTGCTGAAAGATTTGAAAGTGCTCGACAAGATGAATGAGAAGGTTAACCTGCACGGCGGCGCCATCGCTCTGGGACACCCGTTCGGTTGCTCTGGTGCTCGTATTTCGGGCACCCTGCTCAACGTCATGAAGCAAAATGGCGGTACCCTGGGCGTCGCCACCATGTGTGTAGGCCTGGGCCAAGGCATCACCACTGTCTTCGAACGCGTCTGATCGCGATCGCTAGGCAGCAACCGGGGCCATGTGCCCCGGTTTTTGTTTTTTACAGAATTTGTTCAAGAGGGTCAGCGAGATGCACATACAGCCAGGCGTATACCGCCACTACAAGGGCCCTGAGTATCGTGTATTCGGCGCTGCGCGGCACTCCGAAAGCGAAGAGTGGGTAGTCTTCTACCAATGCCTGTATGGTGATTACGGGCTTTGGGTGCGACCCCTTTCGATGTTCCTGGAGTCAGTCGAGGTTGACGGCGAGCAGGTGCCACGCTTTGCTTTGGTCACGGCCGAAGAAGGGCGGTTCGAGCATCCCGGTGCAGACCAGGCTTAGTCGACTGCGCTTGACCTCACCCTGTTGCCACTATATATAGCGGTGCCGCGTGCGGCACCTGACGCGTTTTTCATCTTCAGATTCAGGAATACTCCGATCCATGGGCAAATCGCTGGTCATTGTGGAATCCCCGGCCAAGGCCAAGACCATCAACAAGTACCTGGGCAGCCAGTACGTGGTGAAGTCGAGTATCGGCCACATCCGTGACCTCCCCACCAGCGGTTCGGCCAGCACCAGTAAGGAGCCGGCGGCCAAGCGTGGCAAGGCTGCAGCGGGTGAGGCGCCGACCTTGTCGCCGAAAGAGAAGGCTCGGCGCCAGCTGGTCGCGCGTATGGGCGTCGATCCGGATGCGGGCTGGAAGGCCAAGTACGAGATCCTGCCGGGCAAGGAAAAGGTCATCGACGAGTTGCGTCGTTTGGCTAAAGATGCCGACACCATCTATCTCGCGACCGACTTGGACCGCGAAGGGGAGGCGATTGCCTGGCACCTGCGTGAGGCCATCGGCGGTGACGACACTCGCTACAAACGCGTGGTGTTCAACGAAATCACCAAGAAAGCCATCCAGGAGGCGTTCTCGCAGCCAGGTGAGCTAGATATCGACCGGGTCAACGCCCAGCAGGCACGGCGCTTCCTCGACCGCGTCGTGGGCTATATGGTCTCGCCGCTGCTGTGGTCGAAGATCGCCCGTGGCCTGTCGGCAGGTCGCGTGCAGTCGGTAGCGGTCAAGCTGGTGGTCGAGCGTGAGCGCGAGATTCGTGCCTTCAACCCTGAAGAGTACTGGGAAGTGCACGCCGACCTCGGCACCGCCAAGGATGCCAAGGTGCGTTTCGAAGTGGCGCGCGAGAAGGGTGAAGCCTTCAAGCCGCTCAACGAAGCCCAGGCCATGGCTGCCCTGGACAAGCTCAAGGCCTCCAGCTACAGCGTGGCCAAGCGCGAAGACCGGCCAACCAGCAGCAAGCCTTCGGCGCCGTTCATTACCTCTACCCTGCAGCAGGCCGCGAGCAATCGCCTGGGCTACGGCGTGAAGAAGACCATGATGATGGCGCAGCGCTTGTACGAAGCCGGCTACATCACCTACATGCGTACCGACTCGACCAACCTGTCGGCTGACGCTGTGGACATGGCTCGCAGCTACATCGAGAAAGAATTCGGCAAGCAGTACCTGCCTGAAGCGCCGATCGTGTACGGCAGCAAGGCAGGCGCACAGGAGGCGCACGAGGCGATTCGTCCTTCCGATGTCAACACCCATCCCACCAAGCTCAGTGGCATGGAGCGTGACGCCGAGCGTCTGTACGAGTTGATCTGGCGCCAATTCCTGGCCTGCCAGATGCCGCCTGCGCAGTACCTGTCCACCAGCGTCACAGTCAACGCTGGTGACTTCGAGCTGCGTGCCAAGGGCCGTATCCTCAAGTTCGACGGTTACACCCGGGTGCTGCCGCAACAGAGTAAGCCAGGCGAAGACGATGTGCTGCCGGACATGGCCCAGGGCGAGGCGCTCAAGCTGATCAAGCTCGACCCAAGCCAGCACTTCACCAAGCCGCCGGCGCGCTTTACCGAAGCCAGCCTGGTCAAGGAAATGGAAAAGCGTGGCATTGGCCGTCCATCGACCTATGCGGCAATCATTTCCACCATTCAGGACCGTGGCTATGTGACCCTGCATAACCGCCGCTTCTACTCCGAGAAGATGGGTGACATCGTCACCGAACGTCTGTCGGAGAGCTTCTCCAACCTGATGGACTACGGCTTTACCGCCGACATGGAAGAAAACCTCGACGACGTCGCCCAGGGCGAGCGCGATTGGAAGAACGTTCTCGACGAGTTCTACGGCGACTTCAGCAAGAAGCTGCAGACTGCCGAGTCGTCGGAAAACGGCATGCGCGCCAACCAGCCGACCATGACCAACATTCCGTGCAAGGAATGCGGCCGCCCGATGATGATTCGTACCGCCTCCACCGGCGTGTTCCTTGGCTGCTCGGGCTACAGCCTGCCGCCTAAAGAGCGCTGCAAGGCTACCGTCAACCTGGTGCCAGGCGACGAAATTGCCGCCGACGACGAAGGTGAGTCGGAGTCGCGGGTGCTGTTGGGCAAGCATCGCTGCCCGATCTGCGCCACAGCGATGGATGCCTACCTGCTCGATGAGAAGCACAAGCTGCACATCTGCGGTAACAACCCAGATTGCGTCGGCTACGAGATCGAACAAGGCAGCTACCGCATCAAGGGCTACGAAGGGCCGAGCCTGGAGTGCGACAAGTGCGGCAGCGAGATGCAGCTCAAGACTGGCCGTTTCGGCAAGTTCTTCGGTTGCACCAACCCTGCGTGCAAGAACACCCGCAAGCTGCTCAAGAGCGGCGAAGCGGCGCCACCGAAGATGGACAAGGTGGACATGCCGGAGCTCAAGTGCGAGAAGGTCAACGACACCTACGTGCTGCGTGACGGCGCATCGGGGTTGTTCCTGGCTGCCAGCCAGTTCCCGAAAAACCGCGAGACGCGTGCACCGCTGGTAATGGAAATCATCCCGCACAAGCACGAGATCGATCCAAAGTATCACTTCCTCTGCGAAGCGCCGCAGAAAGACCCGGAAGGTCGCCCGGCGGTGATCCGCTACAGCCGTAAGACCAAGGAGCAGTACGTGCAGTCCGAGGTCGATGGCAAGCCGACGGGTTGGAAGGCGTTCTACGATGGCAGCGTGTGGAAGGTAGAAGACAAGCGCTGATATCGCACTGCCTTTCTTGATATGGGGCCGCTTTGCGCCCCTTCGCGGGCAAGCCCGCTCCCACAGGGATTGCGCCGCTTCTCAGGATAAGCGCAATAACTGTGGGGGGCGGGCTTGCCCGCGAAACAGCTCCAAAAACAGCTATGCCCCGCGATATTTTTGAGCTTGCGAGAGGGCGGGGCGATGGCTGAAACTGGGCTATCGCCTTGCAGCCTTTGGGAGGGCATTGAAATGGCCCAGGAACTCTACACTCGCACCAACCAGAAACTGTTCTTTGCCGGTCTTGCACTGGAATCCATGGCCAAGGCTGAGCAAAGCCGGGCGATGAACGCCCAGGGGTTGATCCAGGCCGAGCGCGAATCGGCGCTGTTTCACCTGTACGGCGCGCTGCTGGGGTTGTGCCACGAAATCGGTGGTTTCTATCGTCTGCCCCAGGCTAGCGCCGCGCGTGCTGAGGTGTTGCTCAACGATGAAGTCCTGCAAAGCGTGGCGATTCCGGAAATGGCCGAGATGCTCGAACTGGCGCGCCAACCGGAAACCTGGCTGGCGCAATTGCTAGCAGCTTATGCCGATTTGTTCCGACCACCTGTCGCCAAGAAAGTCGCCAAAACCGACGTTACCCAGCCGCTGATTCAAGCCATAAATCTCGACGAAGCCGAGCAGCCCGCGCTATCTCGGGAAGAACTGGAAAGCTGGCGGAAAAATCTGAAAGATCTGGTGCGACGTTTTCGTGACGCGTTGAGTGAGTGCTGATAGGCCACTTGGCTGGTACAATGCCCGCCTTTCGTGGAGAACAGCCCTTTATGTCAACGTCCTTTCTTGAAATTGTAGAGTTGCCTGATGGCCGGATCGAGCTGCGTCGCGCCGAAGATGAAGGCTCTCTGGTAACCCTGGATTTCTCCGAGGACGCCAAGGCATTCCTGCAGGGACAGCACGTTGAAGTGGCCAAGGCCATGCTCAGTGTTGGTGTGCAGATGGCAGGCAAGCTGGTCGAAGGTGACTTCGAACGCGAAGAAGGCCCGCGCGTTCTGCACTGAGTATCAGCTACACGATAGCGATCAATACAGGCAAAGCCTGAACATCAGCCGAGGCGGATGTTCAGGCTTTGTGCATTTCCACTGTTGGCAGCGCGGATCAGCTGCTGACGGGTGTTGGCGTTGAGGTTGCCCAGCCAGCTGACCACGGTGTGGCTGTGGCCCAGGCGCAGGGCTTCACAGGCCAGCTGCAGGGCGCTCTGGTTGCCGCCCGGTTGCAGCAGCAGGATGCGTTCGCGGTTAAGGCCTGCATCGCGCAGCCAGGCCTGGGTCAGGCTGGAGGGTGGGGCGATCAGGGTCAGCCAGCGTGCATCTTGCTCTTCGCTCAGGTCGCGTAGCACAGGCGCCAACAGGCTTTGGCAGTGACCCGGCGCACCGCGCAGGGCCAGTTCGCTGAACCGCTCGGGCTGGCTGCTCTTGCGCGCGCGTGCGCTAGCCTTCAGGCCCGGCAGTACCGGTGCGGCCAGAAAGGCTTCGAACAGCGGTAGCTGGGCGGACTGGGGTGCGTGGATGAACTGCTGCATGGCGCCTCCTGGATCAGCGGCGTATGACGCCGACACTCAAGCCCTCGATAACCAGCTCCTGTTGTTTCAGGTCGACTTCGATGGGGGCGAATTCGGGATTCTCGGCGATCAGCCAGACCTTGCTGCCTTCGCGCTTGAAGCGCTTGACGGTCACTTCATCACCGATACGGGCGACGACGATCTGGCCATTACGGGCCTCGCGGCAGGTGTGTACCGCCAGCAGGTCGCCGTCGAAGATGCCGACGTCCTTCATGCTCATGCCGTGGACACGCAACAGGTAGTCGGCAGGAGGGTGGAAGAAGGTCGGATTGATGTTGCAGGATTGCTCGATGTGCTGCTCGGCGAGAATCGGCGCACCGGCCGCGACCCGGCCGATGATCGGCAAGCCGCTCTCTTCCGCCTTGGCTTCGTGGCCAGGGATGCGGATGCCGCGGGATGCACCTGGGGTCATCTCGATTGCACCCTTGCGGGCCAGGGCCTTGAGATGCTCCTCGGCAGCGTTGGGCGACTTGAAGCCCAGTTCCTGGGCAATCTCGGCACGCGTTGGCGGGAAGCCGTTGTCGTCGAGGCAGCGTTTGATGAAAGCCAGGATCTCGGCTTGGCGTGGCGTCAGTTTCAACATGGCGAGCGCTCTGTCTTTTTATACAGTGACTGGGATTATATACAGTGTATGGCCCGCTGCAAGCAGTTAACTGAAGAAGATGCGTGAGGGGGCGTATTGCGGGGGCTGCAGCTTGAAGCGCAGCGCTGTGTTTTAATGGCGACCCATGGGTCACCGAGCCTTGACAGATGATGGTCTGAAACGTATGTTTCAAACAACTGTTTGTCAGGCCCCGTCCCGGAGTAGTGAGTAGTCATGGCCCAATCGGAAACCGTTGAACGCATTCTCGATGCTGCCGAGCAGCTATTCGCGGAAAGGGGGTTCGCGGAAACCTCGTTGCGGCTTATCACCAGCAAGGCCGGGGTCAACCTGGCGGCGGTGAACTATCACTTCGGCTCCAAGAAGGCCCTGATCCAGGCAGTCTTCTCGCGCTTCCTCGGCCCCTTCTGTGCCAGCTTGGAGCGTGAGCTGGAGCGTCGCCAGGCGCGTCCGGAGAGCAAGCCCAGCCTTGAAGAACTGCTCGAGATGCTGGTCGAGCAGGCGCTGGTAGTGCAGCCGCGCAGCAACAATGACCTGTCGATCTTCATGCGTTTGCTGGGCCTTGCGTTCAGTCAGAGCCAGGGCCACCTGCGGCGTTACCTGGAAGACATGTACGGCAAGGTATTCCGTCGTTACATGTTACTGGTCAATGAAGCGGCCCCGCGTATTCCGCCGCTCGAATTGTTCTGGCGGGTGCACTTCATGCTCGGCGCCGCGGCGTTCAGCATGTCGGGTATCAAGGCCCTGCGGGCGATTGCCGAGACCGATTTCGGTATCAATACCTCGATCGAGCAGGTCATGCGCCTGATGGTGCCGTTCCTGGCGGCCGGTATGCGCGCCGACAGCGGTGTCACCGATGAGGCCATGGCCGCAGCGCAACTGCGCCCGCGGGCCAAGTCAAGCGCCTCCAGCACCCCCGCCAAGGCCTGAGCGCCGAGGCTGGGCGAGCAAGAGCAGTTGGGCTAAGCTAGCGCCCATGCCCGACCTCGATTTCCTGCACATTTCCCTCGCCGACCAGCACCTCTACGGTTTTGCCCATGGGCAGTTGCGTCTGCGCCTGGCGGTTTCCACCGCGCGCAACGGTGCCGGTGAGCTCAATGGTTCGGGTTGCACCCCACGCGGCCTGCATCAAGTGCGGGCCAAGATCGGTGCCGGCTTGCCCCTCGGCGCGGTGTTGAGCAGTCGCCGCTGGACGGGTGAGGTGTGGTCGCCGGCGCTGCACGCAGCATTTCCCGGGCGCGACTGGATCCTCAGTCGCATCCTCTGGCTCAGTGGCTGCGAACCCGGGGTCAATCGTCTGGGTCGGCGCGACACGTTTCGCCGCTATATCTATCTGCACGGCACGCCGGATACGCAACCGCTGGGTATACCTCTGTCCCATGGCTGCGTACGCCTGCGCAATGTTGATTTACTGGACCTGTTCGATCGCGTGCCCGCCCACTGCCCGGTGCGGATCGACGAGGCCGCATGCCCGCAATGGCTTTCCCTGAATATCGAATGAAGGACTTTCCATGACTGCCAGCCTGCAAGGCTCCCTGATGGTCGACATCGCCGGTCTCTGGCTGACCGCCGAGGACCGGCATCTGCTGCGCCAGCCCGAAGTGGCCGGCCTGATCATCTTTGCGCGTAACATCGACAGCCCGCGCCAGGTGCGTGAGCTGTGCGCCTCGATTCGCGCCATTCGCCCTGACCTGATTCTTGCCGTCGATCAGGAAGGTGGCCGGGTCCAGCGCTTGCGCCAAGGCTTTGTGCGCCTGCCAGCGATGCGCGCAATCGCCGATAACGACAACGCCGAGTACCTGGCCGAGCAGTGCGGGTGGCTGATGGCCACCGAGGTGTTGGCGGTAGGCTTGGACTTGAGCTTCGCCCCGGTGCTGGATCTTGATCATCAGCGCAGCGCAGTGGTGGGTAGTCGTGCGTTCGAGGGTAATCCTGAGCGTGCCACGCAGCTGGCCGGTGCGTTCATCCGCGGTATGAATGCTGCGGGTATGGCCGCTTGCGGCAAGCACTTCCCGGGGCATGGTTGGGCTGAAGCGGATTCGCATGTGGCGATTCCTACTGACGAGCGCAGCCTTGAGCAACTGCGCCAGGCCGACCTGGTGCCCTTCACCCGTCTGAGCGGTCAATTGGCGGCGGTAATGCCGGCGCATGTCATTTACCCGCAAATCGACACTCAGCCTGCTGGTTTTTCCCGACGCTGGTTGCAGGACATCCTGCGCGGCGAGTTGGGCTTCGACGGGGTGATCTTCAGTGATGACCTGTCGATGGCTGGGGCGCATGTGGTGGGCGATGCTGCCAATCGGATCGAGGCGGCGTTGACTGCCGGTTGCGATATGGGCCTGGTATGCAACGACCGGGCGGCGGCGGAGCTGGCGCTGAGTGCGGCGCAGCGCTTGAAGGTCAAGCCTTCGCCGAGGATTGCCGGGATGCGCGGACGTGGTTTTGCACGCACCGATTATCGGCAGCAGCCGCGTTGGCTGGAAGCGTTGGGGGCCTTGAGAGAGGCGCAGCTGGTCGATTGACAGGTTGGCCCTCATCGCGGGGCAAGCCCGCTCCCACAGATCTTATCCATCTCTGTAGGAGCAGGCTCGGCCCGCGATGCGGCTGTGGCAATTATGGCTACTTGCCGCGCTTGCCTGGCAACGGCGCGAACAGCGCTTCAATCTCCTCATCCCCAAGCCGCCACTGCCCGGCCTGGCCGCCATCCAGCAGCCCGGCTGCCAGTGCCGCTTTCTCTTGCTGTAGCAGCTGGATCTTCTCTTCCACGGTTCCTCGGGTAATCAGCTTGAACACGAATACCGGTTTGTCCTGGCCGATGCGGTAGGCTCGGTCGGTAGCCTGGTTCTCGCTGGCGGGGTTCCACCACGGGTCATAGTGAATCACGGTATCAGCCGCAGTCAGGTTCAAGCCGGTGCCGCCGGCCTTGAGGCTGATCAGGAACACCTCGCTATCGCCCTTCTGGAACTGCTGCACCGGCGCGCGCCGGTCACGGGTGTCGCCGGTCAGTAGGCTGTAGCGGATCTCGCGTTTCTCAAGCTCTTGCTCGATCAGCGCCAGCATCGAGGTGAACTGCGAAAACAGCAGTACCCGGCGGCCTTCGCTGAGCAGCTCTTCGAGCATCTGCATCAGGCTGCCTAGTTTGCCTTTGTCGGCCTGGTTGCCTTTGCTCTCCACGCTCTTGACCAAACGCAGGTCGCAGCACACCTGGCGCAGCTTGAGCAGCGCGTCGAGGATGACGATCTGGCTGCGCGCTGCGCCATTGCGCGCCAGCTCGTCGCGGACCTTCTTGTCCATCGCCACCCGTACCGCTTCATAAGTGTCGCGCTGGGCGTCGCTGAGCTCGACCCAGTGAACCATCTCGGTCTTGGCGGGTAGATCCTGCGCCACCTGCTCTTTGGTGCGTCGCAGCAGGAACGGGCGGATGCGACTGGCCAGGTGGGCCATGCGTTCGTGGTCGCCGTGGCGCTCGATCGGGGTGCGGTAGTCGTGGTTGAAGCGTTTGAGATCGCCCAGCCAGCCGGGCATCAGGAAGTGGAACAGCGACCATAGCTCACCCAGGTTGTTTTCCATCGGTGTGCCCGTCAGGCATAGGCGCTGAGTGGCTTGTAGCTCGCAAACGGCCAGGGCGGCCTTGCTGGTGCTGCTCTTGATGTTCTGCGCCTCGTCGAGCACTAGCGTATGCCAAGGCTGTGCGCGTAGGTGTTCAAGGTCGCGCGGCACCAGGGCGTAGGTGGTCAGAACCAGGTCGTACTCACTGAGCGTGGCAAAATGCTTGCTGCGGCCTGGGCCGTGCAGGGCGAGTACGCGCAAGTCGGGGGCGAAGCGCTGGGCCTCGTCCAGCCAGTTGGGTACCAGGCTGGTGGGCATGACCGCCAGGGCTGGCTGCTGCAGGCGTCCGTGCTGCTTTTCCAGCAGTAGGTGGGCGAGGGTTTGCAGGGTCTTGCCCAGGCCCATGTCGTCGCCAAGGATGCCGCCGGTGCCCATCTCGCGCAGCGCCTGTAGCCAGTTCAGGCCCTGTTGCTGGTAAGGGCGCAAGGTGGCCTTGAGCTGTTTGGGCGCCTCGACCTCAAGCTCGCGGGCGTCACGCAGGCGCCGACCGAGGCCGCGTACGTGCTCGCCGCCTTCCCAGTGCAGCGGCAGGTGCTCGATATCGTTCAGGCGGGCGGCGTCGGCGCGGTCCAGGCGCAGGGCGGGGCCTGCGGCGTCCTCGTGCAGGTAGAGCTCGCCGAGGGTGCCCATCACCGCCTTGATGCGGCCGTAGGGCAGGGCTACCCGCAGGGCCGGGCTCTCTGGTCGGCCCCGGTTGAGGTCGATCAGCAGGTGTTCATCGTCATTGCGCCGGGCCAGCTCGCTGGGGCGCAATAGCTCGGGGTTGCTGCGCAGTAGCTGCAGGACGATCGGCAGCAGGCTGTGGCGTTCACCATCGACGACGATGCCCAGCTCCAGATCGAACCATTCATGGCCAGGGGCTTCCTCGACCGTGGCGTACCAGTCGTCCACCTCGTGCAGGTTGAAGGCGAAGTCGCGGTGTACTTCGACCTCCCAGCCGGCCTCGCGCAGGCGCGGCAGGCCTTCGCGGGCGAACTGCAGCCAGGCTTCATCGTCGGGCAGTTGGTGCATGTCGCCAGCGCTGTCGGGCAGGGCCTTGCTCTGCCGGGTGGCCGGCTTGAAGCCGAACTCACGCAGGGTTTTGCGAATGGCCTGCTCGGCCTGGGGTTGGCGCTGGATGCGCTGGCTGGTCTCGCCGACCAGGCGGGTCAGCGGTTTGTCATCAGTGCCGGTGGCGCGCAGGCCGTCGTAGTCGAAGGCGAGGGCGGCGCGGTGTTGCATCTGGCGCTGCATGCGTCCGGTCTTGGGCATGTAGGCGCTGAATTCGAGGCTGCCCAGGGTCAGCCGCGGCGTGGGGGTGAGGCTATCAATGGTTTCACTGCGCACTGGCGTTGGCGTTGGCACGTGACGGTTCAGGGCGTTCAGGCGATGGCTCAAGGGGATGACCAGGTGTTCGGGTACGGTAGGTGCACGTGCTAGTTGGCTGGCTATGAAGGGGTCCAGGTCGTGGCTGAGCTTACCCGCCAGGTGATTTTCGGTATCGATGTAATACAGCGGGTCGAGCGGCAGGGCGAGCAGGGGCATGTGTTCATCGTGGTACCAGGCGCCGCGATAACTGCCGTTGTTCAGCCGCACCCAACGAAACGCGGCATGCCGTACCGGCCCGGCGGCGAGGGTTGCCTGGGGCTCGGCGAGCAGCACCCGCCCGGTTGCCAAGGCGTACTCCAACAGCTCCGCACCCTTCTTGCCTTCCAGGCAAAGCATGGGCAGTGCTGCGCCTCTGCTCTGGGTATCGATCAGGCGTAGCACGCGTGCGTCTTCGTCGGTGACGTAGCGCGGGGTGTAGTAGATCATCTCCGGCATCGAGGTGATCCGGCTCAGCTTCAGGTGGCCGTCGGCTTGCGGCGTGCCCTTCATCGCTGTCAGCAGCCAGCGCTGTTGATCAAGGCTGATCTGGTAATAGATGGCCGGGCCTTTGCGCGAGGCTTCGCGGGCTTTGGCTGCTGGGGTTGGCGTTTCCAGGCCCTCCACCCATTTGCTCAGTTCGTGCGGCAAGGCCAGCGTGTGGTCGTTCAGTGCTGGCCGATCGCCCTGCAGATGAAAAAGGGCGGCGGCGCAGTGCTTGCAGTTGATCCCGACCGGGCAGGAGCAGCGTGCTAGGACCCGCAGCCTGCCAGCATTCATCACCAGGTTGATCTTCTGGCTGTAGAGATGCCGAGCAGAGCCGGTGCAGGTCGACTCGATGGTGTTGTCGTGGATCGAGTGGAGGGTCACGCGGTCCTGTGCCGCATAGTCGCGACCACGCCCAAGGGCGCCGGGATCAAAATCTGCGGTCCAGCTTTCGTGGTCCCTGAGCAGTTGCCGCGCCTCGCTCTCGCTCACTTCACTGCTCCATCATCTCCGGATCCATCACCGGCAGCTTGCGCGCACCAACCGGCGCGACTTTCAGCAGCAGGGCCAGATGCCCACCATCGAGGAAGGTCAGTTGGCCGCTCTTCATATTGCTGTTGGTTTGCTTGAACTGCTCGCTGCGCAGCACGCTGCCATTGCCGTCGAGTTGGTTGACCCAGAAGTTCGCCTCAACTGCGATGAAACGGCCTTCGGTAAGGCTCAGGTTGCCTTCGATGGGAAAGTGGCCAAATTGCTCTTCACCCGCGCCGACGGCAATCCGGCTTGGCTCGCTGCCAAGCTGTTGTTGCCAGGCCTTGTGCAGCAGCACGGTGTAGCTGGGCGTCGCTTCCAGGCGAGTGGCCTCATCGCCCAGCACGGGCGGACGTTCAGCGTCCTTGGCCAGGCGTGGGGCGCCGGCGCTCCAATCTTCCGGGGCGAACTGGCTGGTCACTGCCGGCACCTCGTTCTGGCGCACCAGAATCATTTCTACCTGATACAGGCCTTCGGCGAAGGCGGCCGGCGCAAACAGCGTCAGCAGCAAGGTCAGGCAACGGATGGCACGCATGGATCTTCCTTCAGGCAGTCTGTGGGGTCAGGCGCTCGAACAGCGCCTCCAGGGTATTGAAGCGTTCGTCGGGGCGTTCCATCGGCACCAGGAAACGGAACTGGGTTGCGCCTTCGAACTTATAGCGTTTGGGCTGGCCCTGGATCAGTTTGATCAGGGTCAGCGGGTCGACCGGCGTCTCGGCCTCGAACTCGATCTTGCCGCCATTGGGGCCGCCATCGACTTTCTTGATGCCGAGCTTTTCCGCCTGCAGCTTGAGCTGGGTCAGGCGGATCAGGTTCTTGGTCGGCTCCGGCAGCAGGCCGAAGCGGTCGATCATTTCCACTTGCAGGTCCTTGAGACCTTCTTCGTCGGCCGCCGAGGCGATGCGCTTGTACAGGATCAAGCGGGCGTGCACGTCGGGCAGGTAGTCCTCGGGGATCAGTGCCGGCAGGCGCAGGTTGATCTCCGGGCCGCCGCCCAGAGGTTGCTCAAGGTTTGGCTGGGTGCCCTTGCGAATGGCCTTGACCGCGCGCTCGAGCATTTCCATGTAGAGGGTAAAGCCCACTGCCTGGATTTGCCCGCTCTGGCCTTCGCCGAGCAGCTCACCGGCGCCACGGATTTCCAGGTCGTTGGTGGCCAGGACGAAGCCTGCGCCCAGGTCCTGGGTGTTGGCGATGGCCTCCAGGCGTTTCTCGGCGTCGCTGCTGATTTTCTGCCGGGCTGGCGTGAGCAGGTAGGCGTAGGCCTGGTGGTGGCTACGACCGACCCGACCGCGCAGCTGGTGCAGCTGGGCCAGGCCGAACTTGTCGGCACGCTCGATGACGATGGTGTTGGCGCTGGGCACGTCGATGCCGGTCTCGATGATGGTCGAGGCGATCAGCACATTGAAGCGCTTGTGATAGAAGTCGCTCATCACCTGTTCCAGCTCACGTTCGCGCATCTGCCCGTGGCCGATGCCGATACGAGCTTCGGGAACCAGCTCGGCGAGGTCGGCGGCGCATTTTTCGATGGTTTTCACATCGTTGTGCAGGTAGTACACCTGGCCGCCCCGCAGCAGCTCACGCAGGAGTGCTTCCTTGACCGTGCTGTTGTTCTGCTCCATGACGAAGGTGCGCACCGACAGCCGGCGCGCCGGCGGGGTGGCGATGATCGACAGATCGCGCATGCCGGCCACGGCCATGTTCAAGGTGCGCGGGATAGGCGTGGCGGTCAGGGTGAGGATATCCACTTCGCTGCGCAGGGCCTTGAGCTGTTCTTTCTGACGCACGCCAAAGCGGTGTTCTTCGTCGATCACCACCAGGCCGAGGTCTTTGAAGCGCACATCGTCCTGCAGCAGCTTGTGGGTGCCGATGAGGATGTCGATCTTGCCTTCGGCGAGGTCTGCGGCGGCGCTGGCGATATCCTTGGCCGACTTGAAGCGGCTCATCACCTCGACCGTCACCGGCCAATCGGCGAAGCGGTCACGGAAGCTGTTGTAGTGCTGCTGGGCGAGCAGGGTGGTGGGCACCAGCACAGCCACCTGGCGACCGCTGTGCACGGCGATGAAAGCGGCACGCATGGCCACTTCGGTCTTGCCAAAGCCGACGTCGCCGCAGACCAGGCGGTCCATCGGCTTGCCGGCCAGCATGTCGGCGCGCACCGCTTCGATGGCGTTCTGCTGGTCGGGGGTTTCCTCGAACGGGAAGCCGGCGCTGAAGGTGGCGTAGTCGGCGGCAGGGTCGGCGAAGGCATAGCCTTTGCGCGCGGCGCGGCGGGCATAGATGTCGAGCAGCTCGGCGGCGACGTCACGCACTTGCTCGGCAGCTTTGCGCTTGGCCTTCTGCCAGGTTTCCGAGCCCAGGCGGTGCAACGGCGCCAGGGCGTCATCGCTGCCGGTGTAGCGGGCGATCAGGTGCAGGTTGGCGACCGGCACATACAGCTTGGCGTTCTCGGCGTATTCGAGGGTCAGGAACTCGGCGGCCTGGCCATCGATTTCCAGCGTTGCCAGGCCCAGGTAGCGGCCTACGCCATGGTCGATGTGCACCACCGGGGCGCCTTCGCGCAGCTCGGTAAGGTTCTTGATCACCGCGTCGTTGGCAGCTTCGCCGCGTTTTTCACGGCGGCGGCGCTGCATCACCCGTTGGCCGAACAGCGGGCTTTCGGCGATCAGGGCGATGGCTGGGTCGTCCAGCAGCAGGCCATCGTCGAGTGGGGCGATGGTGATCGCCAGGCGCTCTTTGCCGGTGACGAAGTCGGTCCAGCCTTCGACTGTCTGGGGCCGTAGCTTGAGGCGTTCGAGCAGCTCCAGCAGCACCTCGCGGCGGCCTGCCGATTCAGCGGTGAACAGCACCCGCCCAGGGAACTGGTCGAGGAAGTTCGCCAGTGCCGCCAGAGGCTGGTTGGCCTTGGCTTCGATGGCCAGGTTGGGCAGGGCGCGCGCCGGGAAGCGTTCGCGGCCGGCGGCGGGCTCGACGTCGTCACTGCTGACCACCACGCGTGGCCACTGTTTGAGCTGGGCGAAGCAGTCCTCGACCGGCAGGAACAACTCTGCTGGCGGCAGCAGCGGGCGGGTCAGGTCGCCGCGGCGATCCTCATAGCGCCCACGCACATCATTCCAGAAGTGCTCCGCCGCCTGTTCGACGCCCGGCAACGAAAACACCTGGGTGTCGGCCGGCAGGTAGTCGAACAGGGTCGAGGTTTCTTCGAAGAACAGCGGCAGGTAATACTCGATGCCGGCCGGAATGATCCCGCTGGCCAAGTCCTGGAAGATCGCGCTGCGGCGGAAATCGACATCGAAGCGTTCGCGAAAGCGCGCCTTGAAGCGGGTCACTTCCTCTTTTTGCATCGGGAACTCGCGCGCCGGCAGCAGGCGCACCGAGTCGACCTTGTCGATCGAACGCTGGGTTTCCGGGTCGAACGTGCGCAGGGTCTCGATTTCGTCGTCGAACAGGTCGATCCGGTAGGGCAGCTTGCTGCCCATCGGGTAGAGATCGATCAGTGCCCCGCGCACGGCGAACTCGCCATGCTCGTAGACGGTGTCGACGCAGCGATAGCCGCTGGCCTCCAGGCGGGTGCGCATCTGTTCGACGTCAATCGTCTGGCCAACGTCCAGCACCAGGCTGCTGCCGAGCAGGAACCGCGTCGGCGCCAGGCGGTGCAGGGCAGTGGTGATCGGCACGACCAAAATGCCGTGATCCAGCTCTGGCAGCCGATACAGGCTGGCAATGCGCTGGGAGATGATGTCCTGGTGCGGCGAGAACAGGTCGTAGGGCAGGGTTTCCCAGTCGGGGAACGGCAGCACCGGCAGCTGCGGGGCGAAGAAGCGCAGCTCCTGCTCCAGACGATCGGCCGCCTGGCTGTCGGCGGTCAGCAACAGGGTGAACCGGCGGGCGCCGCTGGCGGCCTCGGCGATGGCCAGGCTGAGGGCGGCACCGGGCAGGTTGCCCCAGGTTTGTTTGCCGGCTGTGGCCGACATTTGCGGTAGGCGCAGAACTGACACGGGAGATTGCACTCCAAGCGTTGCGGCAAAGAGGTCGATTGTACCGACGCCAGTGCCGGCTGTCAGGCTCGCGAGGGCCAGAACAGCGCGGTGTGGCGACGGCGACAGGCGCTCATTGCCCGATACGCTGTGGGGCGTCATAATGTAGCCCCTTTTTTCTCCCCCTACATGTGGAAGGTTCCCGTGACTCAGAAGCCCGACCAGTGTCTTGGTGAGTGGATCGATCGTGAAGCGCTTGCTGAAGCGATGATCCCGCTTATCGGTCAGCTCTACCGCAATAACAACGTGGTGAGCTCGATCTATGGCCGCAGCCTGATCAACCGTTCGGTTATCTCGATCCTCAAAGCCCACCGCTTTGCGCGTCACCGTCAGAGCGACGAGACCGAGCTGTCCGTCCACGAGACATTCCCGCTGCTCAAAGCGATGAGCGAGCTGAAACTGGGCGCCGCTTCGGTCGACCTGGGCAAGCTGGCCAACAAGTTCAAGCTCGAAGGCAATGGCCGCAGCGCCGAGCAGTTCGTGCGCGAAGAGCTGGCTGACGTGGTTGGCCAACAGAACGCCTCGGCGCGCAAAGGCACCGACGTTGTCCTGTACGGCTTCGGTCGCATCGGCCGCCTGCTGGCGCGCATCCTGATCGAAAAAACCGGTGGTGGCGACGGCCTGCGTCTGCGCGCCATCGTCGTGCGCAAAGGCGCCGAGAACGACCTGGTCAAGCGTGCCAGCCTGCTGCGTCGTGACTCGGTGCACGGCCCGTTCGATGGCACCATCACCATCGACGAAGCCAACAACACCATCACCGCCAACGGCAACCTGATCCAGGTTATCTACGCGAAGAACCCAAGCGAAGTCGACTACACCCAGTACGGCATCGAAAACGCCCTGATCGTCGACAACACCGGCGTATGGCGTGACGCTGACGGCCTCGGCCAGCACCTGGCTTGCCCGGGCGCTGCCCGCGTGATCCTCACCGCGCCTGGCAAAGGCGCGCTGAAGAACATCGTGCATGGCATCAACCATGGCGACATCAGCGCAGATGACAAGATCATCTCCGCCGCCTCCTGCACCACCAACGCCATCGTGCCGGTGCTCAAGGCGATCAACGACCAGTACGGCATCGTCAATGGTCACGTCGAAACCGTTCACTCGTTCACCAACGACCAGAACCTGATCGACAACTTCCACAAGGGCAGCCGTCGTGGCCGCGCCGCGCCGCTGAACATGGTTATCACCGAAACCGGTGCTGCCACTGCTGCTGCCAAGGCGCTGCCAGTGCTCAAGGGCAAGCTGACCGGTAACGCGATCCGCGTTCCGACGCCTAACGTGTCGATGGCCATCCTCAACTTGAATCTCGAGAAGGGCACCAGCCGCGAAGAGATCAACGAGTACCTGCGCCAGACCGCCATGCACTCCGAGCTGCACAAGCAGATCGACTACGTCAGCTCGCAGGAAGTGGTTTCCACTGACTTCGTAGGCTCGCGCCACGCTGGTGTAGTGGACGCTGAAGCGACCATCTGCAATGACAACCGCGTTGTTCTGTACGTCTGGTACGACAACGAATTCGGCTACAGCTGCCAGGTGGTTCGTGTGATGGAAGACATGGCCGGTGTGAACCCGCCAGCGTTTCCACGCTGATTCGCTTGTAAGGCAATGAAAAAACGGGAACCTTTGGGTTCCCGTTTTTTTTGTCCAGCCTATTGTGGTATCTGTGCTGGCGCTATCGCGGGGCAAGCCCGCTCCCACGTAGCCCGCTCCTGCGCAGTCTAGTTTCCCCCGTAGCCTAGTCTCCCGCGTAGCCCATGCGCCCCCGCAGCTTGTGTTGTTATACGTGGGAGCGGGCTTGCCCCGCGATAGCGCCGGCCCAGACAACCGAGACTCAATGAATGCGCGCAACGCTCCTGCTCACCCTGCTACTGCTTGGCGCCTGCGACCAGCGCTCAACCCTGGAGCGCCTCAGCGGACCGACCATGGGCAGCAGCTACAGCATCCAGTACGTGCGTGAAGCCGATGGCCCGCCCCCCGAGCAGGTCCGCCAAGCCGTCGAAGCGATCCTGCACGACATCGACCAGCACTACTCCACCTACCGCAGCGATTCCACCGTCAGCCAGTTCAATCAGCTCCCCGCCAATCAGTGCCTGGCCATGCCCGCCGACCTACTTGAATTGGTCGACTTCGGCCAACACCTGGCCGAGCAGAGCGCTGGCGCCTTCGATCTGACGGTCGAACCCTTGCTCGACCTGTGGGGCTTCGGCCCCCAAGCCCGTCATGAGCGGGTTCCTGATCCGCACGCTTTGGCCCAGGCCCGCCAGCGCGTCGGCTACCAGCACCTGCGCAGGGAACCGGGCATGCTGTGCAAGGATGGCGCAGTAGAACTCGACTTCAACAGCATCGCCGCCGGCCATGCCGTCGACCTGATCGCCCAGCGCTTGGCTGCCATGGGCATTGCCAACTTCCTCGCGGAAGCTACTGGGGAGCTCAAGGCAGTAGGGCGCAAGCCCGATGGCAGTCCCTGGCGGATCGCCCTGGAACTGCCGCGCGCAGACCGCCAGATCGCCCGCCAGGTGATCAGCGTCAATGGCCTGGCTGTATCGACCTCGGGTGACTATCGCAACTATTTCGAGGAGAATGGCCGGCGCTATTCGCACACCTTCGATGCGCGCCTGGGGCGGCCGGTCGAACATGAGCTGGCTGCGGTGACCGTGCTCGATGCCTCGGCGCTGCAAGCCGACGGCTATTCGACCTTGTTGTTGATCATGGGACCGGAGCGCGGCTGGGATTACGCCGTCGCCCACGACATCGCCGCGATTCTGGTGACCCGGGTCGAGGGTGGCTTCGTCTCTCAGGCTACGCCCGGCTTCGAGCGGGCAGTGAAAGGCGAGTGAAAGCGTAGGCAGGGATGATCGGCGCCAGGGAATCGGTGAACGATAACGACAATGTAGTGCAGGCAAAAATGGCCTACGACGCGACCAAGGGTTAATGTGCGCGGCGTTCACGCTTGATTAGACTGCACCCGAATTTTCTCATGGCGCCCCGGCGACATGATCGAGTCCCGCGGCTACCGTGGCCGGCGGGCGAGTTCTGAAGGAGTACGCATGGCTGTCTACAACTACGACGTAGTGGTGCTGGGTTCCGGCCCGGCCGGAGAAGGTGCGGCAATGAACGCCGCCAAAGCAGGGCGCAAGGTGGCGATGGTCGATAGCCGTCGCCAAGTCGGCGGCAACTGCACCCACCTGGGCACCATCCCGTCCAAGGCACTGCGTCACTCGGTGCGGCAGATCATGCAGTTCAACACCAACCCGATGTTCCGTGCCATTGGTGAGCCGCGCTGGTTCTCCTTCCCGGACGTGCTCAAGAGCGCCGAGAAGGTCATCTCCAAGCAAGTCGCCTCGCGCACCGGCTACTACGCGCGCAACCGTGTCGACGTGTTCTTCGGCACCGGCAGCTTCGCCGACGAGCAGACCGTCGAAGTGGTCTGCCCCAATGGCGTGGTCGAGAAACTGGTCGCCAAGCACATTATCATCGCCACCGGCTCGCGCCCCTATCGCCCAGCCGATATCGACTTCCATCACCCACGGGTCTACGACAGCGACACCATCCTCAGCCTGAGCCACACCCCGCGCAAGCTGATCGTCTATGGCGCCGGCGTGATCGGTTGCGAATACGCCTCGATCTTCAGCGGCCTGGGCGTACTGGTCGAACTGGTCGATAACCGCGGCCAGTTGCTGAGCTTCCTCGACTCGGAAATCTCCCAGGCGCTGAGCTACCACTTCAGCAACAACAACATCACCGTGCGCCATAACGAGGAGTACGAGCGAGTCGAAGGCTTGGACAATGGGGTGATCCTGCACCTGAAGTCGGGCAAGAAGATCAAGGCCGACGCCTTGCTGTGGTGCAACGGCCGCACCGGCAACACCGACAAGCTGGGCTTGGAAAACATCGGCATCAAGGTCAACAGCCGTGGCCAGATCGAGGTCGACGAGGCTTACCGCACCACCGTGCCGAACATCTATGGCGCGGGTGACGTGATCGGCTGGCCGAGCCTGGCCAGCGCTGCCCACGACCAGGGTCGTTCGGCGGCCGGCAGCATCGTCGACAACGGCAGCTGGCGCTTCGTCAACGATGTGCCGACTGGCATCTACACCATTCCGGAGATCAGCTCGATCGGCAAGAACGAGCAGGAGCTGACCCAGGCCAAAGTGCCTTATGAAGTCGGCAAGGCGTTCTTCAAGAGCATGGCCCGCGCGCAGATCGCCGGCGAGCCGCAAGGCATGTTGAAGATCCTGTTCCACCGCGAGACGTTGCAGATCCTCGGCGTGCACTGCTTCGGCTACCAGGCTTCGGAGATCGTCCACATCGGCCAGGCGATCATGGATCAGCCGGGTGAGCGCAACACCCTGAAGTACTTCGTCAACACCACCTTCAACTACCCGACCATGGCCGAAGCCTATCGGGTAGCGGCCTACGACGGCCTGAACCGGCTTTTTTGAGCGGCTCCGGCCGGTGGCCTGAGCCGGTCGGGGAGTGCGGGTTCAGTCCTTCCCAAGGGTGGTCTTGGCCAAACCGGGAAAGTCTGTAATCAGGCTATCAGCGCCAAAGTCGGCGAGTCGGCGCATCAGTGCCGGCTCGTTGACCGTCCACACCGACACGTGCAACCCCTGGCGCTGGGCCTTGATCAGGCGCTCTGGGGTGCATAGCGTCCAGTTCAGTGCCAGTATCTGGCAGTTGTAGTTCTGCGCGACCTTCAGCGGGTCGAGCCAGGCATATTCGGCGACCAACCCACGCGACACGTCCGGGACCAGCTCCAGGGCGGCGCCGAGCACTTCCCGCGAGCTCGAGGTGATGGTGATCTTGTCCAGCAGGCCGTATTGCTGGGCCAGTTCGCGAATCGCCAGCACAGTGCTGGCAGCGCGGGTGCGCGAGGCGCTCTTGACCTCCAGTTGCCAATGCTCGAAATCACACTTCTCGAACAGCTCCTCAAGACGAGGAATGGGGCACGGCTGGACATGCCCTGGGCCGCCCTTGCGGGCGTCGTAGGTGGCAAGGTCGGCGGCAATGTGCTCGACCACCTTGCCGCGCCGGCCGGTGGTGCGTTTGAGGGTCGGGTCGTGGATTACCATCAGCTGGTTGTCGGCCGACAGGTGCAGGTCCAGCTCGCAACGGTTGACGCCGTGCGACAAGCACTTGCGAAAGCTGGTCAGGGTATTTTCGGGCGCTTCGCCCTTGGCGCCGCGATGGCCGTAGATCAGGGTCACGTTCGTTCCTTCAAATCAAAAAGAGCAGGGCTCAGGAGGCGGGATCGTTCTGTTCCAGCGCCTGGCGTCGTTGCTGTTGCTGGCGCTGCAAGATGTAGCGGGCGAGCAGTTGGCGCTGGGCATCGGTCATGTCGGTGAATTCGGTGCCGACCTCGTAATCGCCATCCGGGCGCAGGTCGCAGTGGCTGACCCTGCCGCGCAGCAGCAGGCCATGGGCGCGGGGCATCAGCACCATTTTCACTTTGACCCGAGTGCCTGCGGCGATCTGCTGGGCCTGGGCGAACTCGATGCCGCCTTCGGACAGAATCACCCGGTGCGGCTGGCCGATTTCGCCCAGCAGGGTTTGGGCGACCACGGCGCTGAGCAGATCGAGGCGTTTGTTCTGGGCGCGCAGAAACGCGGCGAGGGTGCGGTCTTTGTCACTCAACTGGCGTAGCAGATGCTGGGATTCGAAGTCCGACAGGTGCAGTTCGCTGAGCAGGTTGAATAGCGGCGAATCATCCTGCAACAGTTCTGGCTCAAGGGCCTCAGCCGCGCTCAAGGGGCTGATTTCCAGTGCGATCCTGTCTTCGATGCGGTAGTATTCGCGGCGATCTTCATCGTCTAATGTCGTCATGGCGAACCCAAGGTTACGGCGGTGGTCCGAGTGTAAAGCCGCCGTAGGCGCCCCGCCACAAGGACGTTCCCTTTCATCCGAACAAGCCCCGACATGTTCAGACCTCTATTCGCATTCATCGGTACGCGTTATACCCGTGCCAAGCGTCGCAATCACTTCGTCTCGTTCATTTCCCTGACCTCGATGATCGGCCTCGCCCTGGGCGTGGTGGTGATGATCGTGGTGCTCTCGGTCATGAACGGTTTCGACCACGAGATGCGTACCCGCGTGCTTGGCATGATCCCTCACGCCACGCTTGAGAGCGGCCAACCGATCAATGATTGGCCGGCCCTTGCTCAACAAGTAAAGCAGAATCCGCAAGTGCTGGCGGTGGCGCCCTTCACCCAGATGCAGGGCCTGCTGACCCACGACGGCAAAGTCTCCAAGGTGCTGCTCAACGGCATCGATCCGGCCCGTGAGCGGGAGGTGTCGATCATCGACAACTTCATTCGCGAAGGCAGCCTGGACAAGCTTGCACCGGGCGAGTGGGGCATCATGATCGGCGACAAGGCCGCCGCCAAACTGGGCGTTGCCATCGGCGACAAGCTGACCTTCGTCGCCCCCGAGGTCAGCGTGACGCCGGCCGGCATGTTCCCGCGCATGAAGCGCTTTACCGTGGTCGGCACCTTCCACGTCGGCGCTGGCGAGATCGACGGTTATATGGGGCTGACCAACATTGCCGATCTGTCCCGCCTGCACCGCTGGAAGCCCGATCAGGTCCAGGGTGTGCGGCTGAAGTTCGACGACCTGTTCCAGGCCCCACGGGTTGCCTGGGATATCGCTCAGCGCCTGGGCGACCAGGAGTTCTACGCCCGCGACTGGACCCGCAGCCACGGCAACCTGTACCAGGCGATTCGCATGGAGAAGGCCATGATCGGCCTGCTGCTGTTGCTGATCGTCGCGGTGGCGGCGTTCAACATCATTTCCACCCTGGTGATGGTGGTCAACGACAAGAAAGGCGACATCGCCATCTTGCGTACGCTCGGCGCCACCCCCGGGCAGATCATGGCCATCTTCATGGTCCAGGGTACGGTAATCGGCGTGGTCGGGACCTTGATCGGCGCCGTCGTCGGCATCATCGCCGCACTCAATGTCAGCGCCGCGATCGCCGGCCTGGAGACGTTGATCGGGCACAAGTTCCTCAACGCCGATGTGTACTTCATCGATTACCTGCCGTCGCAGATCATGGCCCAGGACGTCTGGCAGGTCTGTGGCGCGGCATTGGTCCTGAGTTTCTTCGCCACCCTGTACCCGGCCTGGCGTGCGGCCCGCACCCAGCCTGCAGAGGCGCTACGTTATGAGTGAGTCGCGCATGAGTGATAAAGCCGTTCTGAGTTGCCGCAACCTGGGCAAGTCCTACGACGAGGGCCCGGAGTCGGTGCAGGTGCTGGCCAATCTGCAGCTGGAGCTGCACCCCGGCGAGCGTGTGGCCATCGTCGGTAGCTCAGGTTCGGGCAAGAGTACCTTGCTCAACCTGCTCGGCGGTCTCGACACCCCAAGCCAGGGCAGCGTGTGGTTGGCCGGCGAGGAGTTGTCGGCGCTCGGTGAGCGCGCCCGCGGCCTGCTGCGCAACCGCGCGCTGGGCTTCGTCTACCAGTTCCACCACCTGCTGGCCGAGTTCACCGCTCTGGAAAACGTCTGCATGCCGCTGCTGATCGGTCGCACGCCGATCCCGGAGGCGCGCGAGCGGGCTGAAGCGCTGCTAAAACGCGTGGGCTTGAGCCATCGCCTGAGCCACAAGCCGGCTGAGTTGTCCGGTGGTGAGCGTCAGCGCGTGGCGATTGCCCGGGCGCTGGTCAATCGCCCAGGCCTGGTGATGCTCGATGAGCCGACCGGCAACCTCGACCATCACACCGCCCAGGGTATTCAGGAGCTGATGCAAGAGCTTTCCAGCGCTTCGCAAACCGCCTTCCTGGTGGTCACCCACGACCTCAACCTGGCGCGTCAGATGGACCGCGTATTGAAGCTCGAAGACGGCCACCTGGTGGCGATCTGAGTCGCTTGCCCGGGGCGGGATAAACCGCCCCGCAACTTTTTTCTTGGGTGTTTTCGTACATGTTCAGACCCTTGCCCTTGTTCATCGGTGCTCGCTACACCCGTGCCAAGCGCCGCAATCACTTCATCTCGTTCATCTCCATGACCTCGATGATCGGCCTGTCCCTGGGCGTGCTGGCGATGATCGTGGTGCTGTCGGTGATGAACGGCTTCCAGCGTGAGATGAGCTCGCGCATTCTCGGCTTGGTGCCGCATGCCAGCATCCTTGGCGTGCAACCGCTGGATGATTGGCAAAAAATCGCCGATGCCGCGCTGAAGAACCCGGCAGTGATCGCCGCGGCGCCGATTACCGAAATGGAAGGCATGCTGTCCTACAAGGGCGCGATGCAGCCGATTCAGGTGGGCGGTATCGACCCGGCCGAAGAGGGCAAGGTTTCCATCGTGGGTCAGCACATCGTCCAAGGTAGCCTGCAAGACCTGGTGCCGGGTGAATACGGCGTGGTCATCGGCGAGCTGACAGCGCGACGTTTCCGCCTCAATACTGGAGACAAACTGACCCTGATCGTTCCTGAGATCAGCAAGGCGCCGGGCGGTATCACCCCGCGCATGCAGCGCCTGACTGTGGTTGGCATCTTCAAGGTTGGCGCCGAACTGGATGGCTCGCAGGCCTACATCAACGTCGCTGATGCCGGCGAGATGCAGCGTTGGGCACCGGGTAGCGTGCAGGGCGTGCGGCTCAAATTGCATGACTTGTATGCCGCGCCGCAGGTGTCCAAGGCAATTGCTGCGCAGCTGGGGGCGGCCTATCACGCCGATGACTGGTCGCACACCCAAGGCAGCCTGTTCAGCGCCATGAAGATGGAAAAGACCATGATTGGCCTGCTGCTGATGATGATCATCGCGGTGGCGGCGTTCAACATCATCGCCACCTTGGTGATGGTGGTGAACGACAAGGGTTCGGACATCGCCATCCTGCGCACCATCGGCGCCACGCCTGCGCAAATCATGGGGACGTTCATGGTCCAGGGCAGCTTGATCGGTATTGTCGGCACCTTGATCGGTGGCGTGCTTGGGGTGATTGCCGCACTCAACGTCAGCCAGATCGTTGGCTGGCTGGAGCGGGTCAGTGGCCAGCATATCTTCACATCCGATGTGTACTTCATCAGCAGCCTGCCTTCGCAGTTGCAATGGACTGATGTGGCAATAATCTGCACGGCAGGGTTGGTGATGAGCTTCCTGGCGACTATCTATCCGGCGTACCGCGCTTCGCAGATCGAGCCGGCCATGGCGCTGCGTTACGAGTGATGGATTGGGGGCCGCTTTACGGCGGCCCCGGTCATCCCGGTAGGTTGATCACAAATCGCGTCCAGCCACCCTCACATTCCGCCCGAATCCCCCCGCCATGCGCCTGGACGATCGACCGGGTAATCGCCA
Source organism: Pseudomonas sp. BT-42-2 (assembly GCF_025847435.2). NCBI lineage: Bacteria > Pseudomonadati > Pseudomonadota > Gammaproteobacteria > Pseudomonadales > Pseudomonadaceae > Pseudomonas > Pseudomonas sp. BT-42-2. Next base: position 85,102 of record NZ_JAOYTM010000011.1, read on the forward strand.
GTCCCAAGCCCGCATGCTCGCTGCTGCCTTCCCGTCGCGCAGGATCAGCCCGGTAGAAGCGATCAAACAAGCGCTGCAACGCCCCCGCCTCAATCGCAGGCCCGGTGTTGGCCACTGTGATACTCAACCCCGCAGCCAAGCTCACCTTGATCGTGCCACCTTGAGGGGTGAAGCGCAGCGCATTGTCCAGCAGGTTGGAAAGCGCCCGCCGCAGCATGTGCCGATCGCCCTCGATCGTCGCCGCGCCCTCGCGTAGCAGTTGCACGTCGCTTTCCTCGGCCAGCGCAGCGTAGTAGTCGAGCAGGGCATCGATCTCCGCAGCCAAATCCAGCGGCTGGCGGTTGGGCATCAACAAGCCATGGTCAGCCTTGGCCAGGTAGAGCATGTCGTTGACCAGTTGGGCCATCCACTGCAGCTCTTCGAGGTTGCCATGTAGCGCCTCGCGATACTCTTCCAGGCTGCGCGGACGGGTCAGGGTGACCTGGGTGTGGGTCAGCAGGTTGGACAGCGGCGTGCGCAGCTCATGGGCGATATCGGCAGAAAATGCCGAGAGCCGCTGGAAGGCGTCATCCAGACGCTGCAGCATGGCGTTCACCGTGCTGGCCAGCTGCGCCAATTCTTCTGGCATCTGCGCCACCGGCAGGCGCGTGGTCAGGGACTGGGCACTGACGCTCGCCGCCACTTCGCCGATCTGTCTTAACGGTCGTAGCCCGCGCCGCGCGGCCCAGGCGCCGAGCAGGGCGGTGGCCAGTGCCGACAGGCCGACGGTGAGCCAGATCAGTCGCTGCATGCCCTGCAAGAAGTGTTGGTGGTGGGTAATGTCGAGGAACAGGGTCAGTTGCGCGGCGTGCTCAGCGTGCTCATCGAGCGGCACGGACAGGCTGCGGTAATCGACGTTGTCGGCACGCAAGGTGGCCAGGCCAGGTTGCACCGCATCCTCAGGCAGCCCGGGGCGACTCTGGAACCACAGCTCGCCTTCGGCGCCACGAATACGCAGCGCGAGATCGGCCTGGTGGCTGAGTTCTCCACGCAGCGCTGGCAGTCGGGTGGCCAGTTTGTCCGCCGAGTCGACCCCGGCCAGTTGGCTGCGCAACTGCGACAGGCGGGCGCCGAGCAGTTGTTGGTCGAGTTCGATGAAATGGTGTTTGCTGGCATGGCTGAACAACAACCCGGCAGTCAACGACACCGCCGCGGTGCAGGCGGCGAACAGCAGGGCCAGGCGGCTGCCCAGCGACAATTGGCGCATCAGTCCTGGCGCTCCTCAAGCACGTAGCCCATGCCGCGCACGGTGTGGATCAGCTTGTTGCGATGGGCATCATCGATCTTCAGGCGCAAGCGGCGGATGGCGACTTCGATGACATTGGTGTCGCTGTCGAAATTCATGTCCCAGACCTGGGAAGCGATCAATGACTTGGGCAGTACCTCGCCTTGGCGACGCAACAGCAGTTCGAGCAGGGCGAACTCCTTGGCGGTAAGGTCGATGCGCAGCCCGGCGCGCTCGGCGCGGCGACGAATCAGGTCCAGACGTAAATCGGCGAGGGTCAGCGTGGTGTCAAGGCTAGGGCTGGCACCGCGTCGTAACAGGCTGCGCACGCGCGCTAACAGCTCGGAGAAGGCAAACGGCTTGACCAGGTAATCGTCCGCGCCAAGTTCCAGGCCGTGCACGCGATCCTCCACGGCATCGCGTGCGGTCAGAAACAACACTGGCGTCTCCAGGCCCGCCTGGCGCACGGCTTGAAGAATCTGCCAGCCGTCACGGCCAGGCAGCATCACATCGAGGATCAATAGCGCATGATCGCCGGTCAGCGCCAGGTGCAGGCCGGTTTCGCCATCGGCGGCAAGCTCGGTGGCGAAGCCTGCTTCGCTCAGGCCCTGGCGCAGGTATTGGCCGGTCTTGGCCTGGTCCTCGACGATCAGCAGTTTCATGCACGGTCCTTCTCATGTTGAAGCCCATCGCCCGGCTGGATGCGCTGGCGTGCGGAAATGATACGTGATGGTTTTGCCCTTCGCCCAAGCTGACAAAGTTGTAATCTTCCTGTCAGCTAGCTGCCAGTCATTGCCCCATAAAGTCGCTTCATCATCGCTGTAACCCCGGAGTAGATATGAAACACCCGCTCATCGCCGCCGCCCTCGCGCTGTTCAGCCTACCTGTGCTGGCTGATAGCAGCCATGGCTTGGCCTTTGGCGAGCCAGCCCCGGCAGCCAAGGCCACGCGCACCATCGAGGTTGTGCTCAAGGACATTTCCTTCGAACCGAAAAGCCTGCAGATTAAAGCCGGAGAAACGGTGCGCTTCGTCCTTATCAACCAAGGCCAATTGCCCCACGAGTTCAACCTGGGCGACAAGGCCATGCACGTCGAACACCAGAAACAGATGATCGCCATGCAGGGCAAGCTGTTTACCGCCGGGATGAATCACGAGGGCATGGACCACAACCAAATGGGCCATGGCGAGCACGGCCATGCGAGCGGCAATACGGTACTGCTGCAGCCTGGTCAGCGCGGCGAGTTGACCTGGACCTTCCGCACCTCGGCACCGATCGAATTCGCCTGCAACGTGCCCGGCCACTACCAGGCTGGCATGGTCGGGCCGTTGACCATCGAGTGACTTGCTGCCCAAGGCGGGGTGCAAAACCGGTAGACTAGGGGCAGTTTCGAACTTTCAGGTCAGATTCCATGCACCCCGCAGCCGAACACTCTCCGCTGGGCAAGTCCAGCGAATACATCTCTACCTACACGCCATCGCTGCTGTTCCCCATCCCACGCCTGGCCAAGTGGGCCGAGCTTGGGGTCAGCGGCGATGCCCTGCCATGGCAGGGCGTCGATTACTGGAACTGCTTCGAGCTGTCCTGGCTGCTGCGGTCGGGCAAGCCGGTGGTAGCCATCGGCGAGTTCGCCATACCGGCAGATTCACCGAATATCATCGAGTCCAAATCGTTCAAGTTGTACCTCAACTCGCTGAACCAGACGGTCTTCGCCTCTACCGATGAGCTGCAGGCGTGCCTTGAGAAGGACCTGTCGGCTGCGGCTGGCAAGCCGGTAGCGGTGCGCGTGCGCACCCTGGCCGAGGTTGAAGGTGAGGGCGTGGTGGCGCTGCCGGGGCAGTGCATCGATGGTCTGGATGTGGCGATCAGCAACTACGAGCAGCCACAACCACAGTTGTTGCAGTGCGATCCGCAGCGGGTGGTGGAGGAGGCGGTTCACAGCCATCTGCTCAAGTCCAACTGCCCGGTCACTGGCCAGCCTGACTGGGGTAGCGTGGTGGTGGAGTACAAGGGGCTGGCGCTGGATCATGCCAGTCTGCTGACCTATCTGGTCAGCTTCCGCCAACATGCAGACTTCCATGAGCAGTGTGTGGAGCGGATCTATCTGGACCTCAAGCGCTTGCTCAAGCCGGAGTATCTGACAGTGTATGCGCGCTATGTGCGCCGGGGGGGCTTGGATATCAACCCGTATCGCAGCACTGGGGCGATCAGACCGAACAATCTGCGACTGGTTCGTCAGTGACAATGTAGGGGCCGCTTTGCGGCCCCTACATTGTTGCGCGGGTTTAGATGCCCATGCTGTGCAGGCTATTGGCGATACTGCGCAGGGTGGCAGTCAGGTCCGGGTGTTCGACTTCAAAGCGCTCGACCGCCAGGTTGAAACCATCAGCCAGGTTGTTGTCCGGCGTAGCTTCCTCAAGCTTCAACTGAGCTTCGATCTGTCTGGCTTCTTCATGCAGCGCGGCCAACTCTTCTTCCGTGAGCGGCACATTTCGATCCAGTTGCTCGCGCAGGCTGTTCAGCCGCTCTTGCAGTTCGCGGGCAGGCATTGGGTGTTCTCCCTCTATGGCTTGGCAAAGCATGGACCTCGGCAACTAGGCAAAGGTTCTCACCTGTCTTCAAGCGTAATCCACTCGCTGCTGCTTTGCATGATCCGCGTCAATCACCCTGTGTCAGGGTTTTTCGCCCTTGCGCCGACGTTGGGCGATGTCCGCCAGGCAGGTATCGAGTGCTTCCAGATGATCGATCACCGAGTGCACGCCCAGGCTGAACAGCTCAAGGGTCGCCTTGCCTCGCGCGAGCTCGCGATCTTGCGGGTTCATGGCTTGCCACTGGGTCGAGGAAAGATCGCACGAGGGGCTACAGGCCGCCAGGCCTACCGTCCACAGCCCAGCGTTGAGCCCGCACTGCAGCAAGCGCGGGTCGCCGCTGACCACCACGCAACCGTCTAGCTGCTGGCTTTGCAATTGCATCAGCGCGTGCCAGCAGGCGTTGGGCGCAGGCCAAGGGGGAGAGGCGGTCAGCTGCCCCGGTAGCCACTCAGGCAGCACACTGGCCAAGCGCTCGCCTTGGGCGGTGTTGAGTTCATCGAGCCAAATGCAGGGAATGCGTTGCTGACGCAGGCCGGCTAGGGTTTGCAGGGCGCCGGGGGCGGGGAGGGGGTTGCCCTCGGCTGGCTGGACCAGGCAGCTGCGCAAGCCGAAGAGCACAGCGGTGAATGCGGGTGCGTCGTGCATGGTAACGTCCCTGAAATACTGCGCAGGCTATGCGTCGATTGTTACCGTGGGATGACTTCGCAACAGATGTTCACAAAATGTTGAGCAATAATGTGTAAGGCTGTTTATCAGCCAGCGACCCTTTATACTGTCGCCTTCTTAAGCAGCGCACCAAGGCGCCTGCGACCGTGAAATCCGATGGAGAAACATCTATGCATAGGATCGGTGCCGGAGTGATCGAGCGAATCACCCACGCCTGTGTCTGCGCCAGCCTGCTATTGGCGCCCGTGGCGGCCACCCAGGCGGCGACCGAAGAAGATCCCTGGGAGGCGGTCAACCGCCCGATCTTCAGGTTCAACGACACCCTTGATACCTATGCCCTCAAGCCGCTGGCCCAGGGTTACCAGGCGATCACCCCGCAGTTTCTCGAAGACGGCATTCACAACATCTTCCGTAACCTGGGCGATGTTACCAACCTGGCCAACAATGTCCTGCAGCTCAAGCCGCACGCGGCTGGCGTGGATACCGCGCGGTTGATCGTCAACACCACCTTTGGCCTGGGCGGTTTCTTCGACGTCGGCACCAAGATGGGCCTGCAGCGCAACGACGAAGACTTCGGCCAGACCCTGGGTTACTGGGGCGTAGCCAGCGGCCCGTATGTGGTGATTCCACTGCTTGGTCCAAGCACCGTGCGCGATGGCCTGGCCAAGTATCCGGACACCTACACCGAACCCTACCGGTACATCGACCACGTGCCGACGCGTAACTCGATCATTCCCGTGGACATCATCGACACCCGCGCCAGCCTGCTGTCGGCCGAGAAGCTGATCAGTGGCGACAAGTACGTGTTCATCCGCAACGCGTACTTGCAGAATCGCGAGTTCAAGGTCAAGGATGGCGAAGTCGAAGACGACTTCTGATCTCAGTATTTTGTGAAACTGGGGCCGCTTCGCCGCCCTTCGCGGGCAAGCCCGCTCCCACAGGGTTCGACGCTGTACTGGTGGGAGCGGGCTTGCCCGCGAAGGGCGGCGAAGCGGCCCCAGTTTTTTCGTAACAGATCAATGCATCGCCAGAATCCGCAGGCCGAACTTCTGCTGGCCGCCAGGCTGATCGGCGATCCACACCACCTCGGTACTGGCGTGCAAACCCTTGAGCGCCGGGTGGTCGGAGTCAATGCTCACCTCGATCTGGTCGCCTACCTGGTAGCGTTGCGGGGCCTTGATCTGCATGCCGCTGCTGGACAGGTCCACGCATACCGCAGAAATCACCTGGCCAGCATGCAGCAGGCTGACTTGGGCATCGATTCGCATGCGGATGAAATCGCGCTTTTCGCTGTGATTACTGGGTGTCTGGTGCATGCATGATCCTTTCATCGGGTTGCGTTCTACGGGTTTCTTATAACTCTCAGCAATTTGCCCGGTAAAGTGCACTGCACCCGACCCTCGCATGCTTGAAACGCCTGGCGGATGGGAGTACCGTCTGCGCCTTACAGGGCACCTCTGCTGGTTGCCGGACAAGGGTTCTTGTCCTACAACTCAAAGAGTAGAGCAGCCAAAGAGTATTCCAGTAGTGCTCGTCGCTTTTCATGACGATCCTACGCCAACCCAATCCGGCGCCGTTCGCCCACATGCAGAAAACCAGTGCAACGCTGCTGATCATCGATGACGACGACGTGGTCCGTGCGAGCCTCGCCGCCTATCTGGAAGACAGTGGCTTCAGCGTCCTTCAGGCCGGCAATGGCCAGCAGGGGCTTCAGGTCTTCGAAGAACACCAGCCCGATCTCGTGATCTGCGATCTGCGCATGCCGCAGATGGGCGGCCTCGAACTGATCCGTCGGATCAGCGAGTTGGCCCCTCAGTTGCCGGTGATCGTGGTGTCCGGTGCCGGTGTCATGAGCGACGCCGTCGAGGCCTTGCGCCTGGGCGCTGCCGATTACCTGATCAAGCCGCTCGAAGACCTCGCCGTCCTCGAGCACTCGGTGCGCCGCGCCCTCGATCGCTCACGCCTGGTGTTGGAAAACCAACGCTACCGCGACAAGCTGGAAGCGGCCAACCGCGAGCTTGAGGCCAGCCTGCACCTGTTGCAGGAAGACCAGACCGCCGGGCGCCAGGTGCAGATGAACATGCTGCCCGAGAGCCCGTGGGTGGTGGATGACTTCGCCTTCGAGCACCAGATCATCCCGTCGCTGTACCTTTCGGGTGATTTTTCCGATTACTTCCGCGTGGATGATCGGCGCATTGCGTTTTACCTGGCAGATGTCTCCGGCCATGGTGCCTCGTCGGCGTTTGTCACGGTATTGCTGAAATTCATGACCACCCGCCTGCTGTTCGAATTCAAGCGCGGCGGCAAGATGCGTGATTTCAAACCCTCGGAAGTGCTCAGCCACATCAACCGTGGGCTGATCAACTGCAAGCTGGGTAAGCATGTGACCATGGTCGGTGGCGTGATCGACCAGGATACGGGTCTACTGACCTACGCCGTCGGTGGCCACCTGCCGCTGCCGGTGCTGTACACCCCAGGTCAGGCCCGCTACCTCGAGGGCCGCGGTCTGCCGGTTGGCTTGTTCGAAGAGGCAACCTATCAGGATGTGGTCATGGAGCTGCCCGAGCAGTTCAGCCTCAGCCTGATGTCGGACGGCATACTGGACCTTTTGCCTGGGGACACGCTCAAAGATAAAGAAGCTGCCTTGCCGGATATCGTCAAAGCAGCGGGTGGCAGCCTGGATGGGCTGCGCCAACGTTTCGGATTGGCTACGCTTGGGGAGATGCCGGATGATATCGCCCTATTGGTGTTGAGCAGGAACCTTCAATGAGTACCGGTAGAATCCAGTTCGCCGAGCAGAGCGGTACCTTCGTACTGAAATTCGTCGGTGAAGTGCGCCTGACCCTGTGTTCGGCCTTGGATGCGACGATCGAGAAGATCTTCACCGCGCTGAACTTCTCGGCCATCGTCATCGACTTGACCGAGACCGAAAGTATCGACAGCACTACGCTGGGCCTGTTGGCCAAGCTGTCCATACTGTCCCGGCAGAAGGTCGGCCTGTTGCCGACCGTGGTCACCACCAACCCGGATATCTCGCGCTTGTTGCAGTCGATGGGCTTCGATCAGGTGTTCAACATCGTCGATCGTCCGGTACCCTGCCCAGAGTGCCTCACCGACCTGCCATCGCAGGACCAGAACGAAGACGTAGTGCGCTCCAAAGTGCTTGAGGCGCACAAGATCCTCATGGGCCTGAACGATTCCAACCGTGAAGCGTTCCATGACCTGGTGAGCGCGCTGGAGCGTTCATGATTCGAAGCCGCTCACACATGATCGCGGCAATCCAAACCCTGTGATCACCGCGCCCCTGTAGGCGCGGGCTTGCCTCGTGAAGGCGTCAGCTCAATCACCGCCCAGTCCGCCAGGCTCACTGATCCCGGACAAACTCATTCGCCGTCGAGCCATCGGCATTCAACTGAAACACCCGCTCCGGCTGCCCCTGCGCATTGAAAAACACCTGCCCCAGGCCGGCGCTATTCCACAAGCGCTCGCCAGCCTCACTGCGGCTCGGCAAGCGCGGCGCCACTTCCATCAAGCGCCGCTTGGTAAACCAGTTGAGCGGTGAGCGTGGCGAGTACAGCCAGCGATTAAGCCTGTCGAGCACATCCAGCAAACGCTTGGGAAACTCGTTCTTGATCCCGCTGCTGGTGATCTGCCACAGGTGCGGATTGCGCTGGCGATGGCGGATCATCACCTCATAGACGAACGAATAGTGCACATCCCCCGACAGCACCACGTAATGCCCCGGTGTGCGTGAGTGGCGGAAGATATTCAGGATCACTTGCGCAGCGCCGCGGTGGGCCATCCAGTTTTCCGCATCCACCAGTAGCGGATAACCGCACCAGCTAAATACCCGCTGCACGGTTTCAATCAGCTTTACCCCGAAGATCGGCGCCGGTGAGACGATAATCGCCGATGGGTGATCGAGCAGCGACTGCTGCAGTTCACTCAGCGCCTCCCAGTCGAGCAAGCCGGAAGGCTTTTTCAGGCTGCTCTCACTGCGCCAGCGCCGGGTGCGGGTGTCGAGCACCAACAGCGGCGGATTGCTCGGCAGATCGTACTGCCAGCCCTGAAAGCGCAGCAGTTCGCCAATCAGGGCGTCCTGAGCCTGTTTGTTCAGATGCCGCTCGATACTGTTATCGCCCAGCGTCGCGCAGTGCTGGACCAGTTCTTTGCAGCTATCTGGATCGTTGCCCCAACCCTGGCAGAGCAAGTAGCCGAGCAAGGCATTACCGATGATCCGTCGCGAGAACGGATGGCCGTAGGCCGTTTCTTCCCATTGCGCCGAAAGGTTCCAGTCGTCGGTAATATCGTGGTCGTCGAAGATCATCAGGCAGGGCAGGTGCGCCATTACCCGTGCCACCTGGCCAAGGCCAGCAGCGAAGGCTTCGATCAGCGGCAGCTCTGCTTGGTAGCGCGCCTGCCGCTGTTTGGTGAGACCCTCGGGCATGTTCATGTCTACCAGCGCCCACGGCGTCGGCGACCAGACCAACAGATACATCGCCATCACCTCAGCGAAGGTCACCAGGTGGTTGTCGGCGTTGCTCGAGGAGAAAATCGGCTTGCGCTTGCCGCCGAAGAAGCGTTCGCGCAGGCTCTCGTTGCTCTCCTGGGCCGGCAGCAGGTCGGCGCGGTGGTAATAGCAAGCTGGATGGCGATACAGCGCTGTGCTGTCGTCGACCAAGGCGCCGTCCAGCGCTTCCTTGAACAGGCCCAGGCGCTCGATCAAACGATGGATGGCGCGCAGCATCGGGCCGGCGACATCGTCGGCATAGACCTGGTCGCCGCTCATCAGTAGCAGGGCAGGGCGCTGCTCGGGGCTGGCGCAGTCTTGCAGCAGCCGGTCGGCGCAGAGCAGGCCGTCGGCAGCCGGATGATGAGGCTTGCGGCACGAGCCGTGGAGCAGCTGTTCGATCCGCTCGCGCAAGACCAGGCTTGGCCGGCTGGCGCCGGGATACAGCAGGTGCGGTGCCCAGGCGGCAATGCCTTCACCGGTGCTCAACTGCAGGTCGTATTCAATCGCCACGTTGCACGGCAACGGGGTGTCGAAGTGGACATCCAGCAGGTGTACGAATGCGTGCGTACCCATTGCAATCACTTGGCAGTCAACGCTCGCCTGGATGCCTGGGCAATCGAGAATAAAGCGCGGATCAAGCGGTTGCGAACCGACCAGCCAGATGGCCAGGCGCTGGGGTTCCAGGCGGCGCAGCACAGGCCCGGCCAAGACGGGGGGGAGGAGATCGGCAGAGGGTGTCATCGACAGCTCAAATGGGTAGCAGCAAGCCAAGCCCGCCCCCGCAGGATACGCGCAGTCCCTGTAGGAGCGGGCTTGCCCGCGAAGAAGTCAGCAAATTCAACACAACATCCGGACTTGTAAGCAATGGGCGCAAGATGCTCGGCACTTTACGCCCGTCAGGCAAACCCGATTTGTATCAGGCTTTTTCTGCCAGCAGTGCTTCCAGCTTTTCCTGGTCCCGGGCGAACTGGCGAATCCCCTCGGCCAGCTTCTCGGTACCCATTGCATCTTCGTTCATCGCCCAACGGAACTGGCTCTCGCTCAGTTGCTGTTTGGCCTCGCCTTGATTGCCTGGCTTGAGAATGCGCGGCAGCTCGCCCTGATCATCGCTCAGCTGTTGCAGCAGTTCAGGGCTGATGGTCAGGCGATCGCAGCCAGCCAGTTGCTCGATCTGGCCGATGTTGCGGAAGCTCGCGCCCATCACCACAGTCTTGTAACCATTGGTCTTGTAGTAGTCGTAGATGCGCGTGACCGACTGCACGCCTGGATCCTCGGCACCGACGTACTCCTTGCCGGTACTTTTCTTGTACCAGTCGTAGATCCGCCCTACGAACGGCGAGATCAGAAATACCCCGGCATCGGCGCAGGCCTGTGCCTGGGCGAAGGAGAACAGCAAGGTCAGGTTGGTCTGGATGCCTTTCCCCTCCAGCTTCTCGGCGGCGCGAATGCCTTCCCAGGTCGAGGCCAGCTTGATCAGCACGCGATCGCGGCCGATGCCAGCGCCATCGTACAGCTCGATCAAGTGCTCGGCCTTGGCCAGCAGCGCAGCCTCATCGAACGACAGCCGTGCGTCGACTTCAGTCGAGATCCGCCCCGGAATGACCTTGAGAATCCCCGCGCCCACGGCTACGGCGAACTTGTCGCAGGCCAGGTCGACATTGCCCTTGCTATCGGCCTTCACTTGCTTGAGCAGATCGGCATAGCCAGGGATGGCTGCGGCCTTGAGCAGCAGCGACGGGTTGGTGGTGGCATCGACCGGCTTGAGCCGTGTGATGGCGTCCAGGTCCCCGGTGTCGGCGACCACGGTGGTGAACTGCTTGAGTTGTTCCAGCTTGGAGGTCATGGGCGTGCTCTGTCCTGTGCAATGACTCGACATTACCCGACCCCCGACGGCCGCTCAAGGGCCGTCAGAGTGTCAGGCACAACCATCGCGAATTCACGCAAAACCCTGTAGCAGCGGGCGTGCCCCGCGATGGGCTGAGTACCAGCCTCGGGATCGACGGCCGTACCGAGATCCCCAGGCTATACGAAAGGTGAAGCTTCGAGTCAAAACCCAGCCCAGGGTTCCGCTCGCTTGCTTGATGCACGCATTGCGCGACCCGCGAAGAGGCCAGCCCAGCCCCCACTCATCTTTGGCAATACCCTAGCTCAGCGACCCTGCAGCAATTCAGCAGCCTGATCCAGCACCGCCAACGGCGCGTCAGTCTTGTGAATATCCGCCGACAGCAATTGGCGGAACCGCCGCGCCCCCGGGAAGCCCTGGCCAAGCCCGAGAATATGCCGCGTCACATGGTGCATCGCGCCACCGCTGTCGATATGTGCAACGATGTAGGGCCGCAGCCGCTCCATCGCCTCACTGCGGCTAACCACCGGCGCGTCACTGCCAAACAGCTGCTGATCCACTTCGGCCAGCACATACGGATTGTGGTACGCCTCGCGCCCCAGCATCACCCCATCGAAGGTCGTCAGGTGCGTGCGGCACTCATCCAGCGTCTTGATCCCACCGTTGAGCACGATTTCCAGATCAGGGAAGTCCGCCTTCAACTGCGCCGCGACGTCATAGCGCAGCGGCGGGATCTCCCGGTTCTCCTTGGGCGACAGCCCCTCAAGAATTGCAATCCGCGCATGCACGGTGAAACTACGGCAGCCCGCCTCGCGCACCTGGCCGACGAAATCGCACAGTTCGGCATAGCTGTCACGCCCGTTGATACCGATGCGATGCTTGACCGTAATCGGCGTTGCCACCGCATCACGCATGGCCTTGACGCAATCGGCCACCAGTGCCGGGTGGGCCATCAGGCAGGCACCGATCATGTTGTTCTGCACCCGGTCGCTGGGGCAGCCGACATTGAGGTTGACCTCATCGTAGCCCGCCTGCTCGGCCAGCCGCGCGCAGGCCGCCAAGTCAGCCGGCACGCTACCGCCCAGTTGCAGGGCCAGCGGGTGCTCGGAGACGTCATGGCGCAGGAAACGGTCGGCGTCGTTGTGCAGCAGGGCGCCGGTGGTGACCATTTCGGTGTAGAGCAGGGTGTGCTTGGAGAGAAGGCGCAGGAAGAACCGACAGTGGCGGTCGGTCCAGTCCATCATCGGTGCAACGCTGAAGCGGCGGGAGGGCTCAGGGCGGCTGGTCAGCGGCGTTGTGGAGGCTTCGAGAGGCATTTTTAGGTACGCGTAATGTGCTGGTTCGGCGCGCTTGAGGGCGCGGTCCAAATCAGCCTTGGAAATTGAGGCCTCAGATTGTACCAGAGTGACGGCGTTGACCCGCAGAACACGATGGTCCACGCCCCTGGTGCAGTTGATTGCCTGCATCAGGCGTCGATGCGCTTGTGTTGGTTGTTGCGCAGGGGGGCGCTTTGCCGCCGATCGCAGGCTTTGCCCCTACAGGATGGTGGGAATCGCCAATCACAGCCTGGACGCATGGGCACTAGCCAGCCTTGGCCTTGAGCCCGTCCAGATCGGTCCTGAATCGCAAGCAAATCCGCGTGCCCTGGGTCGTGAGGTTGTGCAAGCTGGCCTCGCCACCAAACCGCTCCATGATCTGCCGGACCATCACCAAGCCAATCCCCAGACGGCCTTGCTTGGTGCTGTAGAACGGCTTGAACGCCATCATTTCCTGCTGACGGCTCAGGCCTTGCCCGGAGTCGTCGATGCACAGCAGCAACTGGCCTTCATCTAGCCGATCAAGGGTCAACACCAGCTTGCCGCCCTCTGGCATGGCTTCGATGGCATTGGCCAGCACGCTGTTGAGCAATTGCCCAAGCAGCAGCGCGTTACTCAACACTGGCGGCGCGCTGTCTGGATTGAAGACGGCTTCGATTCGCGCTTGGCGCAGCTGCGATTCGAACGTGCCCAGGGCCGTGCGCACGGCGCTAATCAGGTCCACCGGCTCGGGTTCGCCGCGCAGGGGGCGTAAACACAGCAGCAGATCATGCAACCACCCCGACATGCGGTCGACCTGGCTGATGATGTCGGTGATGTTGCCGGTCGCGGGTTGGCCGGGCACCACCTGGGCCAGCTCGGCGCTGCTGCGAATGCTTGCCAGGGGGTTGCGCAGGCTGTGGGCGACGGCGGTGGACATCTCTACCAGGCCGCCGTAGGTCTTGTTCGCCAGCAAGCGCGAGGCGCGCCAGACGATCCAGAACAGGCCGAAATAGATAGTCAGCCCGCCGAGCGCAGTGGCGGCCCAGATCAGCTTGTGGCCGCGGTCGATCCGCTCGATCAGGTCGACCGGCTCTTTGTAGATCTCGACCATGGCCAGCACCTTGCCTTGGTCGTCGACCAGCGGGATGTAGTGCTCGACGAAGAACATCTTCGGCGCACGTACGAATTGCTGCTCGGTGCGGCCGGCCTCGACCTCGTTGTAGCGCGCGCTGACTTGGCCATGCGAGGCGAAGGCTTGTTCCAGGGCTGAATCTTCATGCACCTGGCGGCCGATCAGCGCCGGGTTGGTCGACCAGATCACCTTGCGCTCGGGGGAGAAGATGCTGGCCAGCAGCACGTCGGGCAGGTGCGCCAGGTGGTCGAGGAACTCCGAGCGGGCGCGTTCGCGGTTCTTGCCGGTTTCGCCGGTGAGCATGCCGTACTGGGTCGAGGCCAGCACGTCGCCCATCTTCATGCCATCCAGGTCGTGGTGGCGAATCTCGCCGAAAGCCATCGACTGGATGAATTGCGCCGACAGCAAGGCATCGCGCTCCAGGCTTTCATTGACCAGAAACCGCGTCGACAGCGAAGCCAGGCCGATCGCCACGGCGCTGATGATGACGAAGCTGATCAGCGAGAAGCGCCGCATGAGGTTGAACGGCTTGACCGGTCCCGGCTGGGAGAACCGTCGGCGGATGGGCGCGAGCCAGGCTGACAAGGATGGCATCGGGAGACCCCTGGTCGAGAGTTTTGGACGGTGCAGGCCCGACGGCAGGGGCGCGCGGGACTGATGGCATTTAGTACCTAGTCTAGGTGCATACCGGCGCAGTGAGGGGATTGCTTGCGGGGTAGACCAGCCGGTTTAACCACCTTGCAGCAACATCGTGAAAAACCAGGACAACGCCCGACACATTGTCCGGCGCTGCGCCGATTTAAGCGCTGCCATAGTTATTCAAGGGTGGCGCTGGTTGCATGTGCACACAGGCAGGCTGCCGTTGGTCGCTCGAATCCGCTGGGAGGTGGATTCGCTTTCTATTTTGTACGATGATTTTCGTATTGGCAGGGATGGCTATGAAAGATGGGTTCAGGAAGGCCCGGCACGATGTGATCGCTGCGCTGGAGTCCGGTAACTACCTGCATGTTGCGCGTGGCGATATCGAGGTGAAAAACCTGCTAGCGATGGGCGAGGTTACGGCTGAGGTGCTTATTCGCGTTATTCGCTCCTGCAGCGGCGTCCATCACCACTGCAGCCCTCACCACGCCGTGCCGGCCATCGATGTGCATGTGCTCAAGCGCCTGGGGTGGTACATCAAGTTCTATTTCATCGAGCCAGATACCTGGTTCGTCAGTGTTCATCAGTGAGTGACAGATCATGAAGATCTTCTTCGAAGGCGACACCGGCAAGGCGCTCTGTGAGCAGTGCCAGGCACTGGTGCAGATGCGCTATGTGCGTCGCGACGTGCCGTTCAGCGATAGCCAAGGCCAGGCCAAGGACGTGCTGGTGGGGGTATGCCTGGGCTGCGATAGCGTGGTCGCGATCCCGCCGCAATCCACGCCGGCGATTCGCGAGGCGCGCAAGCAGCAGCTCAAGTCGATCGAGGCGCGCCTGCCGGCGGTCTATCTGGATGTACTGGACACCGCTATGCATGCCGTGAGCAACGATGCGGGGGCCAGCCTGCGCAAGCTGTTCCTTGGCTACTATTTTCATGCTTTGGCTCACGCCCAAGGCGCGGCGGGGCTGCCGGCGGCGCATGCGACGTTCAGTGCTGCGCTGGAGCAGCAACTGCACATGCGTGCACTCGCTGCACCAGCGGCCACGCGGCGGCTGTCGATGAAGGTCAACGCCCATGTGGCCCAGGATTACCTGGCGTTGCTGCAGGCCACCCAGATGAGCCAGACGGAGCTGCTCAAGGCCGTGATCGCGCGTATTCAGGCCGATGTACTCCAAGCGCGTGATCCTGCGGTGATCGGCGACTTGCAGCGTCTGGTGCACTTGGCCATTTGAAGGTGCCCAGCGGCTGGCTTTGCAAATCGGCCTTGGCGAGTGGCTAGGTCGGTTTCAGGATACGCCTGGTCGTTCGCACGCAACCTCCAGGCGACAGGAGTGCCATGCTGTGAGGATGCCCTCAGGACCAGTGCACGTAGATGCACGGCCACGGGCAAGGAGGTGCCCGCAGACCACGCGCCCGTGACGTGGCCGGTGCACCGCAGCAGAACACGCCGGAACCAGGCCTGCCCACGTGCAGCCTGGTCCGTGATGCCGAGGTCCGCTGTATGCCTGATCCGACCCTTGAACTGCCCGTGATCCAGCGTGTGCTGGATCACCACCGCGACACCCCTGGTGCGCTGTTGCCGATTCTCCATGCTATCCAGGCTGGCAGCGGCTACATCCCCGACGCCGCCGTACCTGAGATCGCCCATGCCCTCAACCTGAGCCAGGCCGAAGTGCGCGGGGTGATCAGCTTCTACCACGACTTCCGCACGTCGCCGCCTGCGCGCCACACCTTGCGCCTGTGCCGGGCCGAATCCTGTCAAAGCCGTGGCGCCGAGGCGCTGGCCGCGCAACTGCGTGAACAACTGGGGCTTGATGATCACGGCACTAGCGCCGATGGCGCCGTCAGCCTGCGCCCGGTCTATTGCCTGGGCGCTTGCGCTTGCTCGCCAGCGCTGGAGCTCGATGGCCAGGTGCATGCCCGGCTTACCCCTGAGCGCCTGCGTACGCTGGTCGACGGCTGCCTGCAGGAGGCCAAGCCATGCTGAAGCTGTTCATCCCCTGCGACTCGGTCGCCCGCGCGGTCGGCGCTGATCAGTTGGCCGCTGCCCTGGCCGCTGAGGCCGAGCGTCGGCAAATTGCGCTGCAGATCCTGCGCACCAGCTCGCGTGGCCTGTACTGGCTGGAGCCGCTGGTCGAACTGGACAGCGCCGCTGGCCGCTTGGGCTTCGGCCCGGTGATGGTCGAGGATGCGGCCTCGCTGCTCGATGCCCTGGTTGCAGATCCCGCCAGCCATCCGCTGGCACTGGGTTTGGTCGAGCAGATTCCGTATTTGAAGACGCAACAGCGCCTGCTGTTCGCGCGTGCCGGCATTACTCGGCCTCTGTCGTTGGATGACTACCGCAGCCATGGCGGCTTTGACGGGCTGGCCAAGGCGGCGCTGATGGATGGCGCGGATGTGGTCGCTGCGGTGCTCGACTCCGGCTTGCGCGGGCGCGGCGGCGCGGCGTTCTCGGCGGGGATCAAGTGGCGCACCGTACGCGATGCCCCGGCAGGGCAGAAGTATGTGGTGTGCAACGCTGACGAGGGTGACTCCGGCACTTTCGCCGACCGCATGCTGATGGAGGGCGACCCGTTCCTGTTGATCGAAGGCATGATCATCGCTGGCCTGGCGGTGGGGGCGAGCAAGGGCTACATCTATGTGCGCTCGGAATACCCTGACTCGGTTCGGGCGCTGAACGAGGCAGTGCTGCTCGCCCGTGAAGCGGGTTATCTGGACGCTACTGGCAGCGGTGTGGCCTTCGACCTGGAGGTGCGGGTGGGGGCTGGCGCCTACATTTGCGGCGAGGAAACCGCGCTGCTCGAATCGCTCGAAGGCAAGCGCGGGATCGTCCGCGCCAAGCCGCCACTGCCGGCGCTCGAAGGCCTGTTCGGCCAGCCGACCCTGGTGCATAACGTGCTCACCCTGGCCTCGGTGCCGATCATTCTGGCCAAGGGCGCGCCGTTCTACCGCGACTTTGGCATGGGTCGTTCGCTGGGTACCTTGCCGTTTCAGCTGGCGGGGAACGTCCGCCAGGGTGGGCTGGTCGAGCGCGCGTTCGGCCTGACCCTGCGCGAACTGGTCGAGGGCTACGGCGGCGGCACGGCCAGTGGCCGGCCACTGAAGGCTGCGCAGGTCGGTGGCCCACTGGGCGCCTGGGTGCCGCCAAGCCAGTTCGACACACCGCTGGACTACGAGGCCTTCGCCGCCCTCGGCGCGATGATTGGCCACGGCGGAGTCGTGGTCGCCGACGACACCCTGAACATGGCTGGCATGGCACGTTTTGCCATGCAGTTCTGCGCCGAGGAGTCGTGCGGCAAATGCACCCCGTGCCGGATCGGCTCGACCCGTGGCGTGGAGGTGGTCGAGCGCTTGATCGCCAGCAGCGACCCAGCCTATCGCCAAGAGCAGGCCGACCTGCTGCGTGACCTGTGCGACACCCTGCAGTACGGCTCGCTGTGCGCCATGGGCGGGATGACTTCGTATCCTGTGGCCAGCGCTCTCAAGCATTTCCCTGCCGACTTCGGTCTGGCCAGCCCGGAGGCCGCGCAATGATCAATTTCTTCGACCCCGCCAGTGACATCGACCTGGGCACCCCTGCGCGTGATAGCGAGGTACAGGTCAGCCTGAATATCGATGGCCGCGCGATCAGCGTGCCTGCCGGCACCTCGGTGATGCGCGCTGCGTCGCTACTGGGTACCAGCATCCCCAAACTGTGCGCCACCGACAGCCTGGAAGCGTTTGGTTCGTGCCGCATGTGCATGGTGGAAATCGACGGCATGCGCGGCTACCCCGCCTCGTGCACCACGCCGGTCACCGAGGGCATGGTGGTGCGCACGCAAACCGCGCGCCTGGCCGACCTGCGGCGTAACGTCATGGAACTGTACATCTCCGACCACCCGCTGGACTGCCTGACCTGCTCGGCCAACGGCAACTGCGAGCTGCAGAGCGTGGCCGGCCAGGTCGGCTTGCGCGAGGTGCGTTATGGCTATGCCGGTGACAATCACCTGGCCGAGGCCAAGGATGTTTCCAACCCCTACTTCGACTACGAGCCAAGCAAGTGCATCGTCTGCAGCCGCTGCGTGCGCGCTTGCGAAGACATCCAGGGCACGTTCGCCCTGACTATCACAGGGCGCGGCTTCGACTCGCGAGTGGCAGCGGCGGGTGGCGACAACTTCCTCAATTCCGAGTGTGTGTCTTGTGGAGCGTGTGTGCAGGCCTGTCCGACCGCGACCCTGACCGAGAAGAGCCTGGTGCAGCTCGGCCAGCCGGAGCGCGCGGTGATCACTACGTGCGCTTATTGCGGCGTGGGCTGCTCGTTCCGTGCCGAGATGAAGGGCGATCAGCTGGTGCGCATGGTGCCGGACAAGAACGGCGGCGCCAACCATGGCCATGCCTGCGTCAAGGGCCGCTTCGCCTGGGGTTATGCGACCCACCCCGATCGCATCACCACGCCAATGATCCGCAAGCACATCGACGACCCTTGGCAAGAGGTCAGCTGGGACGAGGCCGTCAGCTATGCGGCCAGCGAGCTGCGCCGGATCCAGCTCAAGTACGGGCGCGATTCGATTGGCGGGATCACCTCCAGCCGCTGTACCAATGAAGAGGCCTACCTGGTACAAAAGTTGGTGCGTACCGCCTTTGGCAACAACAACGTCGATACCTGTGCGCGGGTCTGTCATTCGCCCACCGGCTACGGCCTCAAGCAGACCTTGGGCGAGTCGGCTGGCACGCAAAGCTTCGACTCGGTGATGCTCGCCGACGTGATCCTGGTGATTGGCGCCAACCCCACCGATGCCCATCCGGTGTTCGGCTCGCAACTCAAGCGGCGCCTGCGCCAAGGCGCCAAGCTGATCGTCATCGACCCACGGCGTATCGATCTGGTCGACTCGCCGCATGCGCGCGCCGAACTGCACCTGCAATTGCGCCCAGGTACCAACGTGGCCATGCTCAACGCCTTGGCCCATGTGATCGTCACGGAAGGGCTGCTCGATCAGGGCTTCGTCGATAGTCGCTGCGAAGCGGCGGAATTTGCCCGCTGGCGCGACTTCGTCAGCCTGGCGGATAACGCCCCTGAAGCGCTCGGGCCGATCTGCGGCGTACCCGCCGAGCAGATCCGCGCTGCTGCCCGGCTGTACGCCAACGGCGCCAATGCGGCCATCTACTACGGGCTGGGTGTTACCGAGCACAGCCAGGGCAGCACCGCGGTGATGGGCATCGCCAACCTGGCCATGGCCACCGGCAACATTGGTCGCGAAGGGGTAGGGGTCAACCCGCTGCGTGGCCAGAACAACGTCCAAGGCTCCTGCGACATGGGCTCGTTCCCGCATGAGCTGCCCGGCTACCGGCACATTTCCAACGAGGGCGTGAGGGCTGAGTTCGAGCAGGCCTGGGGCGTGACCTTGCAGCCCGATCCGGGCCTGCGTATTCCCAACATGTTCGAAGCGGCCTTGGATGGCAGCTTCAAGGCCCTGTACTGCCAGGGCGAGGACATCGCCCAGAGCGACCCCAACACCCAGCACGTCACTGCCGCCTTGCGCGCCATGGAATGCGTGGTGGTGCAGGATATCTTCCTCAACGAGACGGCCAAGTTCGCCCATGTGTTCCTGCCGGGCAGTTCGTTCCTGGAAAAAGACGGCACCTTCACCAACGCCGAACGGCGTATCTCGCGGGTGCGCAAAGTTATGGAACCGCTGGCTGGCAAGGCGGACTGGGAAGCAACCGTGGCCCTGGCCAACGCCTTGGGCTACCCGATGGACTACCGCCACCCGTCCCAGATCATGGATGAAATCGCCCGCCTGACGCCGACCTTCCACCGCGTCAGCTACGCCGAGATCGATCGCCACGGCAGCCTGCAATGGCCGTGCAACGAGGCCGCGCCCGACGGCACCCCGACCATGCACATCGGCCAGTTCGTGCGTGGCAAGGGGCGCTTCATGCTCACCGGTTACGTGCCCACCGACGAGAAGGTCAACAGCCGCTATCCGCTGTTGCTGACCACCGGGCGCATCCTCAGCCAATACAACGTCGGCGCCCAGACCCGGCGCACCGGTAACGTCGCCTGGCACGCCCAGGACCGCCTTGAGATCCACCCAAGCGATGCTGAAAGCCGCGGCATCGTCGAGGGTGATTGGGTCGGCATCGGTAGCCGCGCCGGGCAAACCGTGTTGCGTGCGCAGGTCACTAGCCGGGTCGCGCCGGGGGTGGTGTACACCACCTTCCACTTCCCCGAGTCGGGCGCCAACGTGATCACCACCGACAACTCCGACTGGGCCACCAACTGCCCCGAGTACAAAGTCACGGCGGTGGAAGTGGTGCGCGTGTCGCAGCCTTCGGCCTGGCAGCAGCGCTATCAGGCGTTCAGTGACGAACAACGGCGCTTGCTCAAGGAGCGCCGCCACAGCGACCAACCGGAGACTGCCGAGGTGCGCCGATGAGCGTCGACAATCTGATCAAGATGGCCAACCAGATCGCCCATTACTTCGACAGCGAGCCAGACCGCGCCCTGGCGGTGCAAGGGGTGAGGCAGCATCTGCACAGCTTCTGGGCCCCGGCGATGCGCCGGCAACTGGTCGAGTGGATGCAAGCCAATCCGGGGGAGGGGATCGACCCGTTGGTGCGCGAGGCGCTGGCTTCAGAGACGGTGGCGGCCTAGGTGTTTGCAGGGTGTCATTGGCGGCCCTTCGCAGGCTTACCTGCGAAGGGCCGCGCTCGACCCGAACTAGAACAGCGTCGCCTGCGGCGTCTCCAGCACGATCAATTGCGCCCCCTCGTTGCGCACATTACCCACGGCCTTGCTCACCGCAAACCACTCGAACGCCTCCACCGGCAGGCATTGCTCACGGGCTAACTGCTGCGCACGTTCTGCGGGGAGTTCAGGGTCCAACCAAGCCCGGGCGTGTTCCGGCGCCAGTACCAGTGGCCGGCGATCATGGATATCCAGCATGCCCTGATCGCTGGCGGCAGTGATGATCACAAAGCCATCGCCTTCACTCGACTCCAGCCCCGCCCGCACCTGGGCCAGCGCCGCCATGAACATCGGTGCCTGGCTTTTCAGGCGAATGAAATAGGGTTGCTTGCGCTTGGGGTCGTGCGGGTCGGTTACCCACTCGTACCAGCCATCGGCCATTACCAGCGCCCGACCCTGCGGCCACAGGGCCTGGAAAAACGTGCCGGTGGTGACTGTTTCGACCCGCGCATTGATCGGCGCCGGCCGTTTGCCAGTGGCCCAGAACGGCGCCCAGCCCCAGTGGCAGGGGTCGATGCGCAGGCCATCTTCGGCCGTGTGCAGGATCAGTACGCGGCTACCGGGGGCGACGTTGTAACGGCCCACGGGGCTATTGTCATAGCCACTGACCACGTCTTGCTCGGCGTCCAGCTCGCGCAGATAGTCGGCCAAGCCTTGGTACTGGACGAAGCGTCCGCACATTGCAGGTCTCCCACTTGTCGAAATTTCCTACGCCGAAATTGACCGAAGGCCCGGCGATCGATTAACTGTATATTCATACAGTTTATTTGCAAGGCTGGCTCATGACTTCCATTCTTGGCCCGATCGCTTCAGGCGGCAGTGCGCTGCCGCGCTATCTGTTTCGCGTGCCGGCGGGGTTTCCCTCGCCCGCTGCGGACCACATGGAGCAACCGATCTCATTGGATGAGCTGTTCAACCTGCGCGCACCGCACATGTATCTGGTCAGGATAGACGGCGACAGCATGCAAGGCGCTGGGATCTTCGACGGCGACCTGGTGCTGGTCGATCGCTCGGTCGAGGCCCACCACGGCCACATAGTCATCGCTGCCGTCAATGGCGAGCCGCTGTGCAAGCGCTTGCACAAGGTTGCTCGGCAGGTGTCGCTGCATTCGGAGAATCCCCGTTTCGCGCCGCGTTACATCCTTGAGGGCGACGAGTTGACGATCTGGGGCGTGGTGACCTTCAGTGTGCGTAGCCATGACCCAAAGGCCTGAAGCGGTGTTCGCCCTGATCGACTGCAACAGCTTCTACGCCAGTTGCGAGCGGGTGTTCCGCCCAGACCTGCGGCGCACCCCGATTGTGGTGCTGAGCAACAACGACGGTTGTGTCATCGCCCGCAGCGCCGAGGCCAAGCAGTGGGTGAAGATGGGCCAGCCGTATTTTCAGGTCAAGGACGTGCTGCGCCGCCATGGGGTGGTGGCGTTCTCCTCCAATTACGCACTGTACGGCGACATGAGCCAGCGGGTGATGACCGTGATCGAAGGCATGGTCCCGGCGCTGGAGGTGTACTCCATCGATGAAGCGTTCGCCGACCTCAGCGGCGTGCCTGGTGACCTCAAGCGCCTGGGCCGCGACATCCGCGAGCGGGTGCTGCAGTACACCGGTATTCCGGTTGGCGTGGGTATCGCCGGTACCAAGACCTTGGCCAAGTTGGCTAACCATGCGGCCAAGCGCTGGCAGGAGCAAAGCGGCGGGGTGGTGGATTTGCGTGACCCGGGCCACCGTGACTGGGTACTGAAAAGGTGTGACGCCGCAGATGTCTGGGGCATCGGCCCGCGCATGGCCGCCCATCTGCGCGGCCTGGATATCCGCAGCGCCTGGGATCTGGCCCAGGCCGACCCGCGCAGCCTGGGCCAGCAATTTAGCGTGGTCATTGAAAAGACCGTCCGCGAGCTTGCCGGTACGCCATGCCTGGCGCTGGAGGAGGTGGAGCCGCCACGCCAGGAAATCTGCTGCAGCCGCATGTTCGGCAAACGCCTGACTGAACGTGCGCCAATCAGGCAGGCGGTGGCCAGTTATGTCATGCGTGCCAGCGAAAAACTGCGTGCGCAACAGTCCCTGGCGCGCAAGCTGCGGGTGAGCATTCGTACGGGCATGTTCAACCCCGACGAAGCCAAGTATGCCAATGGCGTGGTGGTGCAGTTGCCTTATCCCACCGATGACGTGCGCCTGCTCACCCGCCTGGCCATCGAGGCGCTGGATAGGGTGTTTCGCGAGGGCTTCAAGTACAGCAAGGCCGAGGTGTTGCTGCTGGAGCTGTGCCAGCGCGGGGAGTACACCGATGACTTGTTCGCCGCCTCGCAACCGCTCAAGAGCGGGCGGCTGATGAGCGTGCTCGATGGGGTGAATGGGCGCTGGGGCAGTGGGACCTTGCGGCCCGCTGCAGTGCCGGCGCTGCCCGACTGGGGGATGCGCCGGGAGTTGATGAGCAACAGCTTCACCACGCAGGTTTCTGGGCTTTGGCAGGTGAGATGATGGACGTCTGAGTTAGCGCATAGGGCTTTGCTGGGTCGGTGCCGGCCTCTCGCCCATTACAGGTGCAGCGGCGATCTTTAGCAACACGAAGCCTGTGGGAGCGGGCTTGCCCACGAACAGGCAGGCACGAACTTACCGACTTCAAATCGCCCGCTGATTCACCCGCGCCGACAACTGCTCGGCACTTTCCTTGCGCTCCGAGTAGCGGTCCACCAACTCCGGCGCATGATCGCGCAGCAAGCGGGTGAACTTGACCAGCTCCTCCATCACATCCACCACCCGGTCGTAGTACGGCGAGGGCTTCATCCGGTCGTGCTCGTCGAATTCCAGGTAAGCCTTGGGCACCGAGGACTGGTTGGGGATGGTGAACATGCGCATCCAGCGGCCGAGCACGCGCAATTGGTTGACTACGTTGAACGACTGCGAGCCGCCGCACACCTGCATCACCGCCAGGGTCTTGCCCTGGGTCGGGCGAACGGCGCCAAGGCTGAGCGGGATCCAGTCGATCTGCGCCTTGAACACCGCCGACAGCGCGCCATGACGCTCGGGCGAGCACCAGACCTGCCCCTCGGACCACAGCACCAGATCGCGCAGCGCTTGCACCTTGGGGTGGTCGAGCGGAGCGTCGTCGGGTAACGGCAGGCCGCTAGGGTCGAAGATGCGCGTTTCGGCACCGAAGTGCTCCAGCAGACGCGCAGCTTCCTCGGTCAGCAGGCGGCTGAACGAGCGTTCGCGGGTCGAGCCGTACAGCAGCAGGATGCGCGGCTTGTGGCTGCTCGATTGGCTCACCTGCGGCGGGGTATCGAACAGGCTCAGGTCGAGATTGGGCAAATCAGGGTTCATCGGGCCTCCAGATCAAAGTGTGCCAATGCGTTGCAGTTCAGCCTTGAGCGCAGCAGGGTCGAGCTGGGCGAAAGGCAGGGCGAAGAAGGCGCGGCAGCGCGTCTCGATGCGTGCTAGGGTGGCGCGGAAGGCGGCGTCGATGGTCGCCTCGTCGCCTTGCACCTCGGAAGGATCTTGCAGCCCCCAATGCGCTTTGAGGGCGGGGCCGAAGTACACTGGGCAGGCTTCACCGGCGGCCTTGTCGCAGACGGTGATGACGATATCCGGTGGGTTGTCGGCAAACGCTTCGTTGCCTTTGCTGGCCAGGCCGGCAGTGGCGATACCGGCCTGCTGTAGGGTGAGCAGGCTACGTGGCAGCACCTCGCCCTTGGGAAAACTGCCGGCGCTCACGGCGCTAAAACCCTGTGGCGCCAGGTGATTGAACAGGGCTTCGGAAAGAATGCTGCGGCAGCTGTTGGCCGTGCACATGAACAAGATACGCATGCGGGACTCCAGTGATCAGACGCTCAGGCGCAAGGCCAGGGCCGAAAGGGTGATAAGCAGGACGGGCAGGGTCAGCAACAGGCCGACCTTGAAGTAGTAGCCCCAGGTGATCCGCACGCCTTTACGGGCTAGGACGTGTAGCCAGAGCAGGGTGGCCAGGCTGCCGATGGGGGTGATCTTCGGTCCCAGGTCGCAGCCGATGACGTTGGCGTAGATCATCGCCTCGCGCACCACCCCGTGGGCGTCGCTGGCATGAATCGACAGGGCGCCGATCAGCACGCTGGGCAGGTTGTTCATCACCGACGAGAGCACCGCCGAAATCAGCCCGGTGCCCAGGGTCGCGGCCCACAGGCCATGTCCGGCCAGAGCATCGAGGACGCGGGCCAGGGCGTCGGTCAGCCCGGCATTCCTCAGGCCATAGACCACCAGGTACATGCCCAGTGAGAACACCACGATCTGCCAGGGTGCTTCGCGCAGTACCCGGCGAGTGGAGATCACATGGCCGCGGGCGGCGACGGCGAACAGCACTGCCGCGCAGACCCCGGCCACGACGCTGACCGGGATGCCCAGCGGCTCAAGGATGAACAGACCCGCGAGCAGGCCGACCAGTACCACCCAGCCCACCCGGAAGGTCGCTCGGTCGCGGATGGCCAGGGCAGGGTCTTTCAATTCGTCCAGTGCGTAGTGCGCCGGAATGTCGCGGCGAAAGTACCAGAGCAGCACCAGCAAGGTTGCCGCCACCGCCGCCAGGTTCACCGGCAGCATCACTGCCGCGTATTGGTTGAAACCGATGTTGAAGTAATCCGCCGAGACGATGTTGACCAGGTTCGACACCACCAGCGGCAAGCTGGCAGTGTCGGCGATAAAGCCTGCGGCCATGACGAAGGCCAGGGTCGCAGCAGGCGAGAAGCGCAGGGCGATCAGCATCGACATCACGATTGGCGTGAGGATCAACGCCGCGCCATCGTTGGCGAACAGTGCCGAGACCGCCGCGCCGAGCAGCACGATGAAGGCGAACAAGCGCCGGCCATCTCCGCGAGCCCAGCGGGCCACATGCAGCGCCGCCCATTCGAAGAAGCCAGCCTCATCCAGCAGCAGGCTAACGATGATGATGGCAATAAAGGTAGCGGTGGCGTTCCAGATGATCGCCCACACGGCGGGGATGTCGTGCAGCGACACTGCCCCCACAAGCAAGGCGAGCAGGGCGCCGATGCTGGCGCTCCAGCCAACGCCCAGGCCTTTGGGCTGCCAGATGACCAGGATCAGGGTGAACACGAAGACGGCGGCGGCTATCAGCATGGCATTAGGCTCGGCGTGGCATTAGCAGCAGGTGGCGCGCGCGGGGCGGCCAGCCATGGTCTGCAGGCGGGCGCTGTCGGCTTCGAGCCAGGCGCTGTTGGCGTGCAAGGTGGTGCTCAGCACGGTATGGACCCAGGCCGGCAGCGCAGGGTTAAGGCGGTAGTACACCCACTGGCCTTGGCGACGGTCGAGCAAGATACCGGCACCGCGCAGCTGCGCCAGGTGGCGGCTGATCTTGGGCTGGCTGTCGTTCAGCGCGCACGTCAGCTCGCAGACGCACAGCTCGCCTTGCTCGACAATCAGCAGGGTGGCGCGAGTGCGCGTCTCGTCGGCGAGGGACTTGAAGAGCTCGGGAGGCGTGAGGGGAATCATATGTATATATGTAAATTCGAATATACGGATTTGCATATATTAGTCAGGCCTTGCTGCTATCAGCAAGGGTCTTGTGTCGGCAATGCTGCGCGAGGCAGGTAAGCAAAGTTCCCCGCGCAATCTGTAAATTTCGTAAATAAGATTTAAACCTATTTGAGAATCATTATATTCACCGTCCCATTGGCCCCCAAGCTTGCTTGTGAGGCCGGTGGGCGTGAGCCTTCCGGTTTCCTGGTGCTGGGCGTGGCCTTCGTCCATGAATCAGGAGATGTGTCGATGCAATCCAGAACCTCACCCAACGGCCTGGCCCTAGCCTTCGTCGCGCTGGCCTCGCCGGCCATGCTTGCGACTGCGGCCAACGCCCAGGAGCAGCAGTCTGCCGAGGTGCTGGAAGTGCCGGTCGACAGCAACGCGTTGGTGATCCAGGACACTCTGGTAACCGCCGAGCGTGAGGCCCGCCAGGCCCTGGGTTCGTCGATCATCACTGAAGAAGACATCAAGCGTCGCCCGCCCGCCAATGACCTGTCCGACATCATCCGCCGCGAGCCTGGGGTCAACCTGACTGGCAACAGCGCCAGCGGTGCGCGCGGTAACAACCGCCAGATCGACCTGCGCGGCATGGGCCCGGAAAACACCCTGATCCTGATCGACGGCAAGCCCTCCAATGCCCGCAACGCAGTGCGCTACGGCTGGAACGGCGATCGTGACACCCGCGGTGAAACCAACTGGGTACCGGCCGAGGCGGTCGAGCGCATCGAGATCCTGCGGGGCCCGGCAGCGGCGCGTTATGGTTCGGGGGCGATGGGCGGGGTGGTCAACATTATCACCAAGCGTCCCACCGACGAGCTCAAGGGCAGCGTCAACTTCTACACCCAGATGCCTGAAGACAGCGCCGAGGGCGTTAGCCGCCGGACCAACTTCAACCTCAGTGGCGGGCTGACCGATAACCTCGGCTTCCGGGTCTACGGCGGCTTGGCCAAGACCGACGCCGATGACCTGGACATCAACGCCGATCATGCTGGCAGTTCGACGGTTGCCGGCCGCGAAGGCGTGCGCAACAAGGACATCAATGGCCTGCTGAGCTGGAAGCTCAACGATGAGCACCGCGTGGAAATGAGCGCCGGCTACAGCCGCCAGGGCAACATCTACGCTGGCGATACCATGAACAGCAACGGTGGTGGCAACCCTGAACTGATCGCCGACTTGTATGGTCATGAGACCAACGTCATGCAGCGCAATACCTACGACCTGACCCACCTGGGCGACTTCAGTTGGGGGACCAGCAAGACCGTGCTGGCCTACGAGTACGTCCGTAACTGGCGCCTGAACGAAGGCCTGGCCGGCGGCCCGGAAGGTGCGATCAATGACAGCGGCGCGGCCATGTCGCGACTGCGCAACACCCGCCTGAGCAGCGAAGTGAACCTGCCGTTTGCCATGGGTAGCACCGAGCACGTGCTGACCCTGGGCGGCGAATACCTCTACGAAACCCTCAATGACCAGGGTTCGTTCCGGCCGCAGAGCTTCGATCCGAGCGGTAACGGCAACAACGTCATCAATGGCTTTGACCGTAGCGACTCGAAGATGTCGGCCAAGAGCTATGCGTTGTTCGTCGAGGACAACATCATCGTCGGCGACACCACCGTCACCCCGGGCCTGCGTCTGGATCACCACGAGGAGTTCGGTGACAATCTGAGCCCAAGCCTGAACCTGTCGCACAAGTTGACCGATCACCTGACCGTCAAAGGCGGCATCGCCCGGGCCTACAAGACGCCGAACCTGTACCAGTACAACCCCAACTACCTGCTCTACAGCCGTGGTCAAGGATGCAGCGTGCAGCAGACCAACTCCGGAGGTTGCTACCTGCAGGGTAACGCCGACCTCGAGCCGGAGATCAGCGTCAACAAGGAAATCGGCCTGCTCTACGATCGTGGCACCTGGCGTACCAGCGCGACCTACTTCCGCAACGATTACAAGAACAAGATCATCGGCGGCACCGATGTGCTCTACGCCATCAACAACGGCCGCCGCGTGACCCAGTTCGAAAACGCCGGTGAAGCGCGGGTCGAAGGTATCGAAGGCAATTTCTTCATGGAGTTGACCCCGAGCCTGGACTGGAACACCAACCTGACCTGGATGCTCGACAACGACAACCGCGAAACCGGTGAGCCGCTGTCGGTGATTCCTGAGTACACCGTCAACAGCACCCTGGACTGGCGTGCAACCGACAAGCTGTCGTTCCAGGTCGCCGGCACCTACTTCGGCAAGCAGAAGTCGCCGACCTACAACTACCGCACCCAGCAGAGCTACGACCAGGACGCCCAACAGGACGTCGAAGCCTACGGCCTGGTGGATATCAGTACCGGTTACAAGTTCAACCAGAACTATGACGTGCGGGTTGGGGTGAACAACGTCTTCGACAAGCAGATCCTGCGCGGCGGCAATGCCAGCAGTGCAGGGGCCAATACCTACAACCAGCCGGGGCGTGCGCTGTTTGCCTCGCTGAACATCTCGTTCTGATCATCGCTAACGGGGGCCGCCTTGCGGCCCAATCGCGGGGGCAAGCCCGCTCCCACGCCAGCCGCAACTACCGGGCTGGCGTGGGAGCGGGCTTGTCTCGCGATTGGGCTGTACGGCAGCCCCTCTCATGCTTAAGAGGAACCTCTGATGAGTGAATCGCCCGCCTGGTTGCGCATCCTCTCGCGCAGCGCCGCAGCCCTGCTTGGCGGCTATGCCTTCAGCTACGCCGCTACTGCCTGCCTGGCGCGGATCCTGCCGCTGTCGCCTGCCGACGCGGTATTGGTCGCCACACTCCCGGCCTTCATTTTCTACACCCTGGCAATCCTCTGGGCCTTCGCCAGCCGTGACGCGCTGCGTGCCTGGGCGCCGTTGGCGCTGGCCGCGCCGCTGATGTTGATCGGCTTCTGGCCACAGGCATTAGGGTGGCTGGCATGAAAAACACCTTCACCCAATCGATGTCCTGGCTGCACACCTGGGCCGGGCTGATCTTCGGCTGGCTGTTGTTCGCCATCTTCGTCACCGGCACCCTGGCGGTGTTCGACAAGGAGCTCAACCACTGGATGCAGCCGGAAATCCCGGCTGCCGAGGTGTCCCAGGTCGATGCCGCCACGCGCGCCATCGCCTACCTGCAGACCCACGAACCGAACGCCGGCAACTGGAGCATCAGCCTGCCTACCGAGCGTGCTCCAGGGCTGAGGGTATCTACTGGCGATCGTCGCCATGGCGTGGGCGTGCAGCTCGATCCGCAGACTGGCGAGCCGATTGCCGTGCGCGACAGCGTCGGCGGCAACTTCTTCTTCCGCTTTCACTTCACCCTGGATCTGCCGCGCAACTGGGGCATCTTCGTCGTCGGTGCGTTGGCCCTGGTGATGCTCGCCGGGTTGCTCACTGGCATCGTCATCCACAAGAAGATCTTCAAGGAGTTTTTCACCTTCCGCCCGGACAAGGGCCAGCGCTCGTGGCTGGATTTTCACAATGCCAGCGCCGTGTTGTTGCTGCCGTTTCATTTGATGATCACCTACACCGGCCTGGTGATTTTTATGCTGATTTACATCCCGGCTGGCGTGGACGCGTTGTTCGAGGGTGATACTCGGGCGTACTTCCAAGCCCAGGGCAATGCGCGCATGGAACAACCACGCCGGCTGGCCAAGCAACCGGGTGAGCTGGTCGATGTCGCGCCGTTGCTGACCCAGGCCGAAGCGCGCCTGGGGCCGATTGGTGGGCTGAACATTCGCAATCCCAATACTGCAGGTGCGCGCATCGAGATCCGTCCGGTGCTGGGTAATCGCATCGCCCTGACCAAGGGCAACGCAATGGTATTCGATGGTGTCAGCGGCAAGCTGCTCAGTGATGTCCCTGAGCTACGCCCGGCACCGCTGACCCAGCGGGTGATGGCCGGCCTGCATTTCGCCCAGTTCGGCGGCTACCCGATGCGCTGGTTGTACTTCATCTGCGGGCTGGTTAGCTGCGCGATGATTGCCAGCGGATTGGTGCTGTTCTGCGTCAAACGCGGGCGCAAGTACGCCAATGCCAATGCCGATGCCTCGGCGCGCCGCTGGTATCGCGTGGCTGAAGTGTGCAACGTCGGTTTCATCGCCGGGCTGTTGCTGGCGTGCGTGGGCCTGTTGTGGGCCAGCCGCCTGTTGCCGGCGGAGCTGGCGCACCGTGAAGCGTGGGAAGTGCGCAGCTTCTTCGGCCTATGGTTGCTGGGGTTGTTGCATGCCAGCGTGCGTCCGGCCAAGCGCGCATGGATCGAGCAACTGGGGGTGAGCGCACTGCTGTGCGCCGGACTGGGCGTGCTGGGCATGCTGGCGGGCGCCGCGGATAACCTGCGCATCGGCGTCGAAGTGACCGGGCTGGTGCTCGGCCTAGGCCTGGCCCTGGCAGCCTGGCGAGTCGCTCATCCCAAGCCTGCGCCGATCAGGGCCAGGCGCCAGGTGGAGGCTCAGGCATGACGATGATTATTGGCAGTTTGCTGTTCGCTTATGCCGGCATGCTCGGGCTGTGCCAGGGGCTGGAGCGGCATTTCAAACAGGTGTGGAACCGACCTGGCCCGCGCAGCCTGCGCCTGGCCCTGCGCGCAGCGGGCTGGTTGGGCTTGGCGATCAGCTTGCTGTTGTGTGCCCAGGCCTGGGGCTGGGCGATGGGGCCGGTGGCGTGGTGTGGGGTGATTTCGCTGGCGGCGATGGTGCTGGTGATGCTGTTGCCCTATTGGCCCAAGCTGGCAGTCGGGCTGGTGGCGGCGGTGCCGGTTTGGGGTGGTTTGCAGATGTTGATATGAGCCAAGCTTTTTCAGCTCAGAGGCGGCCTCTGCGCGGGTAAAGCCACTCCCACAAGATCTCAACGGTAATTCTTGTGGGAGCGGGCCGCAGCAGGCAGCGCCAGTGCCAGAGTCTTAACTGACGGTCACCTTGGCAAACGCCTCGCGGAACCTGAGCATCTCCCGTTCATTCCCGACACTGACCCGCACCCAGTTCGGCCAACTCGGCCAGACCCTGCCAATCAATACCCCCTCCTTGGCCAGACGCTCGACCACCGGCTGGCCCGGCCCTCGCAGGTCGATCATGAAGCAGTTGGTCTGCGAAGCGGTGCAGCGCCAGCCGCGCTGGTTGAGCCAGGCGATGGTGGCATCGCGCAGGCGGGCATTTTCGGCCTTGCGCTCAGGCACCAGTTGGCGGTCGTGCAAACTGGCCAGCGCACCGAGCAGGGTAGGTGCCGCAGCGACGTTCCCGCCATCATAGACTTCCAGGCGCTGCAACAAAGACGCCTGGCCGATGGCCAGCCCCAGGCGTGCGCCGGCCATGCCGTAGAGTTTGGAGAACGTCTGCAGGACCAATAGCTCAGGGTGCTCCTTGACCAGGTCGATGCAGCTTTGGGCATCGCTGAAGTGAATATAGGCCTCATCGACCAGTACCACGCTGTCCTTGGCCTTGTTTGCCAGCAAGCGCTCGATGTGGCGCCGCGGGGTGAGGGTGCCGGTGGGGTTGTTGGGGTTGCATAGGTAGATCAGCCCGGGTGCCTGGTCGGCGGCCAGCATGGCTTGGATGTCATGCGCATGTTGCCGATCCAGGGCAACCCGATGCACCTTGGTGCCGCGGCTCAAGGCCGCTTCGATCGGGGCTTCGTAGGAGGGCTCGGGCAGCACCAGGCTGTTGGCGCCGGTGAAGGCCATCACCGCATGTTGCAACGCCAGTTTCGAGCCACAGAACACTTGCACTTGATCCGCCTGCAGAGCGTTCTGGGCGGCGAATTCGTCGATCAGGCGATACTGCGCGTCGTAGGGATAGCGGCCGCATTGCTCGATGCCCTCGCGCATCGCCTGGCGCGCGGCGCTGCTCGGGCCCCACGGGCTTTCGTTGAAGTTGATGCGCACCGGGCCGGTGGCGGCAGGGGTGCCTGGCGAACGTGGTGCGGCCCAACCCACTTGGCCGAGCAGCGGTAGAGCCATACCCAGGCCCACCAACGAGCGACGCGTCATATCGGTCATGCTTCGTCTTCCCTGTTGTCATTGGTTACATGAGGGACGAGAGCAGGCGCCGCTGATTAATGGTGGCACTTGGCTTCGCAGGCGCTAGCGCAGCACCCCTTGCTGCGCCAGCCACTGTTCGAAGCACTCGAAGGTGGCGATTGCCGCCTGCACTGTGCGCGTTTGATCCTCGGCGCCACTTGGCGCCTGCTCGAGCCGTTCGAGCAAGCTGCGCCAGCGCGCGCCCGTCAGTGGGCCGTAGACATCGAGAAAGCCTGCGCCGCTGTCTGCGCCAAGGGCCAGGCGTTCGCTCATCGCCCGCTTGAGTACCTGGCCGCCGAGGGTCGAGCCTTCAACCACATACATCACCCCCAAGGCACTGGCTTGATCGCTGATTTGCGGTAGCGCTCGGCAGAGCGGCAGGGTGTCGATCTCGGCGCGGGTCATCGCCAGTGCCAGCAGGTCGGCGACCAGTGTGGGGGTCTTGACCCGCTCGCACTCTTGATAAGCGCCGAGCAGTGCTTCCAGCGGCGCATGAAAGCCGAAATAAGCCTGCATCAGGCGCCGATAGGCTGCCCGGTCGAAATCAGCGGAAAAAAACGGCAGGCGGGCTTCCAGGCGCTTGTGGCAGGTGTGCGTACCCTGGCGCAGGGCGAGCAGCAGAGGGCTGGTGTGGTGGCTGACAGTGGCGGGCATCTTGGGCTCTTGCAGTAAGGTGCCAGTTTTGGACTGGCAAACCTGGCGCGGCGTTCCTGCTACGCGACAGGGTTGGCGAAAAACAGGCATGCTAACGCATCTGCGCGTTTTCTTTCGAAGAGGATACCGGTGAAAGCCGTCCGCCTGACCCTGATATGCCATGGCCTGACCGAGGCCCAGAAGAGCGGGCGCTTGGCCCACCCTGAGGATGCCGTGCTGGCGTTAGCCGAACCGCTGGAGATGGCTGCTCCAGAGGTGCAGGTGCTGTGCGCGCCTGAACGCAGAGCGAGTGAAACGGCTGCGTGGCTCGCCGCCCAGGCCCCTATTGAACCTGCGCTGGCTGACTGCGATCTGGGCAGTTGGCAGGGCCTGGCGCTAAAGCAGTTGCAGCTTGAGCAGCCCGAGGCCCTCGCTCAGTGGCTGCAAGATCCGTATAGCGCCCCGCACGGCGGCGAGTCGATCGCGCAGCTGGTGGAGCGGGTCGGCGCCTGGTTGGCCGGCTTCGATGGGCCGGGACAGTGGCTGGCGGTGACCCATCCAATGGTCATTCGTGCGGTGCTGGTGCAGCTGCTCGGTTGCCCGTTGGCGTCGTTCCAGCGCATCGATGTGTTGCCGCTGTCACGCCTGGCGTTGAGCTTCACCGGGCAGTGGCGGCTGCGTCTGAACTGATCGGCAGTTGGCTCAGAACGCCAGCTTGTAGCCGATCATCAGCAACATGGCCGCCAGGCACGGGCGCAATACGCTGTCGGAGATACGTCCGGTGAGGTGGCTGCCCAGGTAGATGCCAGGCAGCGAACCGAGCAGCAGGTAGCCTAGCAGCGACCAGTCCATGTTGCCCATGCCGGCGTGGCCAAGGCCCGCGACCAGGGTCAGCGGCACGGCGTGAGCGATCTCGGTGCCGACCAGGCGGCGGGTGACCAGGAACGGATACAGCAGGAACAACGCCACGGTGCCCAGGGCACCGGCACCAATCGAGGTGAGGGTGACCATCACGCCCAGCACCACGCCGGTGAGCACGGTGAGGATGTTCAGGTTGCGGTCGCTGAGGTGGTAGTGATCACCGGCGTGGCGGTTGGCGAAGGCTTGCAGGCGCGACTTGAACAGAATCGCCAGCGCCGTGAGGATCAACACCACCGCCAGGCCTTGCTTGATCACCGCGTTGAGCGCCGAGGTGTCGGCATGCAGGGTGCTGAGGAACCACAGGGTCAGGGCCGCCGCAGGCACGCTGCCCAGGCTCAGCCAGCCGGTGATCTTCCAGTCGATATTCTTGTTGCGCCCATGCACCCAGACGCCACTGGCCTTGGTGATGGCGGCGTAGAGCAGGTCGGTACCCACGGCGGTAGCGGGGTTGACGCCAAACCAGAGCAGGATCGGGGTCATCAGCGAACCTCCGCCGACGCCGGTCATGCCAACGATGAAACCCACAACCAGTCCCGCAATGGTGAAACCGAAAGAACCTACATCCATACGCTACTCGACTGCCCAACTTGCCCGTGATCGGATGGGTGCCAGCATATAGATTTTTTTATAGCCAAATAGACTTGTTCGTTATTAGGTTATAACTGTTGGCCCAGGCAGTCAGCGATCGGTCGTCTCCACCATCACAAGCCAAGGGCGAAAAGACGGCATTCTGGGTGGGCCGAGTGGCGGGGCGGCGCTGGGTTTGCTGATGTGGGTGGTTGGCGTGGGTGCGGCGTGGGCGGGTGAGCAAGGCGCTGGCGGCCTAGAAGCATCGCGGGGCAAGCTCGCTCCTACACGATCAGTAGTGACCGGTAGGAACGGGCTTGTCCTTGGCTGCGCAGTTAGATTCGGAAGCTACCCACCAACTGCTTCAAACGCCCGGCCTGCTGGCTGAGGGCATCGCAGTGCACCAGGGTCTCGTTGAGGTTCTGCACCCCTTGCTGGTTCAGCGCGTTGATCTGGGTGATGTCCAGGTTGAGGCTTTCGACCACCGCCGTCTGCTCCTCGGTCGCGGTCGCCACCGATTGGTTCATGCCGTCGATCTCACCGATGCGCTGGGTGACGCTGGCCAGGCGCTCACCGGCTTGGTTGGCGACTTGCACGGTCTGTTCGCTGGACACCTGGCTGGCGTTCATGGTGTGCACCGCTTCACGCGAGCCCACTTGCAGGCTGGTGATCATGCGGTGGATCTCTTCGGCCGACTCCTGGGTGCGGTGCGCCAGGTTACGCACTTCGTCGGCCACCACGGCAAAGCCACGCCCGGCTTCACCGGCCCGCGCGGCCTCGATGGCAGCGTTGAGGGCCAGCAGGTTGGTCTGCTGCGAGATGCCCTTGATCACGTCGAGGATCTTGCCGATGTCGTCGGTGCTGGCATTGAGGGTTTCGATCTGCTCGCACGACTCGCTGATCTTCAGCGACAGCGCGGTCATGGCGTTGATGGCATCGTCGACCACCTGGCGGCCGTCATGCGCCTGCTCGCTGGCGCCGCTGGCGTGCTGCGAGGCATCGGCGGCGTTGCGGGCGATTTCCTGGGTGGCGGCGCCGAGCTGGTTGATTGCCGCCGCCACGCTGTTGGTGCGCATGCTTTGCTCTTCGGAGCCAGTGATCGAGGCGTTGGAGGCGCTCACCACTTTTTCCGACAGGTCATGTACCAGGCGGGTGGCCGAAGACACTTCGCTGATCGAGGCGTGGATACGCTCGACGAAGCGGTTGAAGGAGCTGGCCAGCTCGCCGAACTCGTCTTT
This sequence comes from Pseudomonas sp. BT-42-2, assembly GCF_025847435.2. Classification (NCBI taxonomy): domain Bacteria; kingdom Pseudomonadati; phylum Pseudomonadota; class Gammaproteobacteria; order Pseudomonadales; family Pseudomonadaceae; genus Pseudomonas; species Pseudomonas sp. BT-42-2. The sequence continues at coordinate 120,631 of NZ_JAOYTM010000011.1, forward strand.
GTTCTGCACATCCAGGCGGCGGGTTAGGTCGCCTTCACCTTCAGCGATATCACGCATGGCCCGGCCCATGGTGGTCAGCGGGCGCATCAGCACTGGAATCAACAACCCCAACAGGCCTGCGATGGCCGCCACGGCGATGAGCATGGCGATGATCGCCGAGGTGCGGAATTGGCTCAGCGCTGCGAAGGCCTTGTCTTTGTCGATCGACAGGCCGATGTACCACTGCGCCGAAGGCAGGCCGGTCACTGGTGCGAACGAGATCAGTCGCTCTTCACCGTTGAGGGTCACATCCTGCATGCCCGACTCGACCCGCAGGTTGCTGGCGGGGTAGATGTCCTTGAGGTTCTTCATCAGCTGGCTTTTGTCGGGGCTGACGATCACTTGGCCATCGCGATCGGCGAGGAACGCGTGGCCGATGCCGCCGAAGTCCACCGAGTTGATGATCTCCACCAGGGTATCGAGGGTCAGGTCACCGCCGACCACGCCGATCAGCTGGCCGTCGGCCTTGGCTTTGACCGGGGTGGCGATGGTCACCATCAGGCCGCCCACTGCGCCTTGGTAGGGGGCGGTCAGCACTGTTTGTCCGGCGCTGGCAGCGGCGCCGTACCAGGGGCGCTGGCGTGGGTCGTAACCTGCCGGCATCTGCGTGTCGGGGCGCTGAGTGAACACACCGTTGGCCTGGCCAAGGTAGGTAAACAGGAAGTTGCGCGTGTAGGAAGGCTGATCGACCAGCCCCGCCAAGTTGTCGCCAGCGCCTTGCTGGCCGATGTCCTGGGCGAGGTTTTCCAGGACCAGGATGCGTCCGCTCATCCAGTTCTGCACGCTGCTCGCTGTGAGCGCGCCGGACTGCTGGACCGACGATTCGATATTCTGGCGAATCGTGCTGCGTTGCAGGTAGTCGTTGTAGAGGGTGAACAGTGCGAATGCCAGGACGACGACACCGCAGGCGCTGAGGAGAATCTTGTGGCGGAACTTCAGGTTCATGTTTCGAGACCTTGAGCCATTTCTTGGGGGAGGGCGCCGTGCGCTCGTGGCGCGATGGCGGGACCTTTCAAAGGTTTTATCGGCTCAGGGTGAAAAATGTTGAAACAGTTACCGGCTGTTCTTCATGCGATGTCGACGGACGGCTATGCCAACAACTCAACCAATGTCCGCGCGCCTTGGCGCAACGGCTGCTGCTTGCCCCAGAACGCATGCACAGGCAACTCCAGGGCATTGTGCGTGTTATGAAAATCCAGCCGCACCAACCGCCCGGCAGCTATCAATGGCGCTACCCGTGACAAGGGAAAATCGCCCCAGCCAAGCCCGGCTTCGACCATCTGCAAGGCCAGGTCCAGGCTGTTGCTGCGCCAATGACTGGCGCCGATCAGCGAGCGCGGGTCGGCCAGAGGGAGCTCACTGCTACAGACCAGGATCTGCCGCACGTTGACCAGGTCTTCCAGGTAGCGGATACGTCCGCTAAGTAGCGTCGGATGGTGAGGTGAAAGTGTTGCGACCAACGACTCGCTGGCGATGTGCTGAAAACTGCGGCGTGGATCGACCTGCAGCCCGGCAAAGGCCAGGCACAGGCTGACCCGACCGCTGTCGAGCAGTTGCAAGGCCTCCTCTTGCGGGGCGCTGAGCAGCTCGATGTCGAGCAACGGGTAGCGCTCGGCCAGGCTGGCAATGGCGCGTAACAGGGGGCGGTGATCGATGTCTGGCACCACGGCAATGGCCAGGCTGCTTTCCAATCCCTGGGACAACTCCAAGGCATGCACTTGCAGCAACCCCAGCTGCTCGGCGATCAGCCGGGCATGCGGCTCCAGAGCCTTGGCCTGGGCAGTGGGCCGGGCCTCGCGCGAACCGCGCTCGAACAGCGCATAGCCAAGCTCCGCTTCGAGGTTGCCGATGGCCATGCTCACCGCCGAAGGCACCCGCTTGAGCGCCCGCGCCGCTGCCGAGAACGAGCCGTGGTCGAGTACCGCGAGAAACACCTGGATGGTATCGCTGGAAAAATTCATAGGGTCAGCTCCTTTCAATTAATTTGAAAGCTGCTGACTTTCTCTGTCAAGTTGATTGAAGCATCCTGCACCGCTTTCGTAACCGCATCACCCGAGGTAACCCGGTGCAAGGACTTAAACGCAAACTGGTCTACGTGACCTTCTATGAACTGATCGGCCTGTGCATGTCGACCCTTGGGCTTGCCTACCTGTCGGATACCCAGGCGTCGCACACCGGGCCCTTGGCGGTGATGATCACCACCATCGCCATGCTCTGGAACCTGATCTACAACAGCCTGTTTGAGTGGTGGGAGAGCCGCCAGGTCAAGCGCGGGCGCAGCGTGGCGCGGCGGATTGGCCATGCCATAGGCTTTCAGCTGACGCTGGTGGTGTATTTGATTCCGCTGATTGCCTGGTGGCTGGACATGACCCTGATGGAAGCATTGTTGGTGGACCTGGCGTTCATCGTGCTGGTGCCGTGCTACACCTTTGCCTACAACTGGGCGTTCGATCGGATCTTTGGCTTGCCGACTTCGGCTATGGCCACGGCTTGAGGTTAGCTGCCCCGGCCTCATCGCGGATCAGCGACAACCCTGTAGAAGCGGGCTCGCCCCGCGATGAGGCCGGTGCAGGCGCCAGTGATTGTGCATCCTTGCTCAACAGGCTGTCCTCCACCTGCCCCGACAAGTAATACACCCCAGCCATCGCGCCACTCTGGCGATTCTCCATCAACTCTTTCCATTCCTCGTTCAGCGCCACATTCAGAATCACCCGCAACTGCTCGACCATCTGTGGATGTTCACGGTCGTGGGTCATCATGCCGATGCCGGTCGCCGCCACCGAAATCAATGCACCGGCCGCCTTGCCCACCGCAGCGGCAACCGCACTGGCGATACCGCGCGGGGCCAGGGTAGCGCCGAGTTTTTCACTGGCGCGGGTGGCCACCGATGACAGCCCCACCTGGGTCTTGCTGGCCAGCTTCGCCGCCTGCTGATTGAGGTGCTGGCGTAAAGCAAGCCAGGCCGGTTGCTCATCCAGCGGCTTGGCCCTGAGCAACTGGTACAGCGTGGCGTTACGCGCATCCGGTGGGCCTAGGGCGATTGCCGGGACACGGTTGAGGCGTTGGCTGATCTGATCGGGCGGGGCGTTATAGCGCTGGATGATCGCTGGCAACTGTTGGCCGAACAGCTGCAAGTACAATTCGCTGGCGCGATCACGGATAGCCTCGGGATTGATCTGTTCGGCCACCGGTTCAATCACCCGGTCGTGATACTGCTCTTGCAGATATAACGCCAAGCGTTTCTCCGGTGGATCAGCGCCATTGCCGCTGTTCATCTTGTACCAGGCCACTTTCATGGTCAGCCATTGCTGGGTCCAATAGCCGGTGAACCATGGAATGAAGTCGCTTTCGGTGCGCTGCTGAACCTGCTCCTTCCACACCCGCATCGAGCGCCGGGCATAGTCATTGGCTGAACCTGTGGCGCCGACCGAAGCCTCGATCAGCTCCTGGTCGATCTGTTGCCACATCGCTGCGCTCAGCACGGCAGGCGGCGGCGGGGCAGGCGGGCGCTTGCTGGCGCAACCGGTGAGGGCCAGCAATAGGCAGAGCACGACCAATGCAACACGCGGGTTCACGCAAATAGCCCCCTGGATAGAGGCTGGGTGGTTACCTGATTATAGGTAAGGGCAGGCAGTGGGGCCGGAAGGCGGCCCCTTTTGCGGCAAACGGCATGCCTGCCCGCGCTTATCGCCAGTTCAGCACATTGCGTGCGGGCCGAGGTCCAACTTGGCTTCCAGGCGGTCCAGGTGCTCATGCATCAGCGCCAGGGCCGCCTGGCCGTCGCCGCTCTCCACCGCATCGATAATCGCCGCGTGTTCCTGCCAGGCGCAGTGTTCGCAGCAAGGCGATTCGTAGCGGGCGATGATCAGCGAGGTCATCGGCACCAGGCCGTTGAGAAAGCGCGCCAGCGGCGCGTTGGCGGCCATCTGCGCGAGCTTGAGGTGAAACTCGCCGCCCAGGCGGATCGCCGTGCAGCGTTCACCGCTTTCATGGTGCTGGCGTTCGCGTTCGACCAACTGGCGCAGTTGGCGGATCTGCGTAGGCCGCGCACGCTGGGTGGCCAGGGTGATCAACGTGGTCTCGGCCAGGCGCCGGGCGCTGAGCACCTGGCGCGCTTGCTCTGGATCGGGTGCTGCCAGGTGCGCCGTGTGGCTGGGGCGCTGGACCACCACTTGCTGGTCCGACAAGCGCCCGAGCACCCGCCGGATCACCGTGCGGCTTACCCCAAAGGCGTTGCCCAGGGCCTGTTCGGGTAGGGCGCTGCCGGGTGGCAGGCGCTGTTCGAGGATGGCGTCGAACAGGCGCGGGTAGATCTGCTCGGCCGACAGGCGAGTCTCGCCAGCGCTGAGCAGGGCGGGCAAGTGCGAGGCGGCGTGGGCGCAGGCGGTCATGGTCGCTCTCCTAGATTCAGGGCCCGGGATGTTCGTCCGGGATATTCAGTTCGATGCCCATGCGCTGGCCTTCCTGAAGAATGTGCCGACGCATCTGAGCGCTGGCCTGGGCGCTGTTCTTGTCACGGATGGCGCGCACCACCGCTTCGTTCTCGCTTAGCCGCGCGGCCAGGTGTTCTGGCGAGTTGCGCAGCATGTCGGCGCTCTGCTTGAGGGCATTGCCGGTCTGCTGCACCACGCTCTGGAAGATCGGGTTGGTGGTCAGGGCGAACAGCGCCTGGTGAAAGGCGATGTAGGCGCCAGCGCCGGCTTCACTGTCACCGGCATCCAGCGCTTCGCGCATGTCCATCAGGGTCAGGCGCAATTGGCCGATGTCCTGGCTGTTGGCCGACTGCGCGACCAGGCCGACGATGAACGGCTCAAGCGTGTAGCGCAGTTCCAGTACATCGGCCAGGCTGGCTGTGCCCACGCCATCGCTGAGGTGCTCGGGCTGGGCGGCTTCGGCATCGAGTACCAGCACGCCCTTGCCGGGCAGCGAACGCACCAGGCCGAGCGTTTCCAGCACGGTTACCGCTTCACGCAGGCTGGGCCGGCTGATGCCCAGTTGTTCGGCCAACTCGCGCTGGCCCGGCAGCATCTCGCCAGTGCGCCACTGGCCACGAGCCAGCGCCTGGCGCAGTTTTTCCACCACTGAGGTGACCACGGTCGATGAGCTGATCATGGTTTGCTCCCTGTCGAAGGTTGCATCAAAGCTCCTTGAACAGGCCGGCGCGGTGGCCGGCCTGGGTCAATCAGAATTCCTGTTGATGGGCGTTGGGCTGCTTGCGCGGCAGCGGCGCGAAGCCCGGCTTGCCGCTAAGCACATTGTTGGCCCGCTCAAGGTCGATGTCTTTCTCCCAGCGCGCGATGGCCACGGTGGCGACGCAGTTGCCGATCAGGTTGGTCAGCGCCCGGCCGATACCCATGAACCAGTCCACCGCCAGCACCAGCACCAGGCCAACCACCGGGATCGCCGGCACGGCGGTCAGGGTCGCGGCGAGAATCACCAGCGCCGAGCCTGGGATGCCATGCGCGCCCTTGGACGTTACCAGCGACACCAACAGAATGGTCAGCAGGTCAGTCATGGCCAGCGGCGTGCCGGTGGCATTGGCGATGAACACGATAGCCAAGGTCAGGTAGATGGAGAAACCGTCGAGGTTGAACGAGTACCCGGTAGGGATGACCAGGCCGACCGTCGAGCTGCCGATACCCAGGTGCTCAAGCTTGCGCATGATCTGCGGCAGCACGGCGTCGGACGAGGCGGTGCCCATGACGATGGTCAGTTCTTCACGCAGGTACTTGATCAGTGGCAACAGCTTCAGGCCGGAAAGGCGCATCACCGTGCCCAGCACGATCAGCACGAAGCCTGCGCAGGTCAGGTAGAACAGCGCCACCAAACCGCCCAGGTGCTGTAGCGACTCCAGGCCATATTTGCTGGTGGTGAAGGCGATGGCGCCGAACACGCCCAGCGGCGCCAGGCGCACGATCATGCCCATGATGCGGAAGATCACGTGGCTGAGTTCGTTGATCAGCCGCGAGATACCCGAGGCCGACTCGCCCACCAGGTTCAACGCGCTGCCGAACAGCACCGAGAACAGCAGCACTTGCAGAATGTTGTTGTCAGCGAAGGCGCCCACCACCGAGGTGGGGATCAAGTCCATCAGGAAGGTGGCGGTGCCATGGATGTGCTGGCCGCGCTCGGCCAGGCCATTGGCGTCGGCCGTAGACAGCTGATCGAGGTGGATGTTGGCACCGCTGCCAATGCCGGAGGTGAAGGCGAACACCAGGCCAATGACCAGGGCGAGGGTGGTCAGCACTTCGAAGTAGATCACCGACTTCAGGCCAATCCGACCGACCTTCTTCAGGTCGCCAGCACCGGAGATGCCGCTGACCACCACGCAGAACACGATCAGGCCGATGAGCATCTTGATCAGCTTTATAAAGCCGTCGCCGAGGGGTTTTAGCTGCAGGGAGACTTCGGGAAAACTGAGGCCGCAGGCAATGCCCAGGGCAAGCCCTAGCACCACTTGGAGGAAGATCGAACGCGAGCACCATTTAAGCATGGGAGGGGTCTCTGATCGGTGTCCTTGCTTCGATGGCGCAGGGTCAAAGAGCGCAGGACTTAATTATTGTGGTCTTACCGGTTTGTTCAGTGCGTCCCCATAAAAGCGCGAAAAATCACACAAAGCAAGCAATTTTGGCCTTACCGGTCTGACCAGTTGTGGTGCGATTATGCTTCGACCGCTCTGCTCTGGTGCACGCATGGTTTTCAGGCCTTGGCCAGCGCCTGGTTGACGGCGGTAATCAGCTTGGCGAGGTCCTTGGGCGCTGCGTTGTGCACGACACCGAACAGGTAGGCGCGCTGATCCTCTTCGTCGTCTGGATCGGCGAAGAAGGCCTTGAGCTTGATCCCTAGCACCCTGGCAAACACCTGCAACGCGTCAATGCTGGGGGTGTAGGTGCCGGTTTCAAAACGACTGATGGTCTTGGGGTCGAAGCCGCTTTGCTCGCCAAGCTGAGCCTGTGTCAGTCCGGCGAGCTTGCGGTAGCGACGCAGGGCAGATCCTAGACCTGACATCGTCATCTCTTAATTCCCATTTAGAATCAAGAACTTAACGATATAAATCGTCATAGCGCAACGCCATGATTCATCACATTTATTGGCAAAATGTGATGGATTTCGTAGAATTGGCTTCTTTGACTGATCAGTCATTCAAGTTAATGTCCAAGGTGATTCGACCGCCTGTGAGGTCGCGCAAGCCGTTGTTGGACATTGGAGCTGGTCAAGGATGAACGGTTCCGGTAAGCCGCTGCCATCAAGGCAGGGCGCCGTTTCGTCTGCGAATGGAGTCTCATCGTGCGCCTCAACCTGCCGGTTTCGCCGGTCGAACAACGCTTCCCGCCAGAACAACGGCTGATCTCGGCCACCGATACGGCCAGCCTGATCACCTACTGCAATGCCGAATTTGCCGCTATCAGTGGCTACAGCCAAGCTGAGCTGATCGGCCAGCCGCACAATCTGGTGCGCCATCCCGATATGCCCGAAGCGGTGTTCGAGGATATGTGGCGCTACCTCAAGGCTGGCAAAAGCTGGATGGGCATCGTCAAGAACCGCTGCAAGAACGGCGACTTCTATTGGGTCAATGCCTATGTGACGCCGATTCTTGAAGACGGGCGGCTGGTGGGCTATGAGTCGGTGCGGGTGTGCCCAACCCGCGAGCAAGTGCAGCGCGCTCAGGCCTTGTATGCCCGCTTGCGCGCAGGCAAGCCCGCCTTGTCATTCGGCCGGCGCCTGGCAGGTCTTGGCCAGGCTATGGCTTTGCCGGTGGTGGCTGGGGCGTTGGCAGTTGCGGCTAACCAGCTGTGGCCGGGTCTGCGGGGGCAGGGGCTGACGCTAGCGCTGTTCGTCTCTTATGGGGTGTGGGCCAATGGCGGTGTTGGCCGGCAACTGCGGCGGATCGTCAACGGCGCCGAAGGCACCTTCGCCGACCCGTTAGTGGCACTGACCTACAGCGATTTGCCCGGCGCCGCGGGGCAGCTCGAGCTGATTCTGATCGGCGAAGAGGCGCGGCTGAAAACCGCGCTGACGCGTTTGAGCGATCTTGCCGGCCAAATGGCCGTGGCCGCCAGTGATGCTGGTCGGCTGTCGCGCAGCACCGAACAAGCGCTGCTCGAACAGCGCGCCGAAACCGACCTGAGTGCCACGGCCATGACCCAGATGGCCGCCTCCATCGCTGAAGTGGCCAATCATGTGCAACTGACCGCAGGCGAGGCGCACACCGCGCATCAGTTGGCGGAGCAGGGCAGTCAGGTCGCCGATGCCAGTGGCACGGCGATCCGTGACTTGGCCGGCACGGTCGATCAGATCAATCAGGCCGTCACCGAGCTCGCCGGGCAGACCGATAACATCGCCGAAGCGGCGGGGATGATCCGCGCCATTGCCGAACAGACCAACCTGCTGGCGCTCAACGCTGCCATCGAGGCGGCGCGGGCGGGTGAACAGGGGCGAGGCTTTGCCGTGGTCGCCGATGAGGTGCGGGCGCTGGCCGATAAAACCCGCCAGTCCACCTTGCATATCCAGACCATCATCGACGGCTTGCGCGGCGGTGCCGAGCAGGCTGTGGCCATTGCCAGTCGCGGTATCGCCGGTGCCGAGCAGGGCGTGGCGCGTGTTCTCGAGGCGCAACATGCCCTCGACGGCATTCGCCAGGCGGTGCAGCGCATCAGCGACATGGGCCAGCAAATGGCCACGGCTTCGCAACAGCAATCGGCGGTGGCCGAGGATGTCTCACGGCAGATCAACGGCGTGGCGGGCATCGCCCAGCAGAGCGCGCTCGGTGCCAACGCCGCAGCGTCGCGCGGCGCCGAACTGGAACAGGTGTGTGCCGGGCTGCGTGCCCTGGTTGAGCGCTTCAACCGCTAAGGCATGATGTACATGGATGATATCTATCGCGCGGCTGTGGACGCGGCCGCGATCTTTTCCGAAACCGACCTGAGCGGACGGATTACCTACGTCAACGAGCAGTTCTGCAGTATCTCCGGCTATGGCCGCGAGGAGCTGCTGGGCGCCAACCACCGCATCCTCAACTCGGGCTTGCACGAGCCGGAGTTCTTCCTCGAAATGTGGCGAGCGCTGGTCGCTGGCCGGGTGTGGAAAGGCGAAATCTGCAACCGCGCCAAGGACGGCTCATTGTATTGGGTCGACAGCACCATGGTGCCGCTGATCGATCCGCAGTCGGGCAAGGTGCACAAATATGTGTCGATCCGCTTCGACGTCACCGAGAAGCGTCAGCTGCTGCACACCTTGCAGTGGCGGGTTGGCCACGATGTGCTGACCGGCCTGCCCAACCGCGCTTATCTCTCCGACCTGCTCAACCAGGCCTTGGCCTTTTCCCGCCGCGAGGAAATTCCGCTGGCGGTGTGCATGCTCGACCTGGATGGCTTCAAAGCGGTCAACGATGGCTACGGGCATGCCGCCGGTGACCTGCTGCTGATGGAAGTCGCCCAGCGCTTGCAGGGCATTTTGCGCGCAGGTGACTCGGTGGCGCGGCTATCGGGCGATGAGTTCGTGCTGATCTTGCGCCACATCGATGGCAGTGCGCCGCTGCATGCGGCGTTGCAGCGCATCCTGCACACGTTGGCTGCGCCGTATCTGATTCGCGAGCGAAGCCTGTCGCTGAGCGCTAGCATCGGCGTCACCCTGTTCCCGCAGGACGATGAGGACGCCGATACCCTGGTGCGCCATGCCGACCAGGCCATGTATGTGGCCAAGCAGCGAGGGCGCAACCGGTATCACCTGTTCGATGTGTCCCAGGAGCAGGAGCTCAAGGCCACCCACCAGACCGTGGCGCGGGTGCGCCAGGCCCTGCATCAGGGCGAGCTGTGCCTGCACTATCAGCCGAAGGTCAACATGCGTACGGGCCAGGTGTTGGGGTTCGAGGCGTTGCTGCGCTGGATGCACCCGGCCAAGGGGCCGGTGCCACCCGGAGCATTCTTGCCTTTAGTGGAGCAAACCGACCTGATCGTCGAGATCGGCGAATGGGTCATCGACCAGGCCTTGGCCCAACTGCAAGGCTGGCAACGCCAGGGCCATCGCTGGTCAGTCAGCGTCAACATCGCCGCCCGCCACCTGCAACGCAGCGACTTCGTCCAACGCCTGCAAGACGCACTTTCCCGCCACGCCGAGGTCGATCCTAAGCAGCTGGACCTGGAAATCGTCGAGTCCGTCGCCATCGAGAACATCCACCATGTCAGCCGTTGCCTGGAGGCTTGCCAAGCCCTGGGTGTGCGCTTCTCGCTGGATGACTTCGGCACTGGCTATTCGTCGCTCAATTACCTCAAGCGCCTACCGACCCAGACCATCAAGATCGACAAATCATTTGTGCGCGACATCCTCCATGACCACGACGACCTGGCCTTGACCGGCGCGGTCATCGGCCTGGCCCGTGCGTTCGATCGTGAGGTGATCGCCGAGGGCGTGGAGAGTGTCGAGCATGGCCGGCTGCTGATGGAGCTGGGTTGTGAACTGGCCCAGGGCTATTGCATCGCCCGGCCCATGCCGGCGGGCGAAGTGGTGGGTTGGGTGGCCGACTACCTGCAGCCGGCGCAGTGGCTCACACCTGTGGCGCCGTGCTCTTGACCGAGGCCAGTTCCGGGTGCGCTACCAGTTTGTCGATGTGCAACTCGTCGTTGTTCATCCAGGTCTCGGTCAGCACCCGGTAGTGCTCCATGTCGCGGCAGCGCATGCGCAAGCTGTAGTCGAAATGGCCGCTGATCAGCTGGCATTCATACACCTGCGGGCAGGCACGCACGGTGGCCTCGAAGGCTTTCTGCGCGGCGCGCCCGCTCTGGTTGGACAAGGCCACCAGCACCAGCAATGACAAGCCCGGCGAGACCGTTTGCAGGTCGATGATTGCGCCATAGCCGCGGATCACACCGCGTCGTTCCAGCTTGCGCACCCGCTCCAGGCAAGGCCTGGGAGTCAGGTGCACGAGGGTCGAAAGCTTCTCATAGGTGATGCGCCCGTTGTGCCGCAGCACATCGATGATGGCTTCATCGATGCGGTCCAGTGCGGCAGGGGCGTGAGCGGTGTTGGCCTTGGTATCCATATACGGCGTGACTTCACTTAAGACGGTTGGAAAGGAACTGCCGCAGGCGATCGCTCTGGGGGCGATCGAGGATCTCGGCGCTGCCGTGCTCCTCGACCAGGCCCTGGTGCAGGAACAGCACCTGGCTCGACACCTGGCGGGCGAATCCCATCTCGTGGGTAACCATCAGCATGGTACGTCCTTCCTCGGCGAGCGTCTGTATCACCTTGAGCACTTCCCCGACCAGCTCGGGGTCGAGGGCTGAGGTCGGCTCGTCGAACAAAATGATCTCCGGCTCCATCGCCAGCGCGCGGGCGATGGCCACCCGCTGCTGTTGGCCGCCAGAGAGAAACGCCGGGTACTGCTCGGCTGCGCGCGCGGGCAGGCCGACCTTGTCCAGGTAGGTGCGGGCGCGGGCCTCGGCTTCGCTGGCACTGATGCCCAGCACCTTGCGTGGCGCCAGGCAAATGTTCTCCAGCACGGTCAGGTGGCTCCACAGGTTGAAGTGCTGGAATACCATCGCCAGGCGCGTGCGCAGGTTCTGCAATTGAGCTGGCGGCGGGGTGCGGGTGCCGGGGCGGATCTCAAGGGTCTGGCCGTCCAGGGTGATACTGCCGGCGTCGGGTTGTTCAAGGAAGTTGATACAACGCAGGAAGGTGCTCTTGCCCGAGCCGCTGGCGCCGATCAGGCTGATCACATCGCCCTTGCGCGCTTGTAGCGAAACACCCTTGAGCACCTGGTGCTCGCCGTAATGCTTGTGCAGGCCGTCGACGCTGAGTTTGCGGGTGCCGCTGAGGCTGTGGGCGCCAGGGGCGAGTTCGGTGATGGGCAGGGACAGGGCAGACAGGGTCATCGGTTCAGCCTCGGGTAGGGTTCAGAAAACGCATCCAACGGCGCTCGGCCAGTCGGAACAAGCCGACCAGGGCAAAGGACAACAGCATGTACAAGATCGCCGCGACGCCGAAGGCCTGGAAGGTCAGGAATGTCGCGGCATTGGCGTCGCGGGCCACCTTGAGGAGGTCGGCGACAGTGGCGGTGAAAGCCAGCGAAGTGGCGTGCAGCATCAGGATCAGTTCGTTGCTGTAGGCCGGTAGCGAACGGCGCAAGGCTGCAGGCAGCACCAGGAACAGGTTCAGCCTCCAGCCGCGCAGGCCATAGGCTTGGGCCGCTTCCATCTCGCCGTGGGGGATGTTGCGGATAGCCCCGGCGAAGATCTCCAAGGTGTAGGCGCAGGTGTTGAGCACCAAGGCCAGCAGGGTGCAGTTCAAGGCGTTGCGAAAGAACTGGTCGAGCAGGGCGTAATCGCGCACCACCTCCAGGCTGTACAAGCCGGTGTAGCAAATCAGCAGCTGGATATACAGGGGGGTGCCGCGAAACACGAAGGTGTACAACTGCACCGGCAGGCGCAGCCAGGCGCGGCGTGAGACCCGGGCCAGGGCCAGCGGCAACGAGAGCAGCAAGCCCAGGAGCATGCTGACCACGAACAACCAGAGGGTCATGGCCAGGCCGGACAAGCCACTGCCGTCGCTATAAAGGTAGGCCAGGCCGTATTCCTGAAGCAGTTCGATCATCGCGCCAGCTCCTTGATCCCGGTGTTGTAGCGCCGCTGCAGGTAGTTGAGCAGGCGATTGGAGAGGGTGGTGATCAACAGATAGACCAAGCCTGCGATGCACAGGAAGAACAGCATGTCGTTGGTGGTCTTGCCGGCGTTCTGCGCGGCTTTGACCAGGTCGGCCAGGCCGATGATCGAGACCAGCGCGGTGGACTTGAGCAACACCAGCCAGTTATTGCCCAGGCCCGGCAGGGCGAAGCGCATCAGTTGCGGAAACAGCACCAGCGCAAATCGCTGTGCCCGGCTCAGGCCATAGGCGGTGGCCGCTTCCAGTTGGCCTGCGGGCACGCTGAGGATGGCGCCGCGAAAGTTCTCGGTGAAGTAGGCGCCGTAGATGAAGCCCAAGGTCAGCACGCCGGCGCTGAACGGGTCGATTTCAACGTAGTCCCAGCCCAGCGTTTCGGTCAGGTCGTTGAGCCAGATCTGCAGGCTGTAGAACAGCAGCAGGATCAGCACCAGGTCCGGTACGCTGCGGATCAAGGTGGTGTAGAGGGTGGCGGGGATGCGCAGCAGGGCTGAGCGCGAGAGCTTGGCGCAGGCGCCGATCAGGCCCAGCAGCAGGCTCAGGACCAGCGCCAGCAGGGCCAGTTTGACCGTCATCCAGGTGCCTTCGGCCAGCAACGGGCCGAAGCCTTGCAGGCCGCTCGTGAGCAAGTCGTTCATGGGGTAGGGATCTCGTGGAGGCCACTTCGCCGGCAAGCCCGCTGCCACACAGTGGTGTGGACAGCGAGGTGAGCTACCGGCCAGGTCATTCGTTGTAGATATCCAGTTCGCCGACGTACTTCTTCTGGATCGCGGCATAGGTGCCATCGGCGTGGATCGCGGCGATGCCTTTATCGAGCAGGGCCTTGAGCTCGGGATCGGTCTTGCGCAGGCCCATGGCGATGTCCAGCGGCAGGGTCGGATCCTTGATCGCCGGGCCTGACTTGAAGCCTGCCCCTTCGGGCTTGGAGAGGAAATTGAGCTGGGCTTCGAGCTTGTCGGTGACGGTGGCGTCGAGGCGGCCGTTGATCAGGTCGGCGTAGTTCTGGTCTTGGGACTGGTAAGCCTTGACCTGGGCGCCCAGCGGCGCCAGCTTGGCGCGGGCATAGGCTTCTTGCAGCGAGCCTTGCAGCACGCCGACCTGTTTGCCCTCGAGCGATTCTGCGGTTTCGCCGAAGTCAGCCCCGTTGCGCACGATGACTGAGGTGGGGCTGAGGAACAGGCGCTCGGTGAAAGCGATCTGCTTGAGCCGCGCCGGGGTGACGGCCATCGACGACATGATGGCGTCGAACTTGCGTGCGCGCAGAGCCGGGATCATGCCGTCGAACTCGTTGTGCACCCAGGTGCATTTGACTTGTAGCTTGGCGCAGATGGCATTGCCCAGCTCGATGTCGAAGCCTTGCAGGCTGCCGTCTGCGGCGACCGATTCGAACGGGGGGTATTCGGGGAACACGCCGAAGCGGATTTCAGTCCACTCCTTGGCTTGGGTGGCGCTGGCGCACAAGGAAAGCAGAAGGACGCCGAGGCGTTTTCGCATGCGGATCATATGAAGGTCCCTGGGTGTTGTTATTTGAAGTAGGGGCAGTTCAGAACGGTCGGTTGCTGTTGTTAAGGGTGACTCATCGGTCAGGGCTCAGGATGCGCGAGCTAGAGGGTTTTTTTGTGTCGTTTGGTGTGTTCTGGGCTGACCGATTCGGTTGTTAGGTTCGTGTTGGCAGCAGAATCGGCTGTTGCGACACCGGTTTATAGAAGTGCGACAGCGGTTTTAGCGTGGGTTTTGGCGTTTTGGGGCCTGCAATGCAGGCCCCAAAAACCGTTCAGGCAATGCGTTTGACGCTGGCCACCTTCGGCTGCAACAGCGCATACAGATCCTTCGGATTCTCAAGCGTCGGCACCAGCGCGATGTCACTGCCAATCTCCAACGCCTTGGCCTGATCCAGCACATAACGCAGCGCCGAGTAATCCTCGATGGCAAAGCCGACCGAGTCGAACAGGGTGACCTGCACCTCACTCTCGCGCCCGGCGACCAGCCCCTGGACCACCTGCCAGAATTCAGTGGTCGGCGAGTCCGCCGGCATTTGCTGAATCTCACCCTCGATGCGGCTCTGCGGCTCGTACTCGACGATCACCCGCGCTCGCTCGACGATCTCCCGGTGTAACTCGGTCTTGCCGGGGCAGTCGCCGCCCACGGCATTCAGATGCATGCCCGGTTCGATCATCTGCGGGGTGAGAATGGTCGCGTAAGCCTTGTCGGCAGTCACCGTGGTGACGATGTCGGCGCCGCGTACCGCCTCGGCCACGGAGCCTGCAAGGGTCAATTTCAAGCCAGGGTAGCCGGCCAGGTTGGCCAGCAGCTTGGCCGATGCGTCGGGGTCGATGTCATACAGACGGATCTCCTCGATCCCCAGCATCGTATGGAAGGCAATGGCTTGGAATTCGCTCTGCGAGCCATTGCCGATCAGCGCCATGCTGCGGCTGCCAGAGCGGGCCAGGTAGCGGGCGGCCAGGGCTGATGTGGCGGCAGTACGGATGGCAGTGGTCAGGGTCATTTCGCTGAGCAGCACCGGTGCGCCGGTGTCGACGTCGCCCAGGGCGCCAAAGGCCATGACCGTGAGCAGGCCATTGTGGGTGTTCTTCGGATGGCCGTTGACGTATTTGAAGGCATACAGGTTGGCGTCCGATACCGGCATCAACTCGATCACCCCGTCAGGCGAGTGGTTGGCCAGGCGTGGGCATTTCTCGAAGTCGTGCCAGCGCAGATAGTCCTGGCGGATGTACTCGGCCATTTCGCCAAGGCAGCTGGGCAGGCCCTTGCGATTGACCAGGCGGGCGAGGTCTTGCACGTCGATGTAGCGGGTCATGATGGTCTCCTTCAAGGGTCAATGGCGCACGGGCAGGTGCACCTCGGCGAGCATGCAGCGGGCGCTGCCGCCGCCGATGCGTTCGATATGGTCGATGTTCACCACCACCGGCCGGTTGTGCCGCTCGACCTGGCTGCGCTGGCGGCTGTCTAGCGAGCGCCAGGCACTGCGCGACATCACCAGCAGTGGTTGGCCTTGTTTGTCGTGGACTTCGAGCATGTTGCCGGCGAAGTTCTCCAACTGCTCGAAACCCAGCGCAAGGATGTCTTTGCCGGTATCGCGCAGCGAGTGTTCCAAGGCCTTGCGTTCATGGGCGTGGGGCAGGGCATCGAGACAGGCGACGGCGAGCTGGCGGCCTACATTCATCATTACGTTGCTGTGGTAGATCGGCGCCTGCTGGCGATCAACGGCATGGAACAGGCACAGGCGATAGTCCAGCTGTTCGGCGAATTGGCGCAGCGCGGTCTCATGGGTGCGGTCGGAGTGGCAGGCGTAGCTGATCCGGTGTTCGCGGTCCAAAACCATGCTGCCAGTGCCCTCGAGGAACAGATTCTGCTGCTCCAGCGGGCTCAGATCGATGGTCTGGCCGATGCTGAAACGCTCGCGGATAACCTGCAAAACGCCCTTGTCGCGCTCCAGGCGGCGGTTGTGGCCCTCCATGGGGTAGAGCACCAGGCTGCCGTCGGCATGGCTGCTCCACCAGTTGTTGGGAAAGATCGAGTCTGGGGTGTGCGGCTCAGGTGTGTCTTGCACCACCAGCACCTCGACCCCGTGCTGGCGCAAGGTGTCGACGTAGCCATCGAACTCTTCCAGTGCTTTGCGGCTAGCGCTTTCTGGATCCAGCGGGGCCTGCTGGAAACGGTTGTTGCTGGCGGTATCGGGGTTGAAGGCGAACCGCGCCGGGCGAATCATGAGGACGGTATTTGTTGTTTGCATTAGGGCACGCATCCACAGGTGGGCTGTGTGTCCATTGTCCGCTCAAGGGTGATGAAATCCCGGCTGAAGCGCGGCTGGAGTTCAGCAGGTCCAGCTGAAAAGGTGGGGTGTGCAGCCGAATCGGCTGCACGTTGTCAAAGCCGCCCTGATCAGGCTTGGCTGATGTGGAACAATTCTTCAGCCAGCTGAGCATAAAGCGCTTGTTCTGCTTGGCGACGGGTGCTTAGCAGCAATCTGCCTGCCTGCTCATACAAGGCACTCTCGCCAGGGTAGCGATTGGAAACCAGATCGATGCGTTGCAACACGCCGTCGATCCGCCAGATCAGGCCAGGCACCGCCTGGGTTTGTCGCTCTAGTGCAGCGACAAAGCGTTCGGGCACAGCGGGACCACTGTAGGGGCCGGGGCTGGAAGTTGCCTCGCTGAGTTCATTGAAGTATTCCGAAGCCGCTTCCCAGTCTCGCGCCAACGCCTCGAACGAGGCCGGACGCAAGCGCCGGGTCCAGGCCTGCCAGAAGCGTTGCTCGCTGGCCCAGTGCGCCAGGTAACGAGCATCTGTCTCGCGCTCAACCGCTACTGCCAGGCGTTCTAGCGTCGCCTCGCTGAGGTTGGCCAAATAGCCAAAGGCGATCTGTCCGGGCTGCTCGGGCAAGCCCAGCCGGTCAGCGAGGTAGATCCGCGCAACCAGCGCCATTTCGATTTCATCCAGCGGGCTTTGCGGGTTGCTCAACAGCGCGTCGCTCAGATCGTCATCAGGGTGCAAGGCGGGAGCCGCCTGGCGCTCTGCATCGTCTTGTGCGGCTGCCAATGCACTACGCCGAGCGACGCGGGCGTCGTACACGGCGGCGACTTGCGCATCCAGGCGGCTCTGGCGCGCCATGGCGGTGGCCACGGATACCGCCACGGCCTCGTCGCCAGCACCGGCTTGGGCGGTAGAGACGGCGCGCCAAATCGATACCTCTGTCTCGACCTGCTGGAACAGCAGGCTGGCCTGATCAACGCACGCTTGGGCGGCGGCATCGATCTGGTTGACCAACTGTTGCTGCAATTGCGCCAATCCCCAACCGCCGTCTTCGCCGGCAACCGGTTGCAGGCTTAGCACACGCAGGATATGCACGATCCGTTCGCGCATCCGAGGTGGGCTGGCGACATATTCCGGCGTATCTATCATGCGCTCGAACAGCTGGTACAGCGGGGCCCACATAGGGTCCTCGGCGTTGGCTTGACGTTGCGCTTGCAGGTCGGCGGGAAGCTCGATATTCCACGCTTGGGCGGGCGCCTCGAGCGCGTCCATGTCGGGAATCGCTGCCAAGCCAGCATCACGCAGGGCGCGTTGGGCGGGTTCGGCGAATGGATTGCCGTCGAAATCGTAGAAGGTTGCCTGTTCTTGGTTGCGGATCGCTTCGGCAAATGCACTGTCATTTAGCGCTGGTGCATCGACCAGTCGGTTGTCGCTCAGGTCCAGTGAGCGTAACACCAGTGGCCGCTGGTTCATCAGATCCGCCAGGCCCTGGGGCCACTGGGTGAGTTCGCACTGACCCAGGTCCAACGACTCCAGGTGTTGCCAGCCGCTGACATCGGGGGCCAGCTGCAATGGGTTTTCCCCCAAGTGCAGCGAGCGCAGACGAGTGAGTTGAGCGAGTGCTGCGCGGCTTTCGGCGGTCAAGGTGATGGAGTTGGAGCCGAGGCTGAGTTCGGTCAGTGCAGGCCAGCCGTGCAAGGCTTGGAAATGCTCGGTTTGCAGGGTCAGCTTGTTAGCGTCGAGTTGCACCGCTTGCAGGTGTTGCAACTGCGCCAGTCGTTGCAGCGCTGCAACCGAAAGATTTTCAGCGGCATCGGTCAGGTTCAGGCGCTGCAGCTGCGCCAGGCGAGTCAGCACATTGAGGTTTTGTTCGCCATCGAGCGGGAGGCAATTTTCCGCGACATCCAATGCTTGCAACTCGCGCATCTGGGCGATGGACTCAGGCAACCAGCGCAGCATGTTGGAGGAAATGTCCAGTAGCTGAACCCGCGGGAAGGCTTGCACAAAGCCCTCCATGTTCATCGCTTCGCCACTGCGTGAGCCGTTGATCATGAGCATCCTCACGTGTTCGAACTGGGTTGGCAGATTAGGTAACGGGCCCAGGTGCTCGGCCTGCAGGATCAGCCCCGCATCACCCGGCTGGCTTTGCCTGCGCCAGGCTTGGCGTATTCGCTGCGCAGCCTCGGCACGTGCGGCCCTTCTTTGCTCGAATTCGCCTACAGCGATGCCGTCTGGATCGTTGGTCCAGGTATCGAGCGTGCGGTTAAGCCGCTGCAGGTCGCTGCGTAGACGTTCCAGCAATCTGCCGAACGCACCTGGGCTGTTGCCTGCTTCCTCGCGCAGGCGCTGGCGTAACCAATCACGATCCTGCGGCTCGCGGCTGGGAAACAGCGCCTCGAACACTTGCTCATCAGTCGTCCAGCCTTGGCCTCGGCCGCTGAGTGGATAACCGATACGGCGGTCTTGTGGCAGACGCGTTGGCAGACGGTACAAGGGGCGAATGGGCACCAGCCCTAGTTGATTGGCAGTACGCTGCCGATCTATCGAGGCCTTTTCGAACAGCGCGTCTCGCAGGCGCAGCGGCTGATGGATCTCAAGTTTCATTGCAACGCGCTCGGTATCGGGCAGTGCGTTGAGAATCGCCTGGTAGATAGTCATCTTGCTGGCCAGAGCCTGGCTGCGTTCATCAAAGGGTTGGTAGCCCTGCGCGCTGCGCACCAGGGTTTTGACCGGCCGGTCCTGGGCGCCGCAGGCCTGGAGCAGCGAGCCATGTGGGCTGCCTTGGCGTAGCTCGAGGCGTACCTCGTTGGTCCAACCAGGCAGTTGCTCAAATGCGCTGAAGATCAACGCATCACGGTCCTGGGCTGGGCCGCTTTCTTGATAAAAGCGCTGCAAAGCGCGGTCGATGCGCGCTTCACGCAAATACACGCGGGCCGTTTCGGCGATCGGCAGGGGCAGTCGGCTGCTCTGTTGCATCCGCATGACGTCTTTGGCATCTGCCTTGGCCAGGATCTCAGCGCGGACCCTTGAGCTTAGCGATGGGAAGTCGCGCGCCAACGCGCTGGCGTCCGCCCAACTGCTCTCAGGCCCAGCTGCACCAGTGGCATCCAGTGCTTGCAGGCTGTCGAGCAGCAGCGCGGGCGCCGCTTGCTGATCGGCCATCACTCGACGTACCGCCGCTTCGCTGTAGCCACTGCAGCGCAGCGCACGCAGCAGGGTTTCATCGCTCACTGCCGGCCCGCACTTGGCGATGCGCCTGAGCGACTTGGCAGTACCCCAGGCCAAAGGTTGCTCGTGTTCGAGCTGCCAGGGTATCTGGCCGTTACCAAGCAAGCGCGGCTGATACTGATGGCCCTTGGCAGGCGCCAATTGCCAGCCACCTTCGGGGTTTTGCTCCACGGGCAATGCCTTGCCATCAAGGTTCAGCCAGTGCTTGCCTTGCCATAGGCGCAGGCCTTCGCCGTTGCTGGCGGTGCCGCTGGGCCATGGGGTTGGCTTGCTGAAAGGCTTGAGATCTCCGTGCCACAAGCGTGCACCGGATTTGCCGGCAATGCTTGTCCAGTGCTCCAGCGGCCCAGGCAGTTCGATTGCCGCATGTGCAGCCCCCAGCACAGCGAATTGCACCAGGCTATCGAACACCTCGAAGAGATGCTCGATAGCCGCATCCGTTTCGCCTTCCTCGAGTGCGTGGACCCCCTCGAGAAACTCGTTGACGATCTGCGCGCCTCCTATCACCAACATGACTTGAGCAAGACCAGGAACGAACAAACTGACCACGTTCAGCACAGTCAGGCCGACGCCGAACCAGCCCATAATTCGCGCGCGTTGCGCCTGGGTGTCCAATCGCGCGGTCGGGACGGCGAGGGTGACGGCATCGTCAAGCGTGCTCTGAACCTGATTGCTGGCGCGGGCAGTGAAGCAGTTGCCGGGCCACTGGGTGAATGTCAGGCTCAGGCGGGCATTCTTATCCAAGGTTTCCTGCCACAGCTCATGCGGGGCGGGAAACGCACGCTTGATCCAGCTGAACGCCTGGCCTTTTTCCAGTACGGGTGGTGTGGGATGAAGGGTTGCGTAGGGATAGCGCGGATAGAGCGTCTGGCGCAGCCGGGCGATGAAAGTGGGGCGTTGCGCGTGGCTGACGTAACGCGTGAAGAATTGGCGAAAGTCGGGCTCCCATAGCCTTCGAGTCAGCGCGGCTCCAGCAGCCTGCAAGGAGGGATACTGGCGCACTGCGCCTGGCTGATCGCCAGGTAGATAAAGTAGGCATGGTTCGGTTTGCCCTTGGGGCTCGCGGCGCACCAGCAGCGGGCCGCTCAGAGGTACGCCCAAGAGGCTCAGGTAGCCACATTGCAGGCGCGCCGAGCCGTGTACAGAAGGGATCTCGACCGCTCCTGCCAGGGCAGCTTCGCCCAGCGCTTGCCCCCGGCTGTCGAGCCGACCCTGCATCTGTGCGCAGCTGAGCTCGGCGGCAAAAGCGGCGTGGTCCTGGGCGCGCAACAGGCTGCGAAAAATGTCGTTGTCGACATGATCACGCAGGTGGTTCAGATAGCGCTGGCCCAGGTCAAGGTTGCGGATGCCCTTGACGAACCTGCTCGTATCCAGCGCCATCCGCTCGCCATCGGCTGAAGGATAAAGCCAAATTGGCGTGTCCGGCTTCAGGTTTTGCAAAGCGGCCTCCAACCAGGACATCGATCGGTGGTGGTCCGGGGTGCGATCGCTGAGTACTGCTTGGTCAACCTGGGGCAGCGTTTGGCCGGGATACCAGGACTTAAGAGCGTCGTGCAGCAGTGGCCGGCAGAAAGTCTCGACCGATTGGATCGAGGCCATGGCCTGCTCCAGCTTGCGGGTTGCCTTATGACTGAGCTGCAGACGGCTTTTCAGCGTGCTGCGCTGCGCAAGGGTGCTCTGTTGCAGCCAACTCGGCATTCGTTGATGGATCAAGGCAAGGTGATGAGGCAGTGCGTGAGACATGAGCTGCTCCTGGTGTGTGGAGCAGAGAGGCTAAGCAAACGCCAGTGCCGGGGTTGTGTATCCGGTTGCTACCTGTGCCGGACAAGGCTTGAGTGGGCGGGCTCGACACCTTGCTCACGCAAGCGTTTGTACAAGGTGGTGCGGCTGATACCCAGGCTGCGGGCCAGCGATGAGAGGTTGCCGTTAGCCGAGCGCAGCAGTTCAACCAGGCTGCCGGTTGCCGGCGCACTGCCTGGCAGCGCGCAAGGTTCTGAGATACCAGGCTGTGGTTCAGCAAAGCCTTGTGGTAGGTGCTCAATGCTGATCGCAGCGGTACCGGCGAGTGCCAGTGCCACTTGCAGCACGCTGCTCAGTTGCCGCAGGTTGCCAGGCCAGGGGTGATTGAGCAAAACCTCCAGCACTGGGGCCGTCAGCTGCTGGGGTTGCCCAGCCTCGCAATAGCGGGCGTGCAGTTGTTCGATCAACTGGCGGCGGTCGCTGCGCTCGCGTAGCGCCGGCAGGGTCAGGCTCAGCCCGGCGATGCGGTAGTAAAGGTCCTGGCGAAATGAGCCGTCGCGCACTTGCGCGGCCAAGTCACGGTTGCTCGCCGAGACCACGCGGATGTCCACCGCTACCGGCTCAGCGCTGCCCAGCGGTTGAATGCTGCGCGATTGCAGCACCCGCAGAAGACGAGCTTGGGTGGCCAGTGGCATGTCGCCGATCTCATCGAGAAACAGGATGCCCAGGTGGGCCTTGCGGATCAGCCCAGGGTTGCCTTTGTGGTGGGCACCGGTAAAGGCGCCTTTGTCATAACCGAACAGTTCCGACTCCACCAGCTCGGCCGGGATCGCTGCACAGTTGACCGCCACCAGTGGTTGCTGGGCACGGCTGCTGGCGCGGTGCAGGGCTTGCACGAAGACTTCTTTGCCGACGCCCGTTTCGCCCTGAACCAGCACCGGGATGTCCTTTTCCAGCAGTAGCCCAGCCTGGGCCAGGGCCTTGTCCACGCGCGGGTCGCAGTGGCCGCTGCGCTGCCGAGTGCGCGGCTTGCGTGGGGCGTGCCATTGGCAATGCAAGCGGTTGCGCCCGGTCGCTTGCAGGGCAAACGGCTGACCTTCGGCTTGCGCCAGTATCTGGCGTAGTGGGATCTGAAAGAGTTGTTCCAGATTGTGCTGCAGCGGCACCCGTCCCAGCAGGCTATCGGCCCGGTGGTTGGCGGCCAGTATCCGACCGTGCTCGTCGAACAGCAGCAGGCCGGCCCATGAGCTGTCGAGGTTGTCCGGACCACTGTTGAACAGCAGCTGATGCAATTGATCGGCATGCCGGGCGAGGATCAGCCGGTTCTCCAGGCTCTGGCTCATCATGCGCACCAGGCCCAGGGTTTGAGCGGCGGGCAGATAACCATCGCTGGCCACATCGAGCACGCCAATCAGGCCCCGCTCGGCATCGAACAACGGCGCAGCGGCGCTGGCCATGTAGCGATTCTGGCGCAGGAAGTGCTCGTCCTGGCTGACATGAATGGCTTCACCGCAGATCAGCGCGGTGCCCAGGGCATTGGTCCCCACGCCTTGCTCGCGCCAGCAGGCTCCGGGGCAGAAACCATGTTGCTGGCGCGGCTCGACAAAACGCTGCCTACCCCAGGTCTGCAGCAGGCAGCCAGCGGCATCGGCGAGCATGACCAGATAGCTGGAGTTGCCCAACAGGTGGCTGTATTGCGGCATGACCTCATCTCGGGTCACGTGCAGCAGGGCTTGCTGGCGTTCGAGCAGGGCGCTGAGTTGCGCGGGGGGTAGGCAGTCGAAATCCGGCGCGCCGTGGGGCGCCAGGCCATGCTCGCGGCAACGCGCCCAGGAGGCCTGGATCAGTTGGGCATGGGTCGATGCGGATGCGGCCATGGGCCTGTCCTGTGTGGTTGTTGTTTTATGCCGACCGCAGTTCAGTGTTGTTCAGCTCTGTTCATTGTCAATGCCGAGCCTGTTCAGCTGTGCAGCGAAACTGTTCATTTGTGTTCAGTCGCGTTGTGCTGGCAACCAGCGCTGATGCCCCACGGCTCGGTGATAGAGCGCTTGCCCCTGGCCTGGCACGGATCTGGCTCTGGTCTGCGCACAACAACGACAAAAGGCCACGCCATGTCCCTGGTGCTCGAGCAGGTCAGCCGCAGCGTCGATAACCAACCCTGGATTGTCGATGCCAGCCTGCGTTTCGAACCCGGCTCGTTCAACGTGCTGCTGGGTCGCACCCTGGCCGGCAAGACCAGCCTGATGCGCCTGATGGCCGGGCTCGATCGGCCCGATCGTGGCCGGGTGCTGATCAATGGCCAAGACGTGACCGGCGTGCCGGTGCGTCAGCGCAACGTGTCGATGGTGTATCAGCAGTTCATCAATTACCCGACCCTGACGGTCTTCGAGAATATCGCCTCGCCCTTGCGCCAGGCACGTCTGGCGGAGGATGAAATTCGTCGGCGCGTGCAGGAAACTGCGCAGATGCTGCGCATCGAAGCCTATCTGCAGCGCTTGCCGTTGGAGCTTTCCGGCGGCCAGCAGCAGCGCACGGCGATGGCTCGCGCGCTGGTCAAGGACGCCTCGCTGATCCTGTTCGACGAGCCGTTGGTCAACCTCGACTACAAGTTGCGCGAAGGGCTGCGCCAAGAGTTGCGCGAGCTGTTTGCCGCACGCAATTGCATTGCCGTGTACGCCACCACCGAGCCGAACGAAGCGTTGGCCTTGGGCGGTACCACGACCCTCGTTGATCGAGGGAGGATTATCCAGAGTGCAGCCAGTGCCGAGGTCTACCACCACCCGTGTAATGAACTGGCCGCCGAGCTGTTTTCCGAGCCGCCGATCAATCTGGTGCCCGGGCAGATCGCCGGTAACGAAGTCAGCCTGGCCGGCGCGGTGCACTTTGCCCGCAACGCCGACCTGCGCAGGCTGGGCGATGGCCAGTACCGCTTCGGCGTGCGTCCCAGCCATATCACGCTAGTGCCGGCGCATGACGATGACCTGGAGTTGCCGGTGTTGGTGGAGTTGGCCGAAATCAGTGGCTCGGAAACCTTCCTGCATGTGCGCAACGAGCACTGGCGGATGATTCTGCACCTGCCCGGTGTGCACGAGTATCAGGTCGACACGGCCATTCGCGTGTTTGTCCCGACCCACAAGCTGTTCGTCTTCGACAGCACCGGAGCACTGGTGCAGGCGCCTGGCCTGCGCGAAGCGAGGAGCGCCTGATGGCCGAGATTCGTTTGCGCCAGTTGGCTCACAGCTACAGCCGTCAGCCACGCTCATCGGCCGACTATGCCTTGCATGAGCTGGAGCATGTCTGGGAGCAGGGTGGGGCCTATGCCTTGCTGGGGCCGTCGGGCTGCGGCAAGTCGACCTTGCTCAACATCATTTCCGGTTTGCTCAGCCCATCCCAGGGCGAGGTGCTGTTCGACGGCAAGCCGGTCAATGAACTGTCGCCGCAGCAGCGCAACATCGCCCAGGTGTTTCAGTTCCCGGTTGTCTACGACACCATGAGCGTGTTCGACAACCTGGCCTTTCCCCTGCGCAACCAGGGCCTGGACGAAACTCGGGTGCGCGCGCGGGTGGCGGAGATCGCCGAGGTGCTCGACCTGACTGACGTGCTGAAAAAGAAAGCGCGCAACCTCAGCGCCGACGAGAAGCAGAAAGTTTCCATGGGGCGTGGCCTGGTGCGTGATGACGTCTCGGCGATCCTCTTCGACGAGCCGTTGACGGTGATCGACCCGCACCTGAAGTGGAAGCTGCGGCGCAAGCTCAAGCAGATCCATGAGCAGTTCAACATCACCATGATCTACGTCACCCATGATCAGCTGGAAGCCTCGACCTTCGCCGACAAGATTGCGGTGATGCATGGCGGACGTATCGTCCAGTTCGGCACCCCGCGTGAGCTGTTCGAGCGCCCGCGTCACACCTTTGTCGGCTACTTCATCGGTAGCCCTGGGATGAACCTGATCGAGGTGCGCGCGCAGGCCGATGGCGTGGGTTTTGGCGACGTCCACCTAACGCTGCCAGCAGGCTTGCGCGAGCGGCTGGCGGCGCAGCCGGGCGGACGCCTGCAGGTGGGGATCAGGCCGGAGTTCGTGCAGGTTTGGGAGCGGCCGCTGGACGATACCTTCGAGGCGCGTGTGGTGGATGTCGAGGATTTGGGCACCTACCGCATTGTCACGCTCGATTTGGCCGGCACCCCGCTCAAGGCGCGTATGGCAGAAGATCGGCCGGTGCCACAGGGGCGCGCCTGGGTGAGCTTGCCGAGCCAGTGGTTGATGCTCTATGTCGATGATCTGCTGCTGGAGCTGGCGCCATGAACAAGGTGCCGAACAACAAGGCCTGGTGGCTGGTGCTGCCGGTGTTCCTGCTGGTCGCGTTCAGCGCGGTGATCCCGATGATGACCGTGGTCAACTATTCGCTGCAGGACATCTTCGATCAGTCCAATCGCTACTTCGTCGGCGCCGACTGGTATCGCCAGGTGCTGCGAGACCCGGCCCTGCACGACGCGCTGTGGCGTCAGTTCATCTATTCCGGTTGCGTGCTGCTGATCGAGATCCCGCTGGGCATCGCCATCGCCCTGACCATGCCGACCAAAGGCCGCATGGCCTCGGTGTGCCTGATCGTGATGGCCATCCCGCTGCTGATTCCATGGAACGTGGTGGGCACCATCTGGCAGATCTTCGGCCGTGCCGATATCGGCCTGCTCGGGGCTACCCTGGCGCAGCTGGGGGTCAACTACAACTATGCCGGTAACCCCTTCGATGCCTGGGTCACGGTGCTGGTAATGGATGTCTGGCACTGGACTTCACTGGTCGCGCTGCTGTGCTACTCGGGCCTGCGCGCGATCCCCGATGTGTATTACCAGGCCGCGCGCATCGACCGCGCCTCGGCCTGGGCGGTGTTTCGGCATATCCAATTGCCGAAGCTGAAGAATGTGCTGCTGATCGCGGTAATGCTGCGTTTCATGGACAGCTTCATGATCTACACCGAGCCTTTCGTGCTCACTGGTGGCGGCCCCGGTAATGCCACCACCTTCCTCAGTCAGACCCTGACGCGCATGGCCGTGGGGCAGTTCGACCTAGGCCCGGCAGCGGCGTTTTCGCTGGTGTATTTCCTGATCATCCTGCTGGTGTCGTGGCTGTTCTACACGGCCATGACCCATGCCGACAAGGACTAGGCCGATGACCGTGCGCAAGACAGTACCACTGCTGCTGTACTTCTTCTTCCTGCTGGTGCCGATCTATTGGCTGCTGAACATGTCGTTCAAGCCCAACAGCGAGATCCTCGGCGGCCTGACCTTGTGGCCAGAGGCATTCACTTTGGATAACTACAAGGTGATCTTCACTGACCCCAGCTGGTACACCGGCTACCTCAACTCGCTGTACTACGTGTGCCTGAATACCCTGATCTCGCTGGCGGTGGCGCTGCCGGCTGCGTATGCCTTCTCGCGTTACCGCTTTCTCGGCGACCGGCATCTGTTCTTCTGGCTGTTGACCAACCGCATGGCACCGCCGGCGGTGTTCTTGCTGCCGTTCTTCCAGCTGTATTCCTCGATCGGCCTGTTCGACACCCATATCGCCGTAGCGCTGGCGCACTGCCTGTTCAACGTGCCGCTGGCGGTGTGGATCCTGGAAGGCTTCATGTCCGGCGTGCCCAAGGAAATCGACGAAACTGCCTACATCGACGGTTATAGCTTCCCGCGTTTTTTTGTGAAGATTTTCATCCCGCTGATCGGCTCAGGGATCGGTGTGACGGCGTTTTTCTGTTTCATGTTTTCCTGGGTCGAGCTGCTCCTGGCGCGCACCTTGACCTCGGTCAACGCCAAACCGATCGCCTCGGTGATGACCCGCACCGTGTCGGCCTCGGGCATCGACTGGGGGGTGCTGGCCGCCGCCGGGGTGCTGACGATCCTGCCAGGCATGCTGGTGATCTGGTTTGTCCGTAATCATGTGGCCAAGGGCTTTGCCTTGGGCCGGGTGTAGGAGGGCGACGCGATGGAGTGGATGGCCTGGACCTTGCCCACTGCGCTGTTTTTCATCGCAGTCGGCCTGTTGCTGTTGGGCATGACCGTGCTTGAGCTGCGCCGGCCGTGCATCGAGCGGCGTGGTTTTCTGCCGATCGCCACCACCCGTGGTGACCGGCTGTTCATCGGTTTGCTGGCCAGTGCCTACCTGCACCTGTTGCTGGTCGGGGTCAGCGACTGGCCGTTGTGGGTGGCCTCGCTGTTGTCGCTGGCTTGGCTGGTGCTAGTGCTGCGCTGGGGATGACTGGCGCCGTGGAATAACTCAATCGGGAGATCACAATGTTCGATAACGACAACAACCGGCGACATTTGACCCTGGCCGCGGTACTTGTGCTAGGGCTGCAGGGCAACGCCTGGGCCGATCAGTACGAGGACGCGGCGAAGAAGTGGATCGACAGCGAATTCAAGCCCTCGACCCTGACCCCGCAGCAGCAGATGGACGAACTCAAGTGGTTCATCAAAGCCGCAGAGTCGTTCCGTGGGATGAAGATCAACGTGGTGTCGGAAACCATCACCACCCACGAGTACGAGTCCAAGGTACTGGCCAAGGCCTTCAGTGAGATCACCGGGATTGCGCTGACCCACGATCTGCTGCAAGAAGGTGATGTGGTGGAAAAGCTGCAGACCCAGATGCAGTCGGACAAGAACATTTATGACGGCTGGGTCAACGACTCCGACTTGATCGGTACGCATTTTCGCTACGGTAAGGTCGAATCGATTACCGACATGATGGCCAACGAAGGCAAGGCCTACACCTCGCCGACCTTGGATCTGCAAGACTTCATCGGTATCTCGTTCACCACCGCGCCAGACGGCAAGGTCTACCAACTGCCTGACCAGCAGTTCGCCAACTTGTACTGGTTCCGCGCTGACTGGTTCGATCGCCCCGACCTCAAGGCCAAGTTCAAGGAGAAATACGGCTACGAACTGGGCGTGCCGGTGAACTGGTCGGCCTATGAGGACATCGCCAAGTTCTTCACTGAAGACGTCAAGCAGATCGACGGCAAGCGCGTGTATGGTCACATGGACTATGGCAAGAAGGACCCATCGTTGGGCTGGCGCTTCACGGACGCCTGGTTCTCCATGGCCGGCGGCGGCGACAAGGGCCTGCCCAATGGCCTGCCGGTGGACGAGTGGGGGATACGCGTTGAGGACTGTCATCCGGTCGGCTCCAGCGTGACCCGGGGGGGTGACACCAACGGCCCAGCAGCGGTCTATGCGACCCAGAAGTATGTCGACTGGATGCGTGCCTACGCGCCCAAGGAGGCCCAGGGCATGACCTTCTCTGAGGCAGGCCCGGTGCCTGCGCAAGGCAACATCGCCCAGCAGATCTTCTGGTACACCGCGTTTACCGCTGACATGACCAAGCCCGGCCTGCCAGTAGTCAATGCCGACGGTACGCCGAAGTGGCGCATGGCGCCTTCGCCGAAGGGCCCGTACTGGGAGGAAGGGATGAAGCTCGGTTACCAGGACACGGGCTCCTGGACGTTCTTCAAATCCACTCCCGAGAAGCAGCGTTTGGCGGCCTGGCTGTATGCGCAGTTCGTGACCTCCAAGACCGTGTCGTTGAAAAAGACCATCGTCGGCCTGACGCCAATTCGTGAGTCGGACATCAACTCCCAGGCCATGACCGAGCTTGCGCCCAAGCTTGGCGGTTTGGTGGAGTTTTACCGCAGCCCGGCTCGGGTGCAGTGGACGCCGACCGGGACCAACGTGCCGGATTATCCGCGCTTGGCCCAGTTGTGGTGGAGCCATATTGCTGAAGTGGCCAGTGGCGAGAAGACTCCGCAACAGGCGCTCGATGGGTTGGCCCGCGATCAGGACCGCATGCTTGAACGGCTTGAGCGCTCCAAGGCGCAGGCGACCTGTGCACCCAAGCTCAATCCGGAGAAAGATGCCCAATACTGGTTCGACCAGCCGGGTGCACCCAAGCCTAAGCTTGAGAACGAGAAGCCCAAGGGCGAGACGGTGAGCTACAGCGAATTGCTCAAGTCGTGGGAGGCGGCGCGTAAGTGACTTGAGGGTGCTGCTGTACGTGCCAAGGCGCAGAGCGTGGGGGCGGGCTTGCCCCGCGATGAGGCCGGTGAGGGCTGCGTGAAATCCAGAGCATAAAAAAACGGCACCTGCTAAAGGTGCCGTTCTCTGTTCAACTCACTTATGCAGCTCTTCGGCGGCAAACAGTGTGTTCTCCAGCAAGCAGGCCCGGGTCATCGGGCCGACGCCGCCCGGTACCGGGGTGATCCAGCCTGCGCGGGGCAGGGCAGTCTCATAGACCACGTCGCCGACCAGCTTGCCGTCTTCCTGGCGGTTGATGCCGACGTCGATGACGATCGCACCTTGCTTGATCCACTCACCCTTGACCAGGCCTGGTTTGCCAGCAGCCACCACCACCAGGTCGGCGCGGCCGACGTGGCCGGCCAGGTCCTTGGTGAAGCGGTGGGTGACGGTCACGGTGCAGCCGGCCAGCAGCAGCTCCATGGCCATTGGCCGGCCAACGATGTTTGAAGCGCCCACTACGACCGCGTTCATCCCATACAGATCCTGCCCGGTGCTTTCCAGCAAGGTCATGATGCCTTTCGGCGTGCACGGGCGCAGCAGCGGGATGCGTTGGGCCAGACGACCGACGTTATAAGGATGGAAGCCATCGACGTCTTTGTCCGGGCGGATGCGCTCGAGCAGCAGCGAGGCGTCCAGGTGTGCCGGCAGCGGCAGTTGCAGCAGGATGCCGTCGACCGCTGCATCGTCATTGAGGCGATCGATCAGCTCGGTCAGGGCTTGCTGCGTGGTATCGCTAGGCAGGTCGAAGGCTTGGGAAATGAAACCGACCTCCTCGCAGTCCTTGCGCTTGTGCGATACATAGACTTGGGAAGCGGGATCGGTGCCGACCAGGATCACCGCCAGGCCTGGCGTACGCAGGCCTTGCTGGCGACGCTCCACGACACGTTGAGCGATCTGCTGGCGCAGGCTGGCGGCGATCGCCTTGCCATCGATAAGGTGTGCAGTCATAGACGCGTGATTAACCATCGAGAAAGGAACATATAGAAGCGCGCATTCTCGCACGACACGGCGCGAGGGCAAAGGCGGGTGGTCGGGCAAATCCCCTAACCCCTTCAATAATTTAAATTTTTTAGAGAAAGAGGTTGACGCTTTTGCAGCTCGTCTATAACATTCGGCGCACTTGTCGGGCACAGCCTAGCACTGGTTGGCTAAGTCGGGCAGAATGAGTGGTTTAACAGCTTGACTGATAAGCCTCATTCGGTCAGGCGGCATGCTTATGCGCCCGTAGCTCAGCTGGATAGAGCATCCGCCTTCTAAGCGGATGGTCGCAGGTTCGAGTCCTGCCGGGTGCGCCATTAGGCGGCATAGGCACGCAAGTGAAGTTGTAGCGCGATATGGTGGGCGTAGCTCAGTTGGTAGAGCGCCGGATTGTGATTCCGGTTGTCGTGGGTTCGATTCCCATCGTCCACCCCATATTCTGCAAAGGCGCCTTGATTGTTGGATCTGGCGCCTTTGTTTTAAGTGTTACACGCGGACGTGGTGAAATTGGTAGACACACTGGATTTAGGTTCCAGCGGCGCAAGCTGTAAGAGTTCGAGTCTCTTCGTCCGCACCATGTTTCTCTAGGCTTCAGCGCAACACTGCAACACCGCAATATGGTGGGCGTAGCTCAGTTGGTAGAGCGCCGGATTGTGATTCCGGTTGTCGTGGGTTCGATTCCCATCGTCCACCCCATATTTTTCGAAGGCGCCTTGATTGTATAATCAGGCGCCTTTTGTTTTATCTGCTTCACGCGGACGTGGTGAAATTGGTAGACACACTGGATTTAGGTTCCAGCGGCGCAAGCTGTAAGAGTTCGAGTCTCTTCGTCCGCACCATCCAAGTGCTTGATCGTTCGAGCACAAAAAAGAGGCAGCCAGTGGTGCTGCCTTTTTTCTGCCTGTATCGAGGCTTTCTGCGAGGCTGAATGATTCGCCGCTGCGCCGCACTGCCCGGATTGTTACTGCTAATGGCCACCTTGCTCAGCGCGGGATGCCAATCGCCGCGCGACAGCCTGCAAGCCCTCGCAGCCGGGCATGGGCAGCGCGTTGAGCTCATCCACACTCGCGACTATCCAGTGCTCTACAGTGCAGTGCGTGTTCCTGCGGCGCCCACGCTGCAGGTGCAGACCTTGGCGGGTAATCTGAGTCCACAGCAATGGGTGCGCTTGCTCTTATTGGCCTCATGAGCAAGCCTGGCGTCAGTGGCGCGGGCGCTCGCTGGAGTGCGTGGGCGCGCAGGATTAGCGCCGATCACGCAGCTGGCTCTGGTGGCGGCGTAATAAAAGCTGATAGATTTCAGTCGGTTGAAACTCCGGTCGACAAACCGGTAGAGGGATTGCCCCAATGATTGCAAAAGAAGCCCGCCAAGCCTTGGCGCTAGAGCGTTTCGCCCAAGCCAATCCGCAGATGCTCGAGGAGATCCGCGAGTTGGATCCGCGCGAGCAGGCCCAGCAGATTGAATGGGCGTTCGAAGATGCAGCGCAGGAGCAGGGCATAGAGCCCTGGGAGTTGACCCTGCAACTGATCGCCGAGAGCCCAGAACAGCTGCAGGCCATGCGTCTGGAGGTCCATCGCGAGGTGGCCGAGGCGCTGGGGATGGAGTGGCAAGAGTACTGCGCGTTCAACGAGATCGATCCCGAGCAGGGGTGATGGTCGCTTGGCCGGGTAGTTGTTTGACAAGGTTTTTCAGCTGCGTGCCCCAAGCGGTGGCGTGCAGCCCTTAACGGATAGGGCCTGGCGGCTGAGCGCGCAGGTCCTTGAATGAAATCGATCGGCGTGGTTTCCCGTCGTCCCGAGTGGGGTGACTTCTGGTGCGTGAGTCACTAGAATGCTTGCCCTTGATTCTGGAGTCGGGCTATCGCCGGCTAACGTCTGTGCAACGAGGAATATCCATGCAAGTTTCGGTTGAAAACACTTCCGCTCTCGAGCGCCGCATGACCATCGCCGTTCCGGCCGAGCGCGTCGAGACCGAAGTCAACAAGCGTCTGCAACAGACTGCCCGTCGCGCCAAGGTTCCAGGCTTCCGTCCTGGCAAGGTGCCAATGAGCGTCATCCGTCAGCGTTACGAAGACGCTGCCCGCCAGGAAGCGTTCGGTGACCTGGTCCAGTCGTCCTTCTACGAAGCCGTCGTCGAGCAGAAGCTGAACCCGGCTGGCGCCCCAGCTGTTGAGCCTAAGTCCTTCGAAAAAGGCAAGGACCTGGAATTCGTTGCCATCTTCGAAGTATTCCCAGAGTTCACCGTTGCAGGTTTCGAGTCGATCAACGTCGAGCGCCTGAGCGCCGAAGTGGCTGACGCTGACCTGGACAACATGCTGGAAGTCCTGCGCAAGCAGAACACCCGTTTTGAAACCGTTGAGCGCGCTGCGCAAAACGATGACCAGGTCAACATCGATTTCGTTGGCAAGGTCGACGGTGAAGTATTCGCCGGCGGTTCGGCCAAGGGCACCCAGCTGGTGCTGGGTTCCGGCCGCATGATCCCAGGCTTCGAAGATGGCCTGGTTGGTGCCAAGGCTGGCGAAGAGCGCGTTGTCAACGTGACCTTCCCAGAGGACTACCAGAACCTCGACCTGGCGGGTAAAGCCGCCGAGTTCACCATCACTGTCAACAGCGTTTCCGCGCCTCAGCTGCCAGAGTTGAACGAAGAGTTCTTCGCTCAGTTCGGCATCAAAGAGTCGACCCTGGAAGGCTTCCGCAACGAAGTTCGCAAGAACATGGAGCGCGAGCTGCGCCAAGCGATCAAGACCAAGGTGAAAAACCAGGTCATGGACGGTCTGCTGGCCGCCAACCCGATCGAAGTGCCAAAAGCGCTGCTGGAAAACGAAGTCAACCGTCTGCGCGTACAAGCTGTTCAGCAGTTCGGTGGCAACATCAAGCCTGACCAACTGCCGGCCGAACTGTTCGAAGAACAGGCCAAGCGTCGCGTTGTCCTGGGTCTGATCGTTGCTGAAGTGGTCAAGCAATTCGACCTCAAGCCTGACGAAGGCAAGGTTCGCGAGATGATCGAAGAAATGGCTTCGGCTTACCAAGAGCCAGAGCAGGTCATCAGCTGGTACTACAAGAACGACCAGCAACTGAACGAAGTGCGTTCGGTTGTGCTGGAAGAGCAAGTTGTAGATACTGTCTTGCAGAAAGCGACTGTGACCGACAAATCGGTCTCGTACGAAGACGCAGTCAAACCAGCCCAGGCCCCTGCCGAAGCTGAGTAAACTGCCCCTCTCGTAGGAAGCCCCCACAAGCCAGCCTTCGCGCTGGCTTGTGCGTATTCAAGCCATGACTATTTGGGAGTGAGTGCAGGACATGTCCCGCAATTCTTATATTCAGCAGAGCTCTGACATCCAGGCCGCAGGCGGTCTGGTCCCGATGGTTATCGAGCAGTCCGCCCGTGGCGAACGCGCCTATGACATCTACTCGCGCCTGTTGAAGGAGCGAGTGATCTTCCTGGTAGGTCCGGTAGAAGACTACATGGCCAACTTGGTCGTGGCGCAACTGCTGTTCCTGGAAGCGGAAAACCCGGACAAGGATATCCATCTCTACATCAACTCACCGGGCGGTTCGGTGACTGCTGGCATGTCGATCTACGACACCATGCAGTTCATCAAGCCGGACGTCTCCACCATCTGCATCGGCCAGGCCTGCAGCATGGGCGCCTTCCTGTTGACCGCGGGTGCCAAAGGCAAGCGTCACTGCCTGCCGAACTCGCGCGTCATGATTCACCAGCCGCTCGGCGGCTTCCAGGGGCAGGCGACCGACATCCAGATCCACGCCCAGGAGATCCTCAGCATCAAGGGTCGTCTGAACGAGCTGCTGGCCTACCACACCGGCCAGGACCTCGAGACCATCCAGCGTGATACTGAGCGCGACAACTTCATGAGCGCCCAGCGCGCGGCCGAGTACGGCCTGATCGACTCGGTATACGACAAGCGGCAACTGGTCTCCTGATCCCAGGGGCCAGAGCGGGTAGGCGCCGAAAGCGCCTACCTGCGGACTTGAAAAAGCCCGCAATTGCCTTCATCTTGTGTTTCAAGCCTACCGGATTGGATCGATCGAATGACTGACACCCGTAACGGCGAGGACAGCGGCAAATTGCTCTATTGCTCCTTCTGCGGCAAAAGCCAGCACGAAGTGCGCAAATTGATTGCCGGGCCCTCGGTATTTATCTGCGACGAGTGCGTCGACCTGTGCAACGACATCATCCGCGAGGAGGTGCAGGAAGCCCAGGCCGAGAGCAACGCGCACAAACTGCCTTCGCCAAAAGAAATCAGCGGCATCCTGGACCAGTACGTCATTGGTCAGGAGCGCGCCAAGAAGGTGCTGTCCGTAGCGGTGTACAACCACTACAAGCGCCTGAACCAGCGTGACAAGAAGGGCGACGAAGTCGAACTGGGCAAAAGCAACATCCTGCTCATCGGGCCTACTGGCTCGGGCAAGACCCTGCTCGCCGAAACCCTTGCACGCCTGTTGAACGTACCGTTCACCATTGCTGACGCCACCACCCTGACCGAAGCCGGTTATGTCGGTGAGGACGTCGAGAACATCATTCAGAAACTGCTGCAAAAGTGCGACTACGACGTAGAAAAAGCCCAGATGGGCATTGTCTACATCGACGAGATCGATAAGATTTCGCGTAAGTCGGACAACCCGTCGATCACCCGCGACGTTTCGGGCGAGGGCGTGCAGCAGGCACTGTTGAAGCTGATCGAAGGCACCGTGGCCTCCGTGCCGCCGCAAGGTGGCCGTAAGCACCCGCAACAGGAATTCCTGCAGGTTGATACCCGCAACATCCTGTTCATCTGCGGTGGCGCGTTCTCGGGTCTGGAAAAAGTCATCCAGAACCGTTCCACCAAAGGTGGCATCGGCTTTAGCGCTGAAGTGCGCAGTAAGGAAGAAGGCAAGAAGGTCGGTGAATCCCTGCGTGAAGTCGAGCCTGACGATTTGGTCAAGTTCGGTCTGATCCCAGAATTCGTTGGTCGTCTGCCAGTGCTGGCGACGCTCGACGAGCTGGATGAGGCAGCGCTCATGCAGATCCTCACCGAGCCGAAGAACGCGCTGACCAAGCAATATGGCAAGCTGTTCGAAATGGAAGGCGTGGACCTTGAGTTCCGCAGCGATGCGCTCAAGGCCGTTGCTCGCAAGGCTCTGGAGCGCAAGACTGGCGCCCGTGGCCTGCGTTCGATCCTCGAAGGCGTGCTGCTCGACACCATGTATGAAATTCCTTCGCAGAAGGAAGTCAGCAAGGTGGTGATCGACGAGAGCGTCATCGAAGGTAGCTCGCAACCGCTGCTCATCTACGAGAACAGCGAGCCGCAAGCCAAAGCCGCGCCAGACGCCTGAATCAGGTATTTGTTGCGTAAACAGAAGGGGCCTACGGGCCCCTTTCTGCTTTTCCTGCTTAAGCGCTTGTAATTTCGCAGGGCTGCCCCCACATTAGGTCCAAGCATAATTTCCACCGGTTTCCGGCCATAAGGCCGCTGTAGAGGCGAAATCATGAAGACCACCCTCGACTTGCCTCTTTTGCCATTGCGCGATGTCGTCGTCTATCCGCACATGGTTATCCCGCTGTTCGTGGGGCGCGAAAAATCCATCGAGGCCCTCGAGGCCGCGATGACGGGCGAAAAGCAGATCCTGCTGCTGGCCCAGAAGAATCCAGCCGATGATGATCCAGGTGAAGACGCCCTGTATCGCGTGGGCACCATTGCCACTGTTCTGCAGCTGCTGAAACTGCCCGACGGTACCGTCAAGGTGCTGGTCGAGGGTGAGCAGCGCGGCGCGGTCGAGCGTTTCACTGAAGTCGATGGGCATGTGCGTGCCGAAGTCAGCCTGATCGATGAAATCGACGCACCTGAACGTGAGTCGGAAGTCTTCGTACGCAGCCTGCTGTCGCAGTTCGAGCAATACGTGCAGTTGGGCAAGAAGGTGCCAGCCGAAGTGCTGTCCTCGCTCAACAGCATCGAAGAGCCTGGGCGCCTGGTCGATACCATGGCCGCGCACATGGCGCTGAAGATCGAGCAAAAGCAAGAGATCCTCGAGATCGTCGACCTGCAGACACGTGTCGAACACGTGCTGGCCCTGCTGGACGCGGAAATCGACCTGTTGCAGGTTGAGAAGCGTATCCGTGGTCGGGTCAAGAAGCAGATGGAGCGCAGCCAGCGCGAGTACTACCTGAATGAGCAGATGAAGGCCATTCAGAAAGAGCTCGGCGATGGCGATGAAGGTCACAACGAAGTCGAAGAGCTGAAAAAGCGTATCGACGCCGCTGGCTTGCCTAAAGATGCCCTGGCCAAGGCCCAGGCCGAGCTGAACAAGCTCAAGCAAATGTCGCCGATGTCGGCCGAAGCCACCGTGGTCCGTTCCTACCTGGACTGGCTGGTGCAGGTGCCGTGGAAGGCGCAGAGCAAGGTGCGTCTCGATCTGACCAAGGCCGAGGAAATCCTCGACGCCGACCACTACGGTCTGGAGGAGGTCAAGGAGCGCATCCTTGAGTACCTCGCCGTGCAAAAGCGGGTGAAGAAGATCCGTGGTCCGGTGTTATGCCTGGTCGGTCCTCCGGGTGTCGGCAAGACCTCGCTGGCCGAGTCGATCGCCGCTGCGACCAACCGCAAGTTCGTGCGCATGGCCCTTGGTGGGGTGCGTGACGAGGCTGAGATCCGTGGCCACCGCCGCACCTACATCGGTTCCATGCCCGGTCGTCTGATTCAGAAAATGACCAAGGTGGGTGTACGCAATCCGCTGTTCTTGCTCGATGAAATCGACAAGATGGGCAGCGACATGCGTGGCGACCCGGCATCGGCGCTGCTGGAGGTGCTCGACCCCGAGCAGAACCACAATTTCAACGATCACTACCTGGAGGTCGACTACGACCTGTCGGATGTGATGTTCCTGTGCACCTCCAACTCGATGAACATCCCGCCGGCGCTGCTTGACCGGATGGAAGTGATCCGCCTGCCGGGTTACACCGAGGACGAGAAGATCAACATCGCGGTCAAGTACCTGGTGCCCAAGCAGGTCAAGGCCAACGGTTTGAAGAAGGATGAGCTTGAGGTCGACGTCAGTGCGATCCGCGACATCATTCGTTACTACACCCGTGAAGCTGGCGTGCGTGGCCTGGAGCGACAAATTGCCAAGGTCTGCCGCAAGGTGGTCAAGGAGCACACCGGGCAGAAACTGGTGAAGGTCAAGGTCACTGGCGAGCAGCTTGAGCAACTGCTGGGTGTGCGCAAGTTCCGCTACGGCCTGGCCGAGCAGCAGGACCAGATTGGCCAGGTCACCGGCCTTGCCTGGACCCAGGTGGGCGGCGAATTGCTGACCATCGAAGCGGTGGTCATCCCGGGCAAAGGCCAGTTGATCAAGACCGGTTCGCTGGGCGATGTGATGGTCGAATCGATCACTGCCGCGCAGACCGTGGTGCGTAGCCGTGCCCGCAGCCTGGGGATTGCCGCTGATTTCCACGAGAAGCGTGATGTGCACATCCACATGCCCGAGGGCGCCACGCCCAAGGATGGCCCGAGTGCCGGTATCGGCATGTGCACTGCACTGGTCTCGGCCCTGACCCAGATCCCGGTGCGGGCAGATGTCGCGATGACCGGCGAAATCACCCTGCGCGGGCAGGTTCTGGCCATTGGTGGTTTGAAGGAAAAACTGCTCGCAGCGCACCGTGGTGGGATCAAGACCGTGATCATTCCCGAGGAGAATGTTCGCGATCTGAAGGAGATTCCGGAAAATATCAAACAGGATCTTCAGATCAAACCGGTCAAATGGATTGACGAAGTCCTCCAAATTGCGCTGCAATACGCCCCGGAGCCCTTGCCAGATGTGGCTCCTGAGATTGTCGCGAAAGATGACAAGCGCGACAGCGATGCCAAGGAAAGAATCAGCACGCACTAATCCGTTTCTCGCTGGGGGGCTTTCCTTGACAGTTTTTTCGGGCCCTTGTTATAAAGCGGCACGCCAGTGTCAACAGGCCACCCAGCGCTAGTTTCATACGCTTTTCATTACATACTTAGAAACAAACTCAAATAGAGATATAAGGGGACTTAGAGTGAACAAGTCGGAACTGATTGACGCTATCGCCACATCTGCTGATATTTCGAAAGCCACCGCCGGCAAGGCGCTGGACGCCGTAATCGAATCCGTCACCGGCGCCCTGAAGCAAGGTGATGACGTGGTACTGGTAGGCTTCGGTACTTTCTCCGTCAAGGATCGCGCTGAGCGCACCGGCCGCAACCCGCAAACCGGTAAGGCGATCAAGATCGCAGCTGCCAAGGTTCCAGGTTTCAAAGCTGGTAAAGGCTTGAAAGACGCCGTCAACTAAGTCGTCTCTTTCAGCCGGTCCGGGCGCCGCCAGGGCCGACCGCGTGACGGCGGGACGCAAACGTTCCCGCCCGACACGCTCGCTTCGAGAAGGCGCATCTTCGGATGCGCCTTTCTTCTATCAGGACTCTACCCACGCTCCGCGGTTGACGACGCAGTGGTACAACCGTTTCTGGGGGACGCATGCTGCAGAATATCCGGGACAATTCACAAGGTTGGATTGCCAAGTCCATCATCGGCCTTATCGTCGTGTTGATGGCGTTGACTGGCTTCGAGGCCATTTTCCAGGCCGCCAGCCATAGCCAGGACGCCGCCAAGGTGAACGGCCAGACCATCAGCCAGAACGAGCTGAGCCAGGCCGTCGACATGCAGCGCCGCCAGCTGATACAACAGCTGGGCAAGGATTTCGATCCTGCTCTGCTGGATGAGAAAATGTTGCGCGAAGCCGCGCTCAAAGGGCTGATCGATCGCAAACTGCTGTTGCAGGGTGCCGAAGACGCCAAGTTCGCATTCTCCGAGGCTGCACTGGATCAAGTGATCCTGCAAACGCCGGAGTTCCAGGTTGACGGCAAGTTCGACGCCAACCGCTTCGACCAGGTCATCCGCCAGATGGGCTACGGTCGCATGCAGTTCCGTGAAATGCTCGCCGAAGAAATGCTCATCGGCCAGCTGCGCACCGGGCTAGCCGGTAGCAGCTTCGTCACCGACAAGCAGGTCGATGCGTTTGCCCGCCTGGAAAAGCAGACCCGTGATTTCGCTTCGCTGACCTTCAAGGCCAACCCGGCATCGGTCAACGTCAGCGACGACGAGGTCAAGGCCCATTACGAGCAGCACGCCAAAGAGTTCATGACGCCTGATCAGGTAGTCATCGACTATATCGAGCTGAAGAAGTCGGCGTTCTTCGACCAGGTCAAGGTCAACGAAGACGAGCTCAAGGCGCTGTACGAGAAAGAAATCGCCAACCTGTCCGAGCAACGCCATGCCGCGCACATCCTCATCGATGTCAACGACAAGGTCAGCGAAGCCCAGGCCAAGGCGCGTATCGAAGAGATCCAGCAACGTCTGGCCAAGGGTGAAGACTTCGCCAAACTGGCCAAGGAGTTCTCCCAGGATCCAGGTTCCGCGACCACCGGTGGTGACCTTGGCTTCGCAGGGCCTGGCGTCTACGACCCAGCCTTCGAAGATGCGCTGTACAAGCTGAGCAAGGACCAGGTCTCCGAGCCAGTGCGCACAGAGTACGGCTATCACCTGATCAAGCTGCTGGGCGTCGAGGCACCTGAAGTGCCGAGCTTTGCCAGCCTGAAAGACAAGCTGACGCGTGAGCTCAAGACCCAGCAGGTCGAACAGCGCTTCGTCGAAGTGACCAAGGAACTCGAAGATGCTGCCTTTGAAGCTTCCGACCTGGCCCAACCGGCCCAGGACCTGGGCTTGAAAGTGCAGACCTCGGCGCCGTTCGGTCGTGAAGGTGGCGAAGGCATCACCGCCAACCGTGCGGTAGTCCAGGCAGCCTTCAGCGAAGAAGTGATCGATGAAGGTTCCAACAGCAACGCCATCGAGCTCGATCCGGAAACCGTGATCGTGCTGCGCGCCAAGGAACACCGCAAGCCAGAACAACTGCCGCTGGAAGCGGTAGCCAAGAACATCCGCGAGCACCTGGCCAAAGAGAAGGCGACCGCCGAACTCAAAGCCAAGGCTGACAAGCTGATTGCAGGTTTGCGTGATGGCTCGATCGCTGCCGGCACCGCCCACGAAGGTCAGAGCTGGAAGGTCCAGGAAGCGGTCACCCGTGGCCAGGACGGCATCGACCCGCTCGAGCTGCAGGCGGTATTCCGCCTGGCCAAGCCAGCCGCCAAGGACAAGCCGGAATACGGCAGTGTGGTCCTGGCCGATGGCAGCCTGGTGGTAGTGCAGCTCAAAGGCGTCAACGAAGGCGCTGCGGCCACTGACGAGGAGAAGCAGCAGATCCGTCGCTACCTCGCCTCGCGTGCAGGCCAGCAGGACTTTGCCGCCTACCGCAAGCAGCTGGAAGCCAATGCCGATATCACGCGCTACTGAGTGATCATTGGATAACCAGACAGGCCGCTTTTGCGGCCTGTCTGCTTTGCGCGATCTGAACTACCATGCCGACCTCATCGCGCGGCTAGCCCAGAGGCATCGCCTGGCTAGTCGAGCGACCTCGTGGGAGCGGGCTTGCCCCGCGATGCTCAGCTTGCATCAACGCCGTGTCCCTTCGTAGTTATCCAGCGTATCGCGTGCAATCTCCCGCCCCAGCGCAATCAACTCCGGCGCCTTGTAGAACTCGAAGAACTGGCACACCCGCTTGGGTACGTTGATCAGTACATCCGGCGGATAGCCGGCGATCTTGTATTGGGCCAGCGAGGTCTGCATCACTTCAAAACTTTGGTTGATCAGGTCCAGCAACGAGGCAGGTCCCACGTTGTCGATGATGAACGAGCCGGTCGCCGACTTTGGCGCGCCGCTGCTTTCCGGCGCCGCCGCCGGTTGCTGGCCTTCAGGTTCGGCCGAGTCACTGAGCCAGGGGTTGGGCGGCGCCATGCCCTCGGCAGCGATCTCCTGTTCGATGCGGATCATCTGCTCGGCCGGCTTGCGTCGAAACGGCAGGCGCGAGCCTACCGAGTTGATCAAGGAATCAAAGCGTTTCTTGAACGCTGCTGGGCGCTCGATCACGGGCAGTTGATACTGCTTCTGGTTGGTGGCGTTGAGGTTGACCGCGATGATCAGGTCGCAGTGGCTGGACACCACCGGCACGATTGGCAGCGGGTTGAGGATGCCGCCGTCCACCAGCATACGATTGCCTTGCACCACGGGCGTGAACAGGCTGGGGATCGCCGCCGAAGCGCGCATGGCCTGATGCAGGCAACCTTCCTGGAACCAGATCTCCTGTTGGTTGGTAAGGTCGGTGGCTACCGCGGTATAGGGGATGCGCAGCTGCTCGATGTTGATCTCGCCCACGATCTTGCGGATCTGGCCAAACACCTTATCGCCCCGAATGGCGCCAAGGCGAAAGCTCACATCGACCAAGCGCAACACATCCAAGTAGTCCAGACTTT
Source organism: Pseudomonas sp. BT-42-2 (assembly GCF_025847435.2). NCBI lineage: Bacteria > Pseudomonadati > Pseudomonadota > Gammaproteobacteria > Pseudomonadales > Pseudomonadaceae > Pseudomonas > Pseudomonas sp. BT-42-2. The sequence continues at coordinate 162,491 of NZ_JAOYTM010000011.1, forward strand.
CGATCCAGTGCCGGTATTCGTCGAGCTTGCCAGCGGCGTAGATGCCACCGACCACGGCACCCATGGAGCAGCCGGCGATGCAGGCGATGTCATAGCCGCGTCGCTCGATTTCTTCGATCACACCAATGTGGGCATAGCCCCGTGCACCACCTGATCCCAGCACCAACGCGACACGTTTGCTCATAGAATTCCCCCGCAGCTGTGCAACCATGGTCCAACAATGCACCCATTGCACCCTGTGCTTCAATGGACGCCGTGCTGAGCTACGCTGAACAGGGCACTTTTCCCTAGCCTGAGCGTCGAACGGCCACTGACTTTTTCACCTTTGGAGTATTACCGATGAAAGCCTGGATCTGCCTTCCACTGATCGCCCTGGCCCTGGCTGGCTGCGCGGGCAAGACGGCCTACCGTGACAGCTGCGCGACCCAGTTGGATGCCGCCTGGAAGGAGCTTGACCTGGCCAAGGCCGAAGGCTTTGCCGGCACTGTCAGCTACTCCAAGGCGTTATCGCTGCTGACCGGTGCCAAGACCCAGCAGCAGTTCGAAGGGTTCGAGGGTTGCACCAAGAAAGCCGAGAAGGCGCGGTTCTACATTCGTGAGTCGCGCGCGGGTCGTTGATCAAGGAGCCTTGAATGTCTGCCATGCTCGATCATGTCGTCGCGCAACTATTGACCTTGCAAGTACGCCTGCTGGCCTGCCGCGAGCGCTTGGCAGGCGATGTCGACAGCGAGGCGCTGCATGACCTGCGCACCACCACCCGGCGCTTGCGCAGCCTGCTCAGGCCGTTACGCGGCCTGCCAGGGGTCGAACAGCTGGAAGATGCCGCTGGGGCCCTGGGCGACCTGACTACGCCATTGCGCGACCGTGAGGTGCTGGCCGATCAGTTGCTCGAGCGCGGTTACCAGCAGGCCGGTCAAGCGCGTTTGCAGGGCAGGGCGCGCACCTTCGCCAGCGTGGCCGGCAGCGCTCAGCTCACGCGCATGCTGGCGATTGTCGATGCCTTCCCGCTGTTTCTGCGTGCGGCCGATCGTGAAGGGCTCGCCGATCGGCTCAAGCGGCGCATCGACAAACGCCTGACCAAGCAATGGCGCAAGCTGGAAAAGGGGTTGAAGGATCCGGCCCATGATCGCCATCGGCTGCGGCTGCTGATCAAACGGGTGCGCTATGGCGACGAAGCCTACCCGCAGCTCGATCACGCTGGGCGCAAGCTGCAGCGGTTGCTCAAGCGCGCCCAGGGCGACCTGGGCGACTGGCATGACCGCGTTCAGTGGCTGTCGCAGGTGCCGAGGCATGCCGACCTTGCGTCGTGCCAGGTGGCCTGGGAACAAGAGCTGCAGGAGGCTGAGCAGCAGTCTGATGTCACCCTGCAGAAGCTGCAGGATGCCTTGGCGCGACGATAGCCCGCTGAAATGACCGATATGCGGGCTGCTGTGTGCAGGTTCGCTGGCTAACATCGGAGTTTTCCTGCAAAAGCCGAGGGCATCATGAATTTCACTCAATTGCTGGCTGCGGTGCGCGAGCACCCCGAATCGGTGTGCGTGCCCGCCAGCTGGGCTCAGGGGCGGGCGGCGTTTGGCGGTCTGATGGCCGCGCTGGTGTACCAAGCCATGCGCTTGAAGCTGACAGACGAGCGCCTGGTTCGCTCCCTGGCGATCACCTTCGTTGGGCCTGCTGCGCCTGATGTGCCGATCAGTTTCGAGGTCGAGGTGCTGCGTGAAGGCAAAGCCGTCAGCACCCTGCTTGGCCGTGCGGTGCAAGACGGCCAGGTGGTGACGCTGGTGCAGGGGAGTTTCGGTGCGGGACGAGCCTCAGAGGTCGAGGTGACGGCGCTGCCCGCGGTAGAGATGAAAGCGCTCGAGCAGAGTGCCCCCGAGCTGCCTTATATCAAGGGCATCACACCGGAGTTCATGCGCCACGTGGCGCTGCGCTGGGCTATCGGCGGGTTGCCTTTTACCGGCAACGCTTCGCGGCAAATGGGCGGTTGGGTGCGCCTGCGCGATGTCGAGCAGGGGCCGGTCAACGAATCGCACCTGCTGGCCCTGGTGGATGCCTGGCCGCCTAGCTTGATGCCGTTTCTCAAGCGGCCCGCTGCGGGCAGCACGTTGACCTGGACCATCGAGTTCGTCCAGCCGACACCGACCCTGTCGACCCTGGACTGGTGCCGCTATTGCGTCGAGACCGAGCACGCCAAAGACGGTTACGGCCACGCCTCGGCCGCGCTGTGGAGCGCCGAGGGTGAGTTACTGGCGCTAAGCCGGCAAACGGTCACGGTGTTCGCTTAACGCCGGTGCTTGTGCCGTTCGCGCCAGGCCCGCCACCAGGCGCCACTCAAAAGGAAGCGGGGAAAGGTGATGAATTGCTCGGTGAGCAGGCGCTGCACGGCGTCCTTGCGATTGGCGAAAGGCTCTGGCTGCTCGGCTTCCAGGCGATGCCCTTGGCGTTGTAGCCCAAGCCCGGCAATCAGGGCGATGATGCCCACAGCGATCTGCCCCAGATCCAGGCCGAACAGCCCGGACAGCACCAGCAAGGCGCCGAGGATGAACAGCGGCACGGCAATCAGGTGCAGTACCAGGTTGGCCGGGTGACGGTGATTGTGGTGATAGCCGCGCCATTGCCAGGCGGGCAGGTTGGGCAGGCGTTTGCTCATGGACAATTCCTCAGGGTCATGTCCAAAGCTTAGTGCGGCCCCCGCCAGGGGGCCAATCGAGGCTGGCTATGATGACTATAGCTTGAGCTGGCCGATGGCCTTGCTCAGTTCCCCGGCGAGGGTCGCCAGTTCGCTGCTGGTGGTCGCCGAGCCGACCGTCTGCTGCACGGTCTGTTCGGTCACGTCGCGAATGCTCACCACAGCCCGATTCATCTCTTCGGCGACTTGGCTCTGTTGCTCGGCGGCTACCGCTATCTGGGTATTGCTCTCACGCATCTGGGCTACGGCGCTGGTGATTTCCGCCAGCGACTCACCCGCCTCCTGGGCCTGCTTGACGCAGTCGTCGGCCTTGTACGAGCTCTCCTGCATAAACTCCACCGCATCGCGTGTGCCCGATTGCAGCGCAGCGACCATGCCGGTGATTTCATCGGTGGAGGTTTGCACGCGCTTGGCCAGGTTGCGCACCTCGTCGGCGACCACTGCGAAGCCGCGACCGAGGTCGCCCGCCCGCGCGGCTTCAATCGCAGCATTGAGCGCCAGCAGATTGGTCTGCTCGGCAATACTGTGGATCACCCCAACCACGCCATTGATCTTCTGGCTGTCTTCGGCCAACTGGCGGATCATTTCGGCGGTCTGTTGCACGCCGCTGGACAGGCCAGAAATCGAATCCTGCACCCGGCTGACCACAACCTGGCCGCTGCCTGCCAGACTATCGGCGGTTTGCGAGAGGTCACGAGTGGCGCCGGCGTGCTGGGCGATATGATGCACGGTGGCCGACATCTCGTTGATCGCTGTCGCCGCCTGATCGGTCTCGCTCTGTTGGCCGATCATGCCGTGGCGCACCTCGTTCATGCTCGCCGCCAGGCGCGCCGCGCCGGAGTCGAGCTGCGCGGCGGTGCGGGCGACGGTGCTGACGACCCGGTGATAGGTCGACTGCATGGCATTGAAGGCGCCAGCCATCTGCCCGACCTCGTCGCCACAGGCCAGTGGCACCCGCGCCGACAGGTCGCCAGTCTTCTCCACATGCAGCATCACATCCTTGAGAGTGTTGAGCTGGCTGAGCAGGAAGCGGATCAACAATTGCGAGGCACAGAGCATCGCCAGCATCAGGATGGCTACGCACACCGCATAGTTGCCGAAACGGTCGAAGAACACCTGGCGCAGGCTCGGCGACTGGGCCAGAACAGCCAACTGCTGATCGCCCTGGCGCACAACCTGGGCGCCGCGCAGTGGATTGTCGCCAAGGATCCACGCGCTGGGTAACTCGACCCAGCCTTGGGCGTCCTTGGGTAGCATCAGGGGTTCGCCAGCAATGCTCGGTGTTTGCCCCGGCTGCCAGCTGATCACGTTGCTTTGCTTGGGCAGTTGCTGTGCGCTGGGCCAGGCTGCCAGCAGCTGCGCCTGGGCTTGCGCTTGTGCGCGTGCGCCCTCGGCGCGGGCCTGTTGCTCCAGGTGCACGGCATACAGCACCAGCAACAGGGTGGTGACGAAGGCCACCGCATTGACGGCCCAGAACTTGTACTTCAGGGAAATATTGCTAAGCCAGGCACCCATCGTAGGTCTTCTCTGAGTTGAGCGGAAACAGTATTGGCAAGGTGCCATCATTGTGTCCGAGCGGCTCAGTGTGGGTCTTGATGTGCGTCAAGAAAGCGCAGGGGGAATCTGTCATTTGCGCGGTGCTCTTTTCGCGGGCAAGCCCGCTCCCACAGGTTCCGCGCAGGATTGGAAATCTGCGCTTAGCCTGTGGGAGCGGGCTTGCCCGCGAAAACAACGACTCGATTTCAAGGCAAATCGAAGAACTGCCGGGCGCATTCGCTGGTATGTCGAGCCGTATGCTCTGGCGCTTCGCCCCGATGCAAGGCCACCTCGTGTAGCACCTGGGGCAAGAACGCCGGTTCATTGCGGCCATTTTTTGGTTTGGGCCGCAAGCTGCGTGGCAACAGGTAGGGCGCATCACTTTCCAGCATCAGTCGCCCTTCGCGAATATTGCCCACCAGCGGATGCAGATGAGTACCGCGGCGCTCATCGCAGATCCAGCCGGTGATGCCGATGTGCAGGTCCATGTCCAGATAGGCAAACAGCGCCTCACGCTCACCGGTGAAACAATGCACCACGGCGGCCGGCAGGTGATCGCGATAGTCCTTGAGAATGGCCAGCAGGCGCTCGCTGGCGTCACGCTCATGCAGGAATACCGGCAGCTGCAGTTCCGCGGCCAGGCTCAGTTGCGCCTCCAGGGCTTTTTCCTGCAGCGGGCGAGGGGAGAAGTCGCGGTTGAAGTCCAGGCCGCATTCGCCCACGGCCTTGACCCGAGGTTGTTCGAGCAACTGGCGCAAGCGACGTTCACTGGCGTCATCCCAGCGCTTGGCGTCGTGCGGGTGGACACCTGCGGTCGAGAACAGCCGCTGCCCTTGCTCATCGAGTTGCTGGCACAGTTCCAGGGCCTGTTCGCTGACCGCCAGGCTGGTGCCGGTTACCACCATTTGCACCACGCCCGCTTGCACGGCCCGCTCGACGATCTCCGCCTGTTGGTCATTGAAGCTGCTGTTGGTCAGGTTGACGCCGATATCGATCAGTTGCATGGTGCTACCTCGTGCCGCGGGGCGGCCAGCATAGCAAAAACCGGGAATTTCAGGAAAAAGCCAAGAACTTCAAGCTGTTGCCATGGTCTTCTAGCGTCATTTGTCACGGACGCACTGGCCTTGATGGTTTCCGCCCACAGCCCTCGGACACGTTTTCGCATGCAGCGAACCTTGCTGACCCTACTGCTGATGATTGGCTTGCTCCTGCCTGGGGCGGCCAGCGCCCGCTTGCCAGGGCCGCAGCAGACTGCCAACAGCAATCAGCCTCGTGATCTGGCCCAGGTGCGCGCAACCAAGGTGCTGCGGGTGCTGGTCAATCAGAGCCGCAATAGCTCTGGCGAGGTCAAGGGCGAGCCGGTTGGTATCGAATATCACCGGCTCAGGGCGCTGGAGCACTACCTTAATGGCCGCGAAAGGGAAGGGCAGCTGATCCAGGTCAAACTGATTCCGCGGGCCAAGGAGCAGTTACTCGGCGCCTTGGCCCGGGGTGAGGGTGATCTCGCCGCTCCCGGCGAACTACTTGATCCGGGCGTGGTGCGCGGTGTCAGTACCAGCGCCCCGGTGCTCGATCAGGTGCCGTTGCTGCTGGTCGGGCGCAAGGGCGAACGCAGTTTCAGTCGGGTCGAGCAACTGTCCGGGCGGACCATCGCGCTGACCACGGCCAGTGCCGCCGGAGCGCTGATCCAGGACATCAACGAGCAGTTGGCCCTGCGCAAGCGCGCGCCGATCAAGATCGAGTGGGTCGATCCGAGCTTGGCCATCGAAGACGTGTTGGAGATGGTCCAGGCCGGCATCTATCACCTGACAGTGGTGGAGCGGCCCATTGCCCAGCGCTGGGCGCGCGTGATGCCGCGTCTGCGTGTAGACACTCGCTTGAAGCTCGGCGAACCCCAGGCCATGCGTTGGTATGTCGGTCGCGATGCGCATCAGTTGCTGGCCACGGTCGACCGCTTCCTCGCGGGCTACCGCGCCCCAGACAACCAGGACGCCGCGTTCGAGCGCATTTATCGGCGTCAGTACCGGGTGCACAACCCATTGGCGCGCAAAGACCGCCAGCAATTGCAGACGCTGCGGGCGGTGCTGCAAAAGCATGGGCAGGCGCAACAGATCGACTGGCTCAACCTGGCTGCGCTGGCGTTCAAGGAGTCCACCCTCAATCCCGCCGCGCGAGGGATGGGCGGCGCTCATGGATTGATGCAGATCACGCCCTCGGCAGCGCAACGGGTCGGGGTCAGTAACACCACCACGGTCGATGGCAATGTCCAGGCCAGCGCCCGCTACCTGGCGTTGATCCGGCGCAAGTTCTTCGCCAGCCCCAAGCTTAACGAGCGCGAGCGCATGGCGTTCATTCTGGCGGCTTACAACCTGGGCCCGGAGCGGGTGCAGGCGATGCGTGCCGAAGCGCGTCGGCGCGGACTCAATGGCAACCAGTGGTTCTTCCAGACCGAACGCATCGCCATGGAGCAGGTGGGCATGGGGCCGGTCAATTTCGTCAACAGCGTCAACAAGTACTTCCTGGCCTTCAATCGTGAGCGGGCTGCGCTAGAGCGCGTGGCAAAGCGTTAATGAATCGAATTATTCGATATTAATTACGCATATTATGCGATTTTACTATTGGTTAATTTGATTAAGATGGCGCCCATCCCAACCCAACATTGCTTGCCCTAAGGAAGATTTGAAATGAACTCCAACACCCTCAACTCGCTGTTCGTCACCCGTGCTGGCGCTGGCTTGAGCGTTATCCGCATCCTGGTCGGTCTGATCTTCATGGCCCACGGCGCACAGAAATTGTTCGGCCTGTTCGGTGGCTACGGCCTGGAAGGCACCGGGCAGTGGATGGAAAGCATCGGCCTGGCCCCGGGTTACCTGATGGCCCTGTTGTCGGGTAGCGCCGAGTTCTTCGGTGGTCTGGCACTGCTGATTGGCCTGCTGGTGCGCCCAGCTGCCCTGGCACTGACGGTGACTTTGGTGGTGGCGATCTTCTCGGTGCACATCGGCAATGGGCTGTTCATGTCAAACAACGGCTACGAGTTCGCCCTCGCGCTGATGGCAGGCACCGTGGCAGTGCTGATCGAAGGTGCCGGTCGCTTCTCCCTGGACCGCCTGATCGCCCGCTGACACAACGCTGTAAAGCCCATCCCTCAAGCTGCGAGTAAAGTCTACTTGCAGCTTGTCGTTTCACTCTCTAGGATACCGCTTGCGCCGATTTAAACAGCTACTTGCGGGGCGCAGGAAAGGCCCCCAGCCGGGTCATCCGAAATACCGCTAAAGCGCTGGTTCGGTGACGCCTCCCACCGCTGCCCAGCGGGATTTGCGAGGCGGAGAAATACTCCATGAGTTGTCCACGTACCAGTGTCTGCCTGTCCCCCCTGCCTGCCAGCCAGGCCTCTCGCACACCGCGCATCCTGCTCGGTGGCCAGCATCAGCCTACCTTGTTGCGTCACCTCGATGGTTTCTCGCGACGCAAGGGCCAAGCCCGCGCTTTCCTCATCCAGTTCGCTGAAACCTGCGGCTTGCTCGAACAGTACGGCAGCGATCGCTTTGACCTCGCGGTGATCCAGTCGCCGGCCGCCGAAGACGCCGCCGAGGTTATCGGCCATCTCACCCGCATCGCCCGACAAGGCCTGATTACCCGTCGTTGAGTAGCATGTCAGCGCCGGGCGTTTTTGGTTAAGCTCGGCCTCACTACGTCGGCACGCACAGGCGTTGAGGAGAATGCCGTTTGAGCACCAACATCATCACCACCGAAGGTCATCAGGCGCTCAAGCAAGAGCTCGACCATCTGTGGCGGGTCTACCGGCCGGAAATTACCCAGAAGGTTGCCTGGGCAGCGTCGCTGGGCGATCGCAGTGAAAACGCCGATTACCAGTACAACAAGAAGCTCTTGCGCGAGATTGATCGTCGCGTACGTTACCTGCGCAAGCGTCTTGAAGATGTCAAAGTGGTTGCCTATTCCCCCGAACAGGAAGGCAAAGTGTTCTTTGGCGCTTGGGTGGAAATCGAAAACGATGACGGCGAGACCCTGAAGTTTCGCATCGTCGGTTATGACGAGATCTATGGGCGCAACGACTACATTTCGATCGATTCGCCCATGGCCCGCGCGTTGCTCAAGAAGGAGGAGGGCGACGAGGTGGTGGTCAAGACGCCGACGGGGGATGCTACCTGGTATGTCAACAGCATCCGTTATCCGGCTGTGCAGGCGGATGCCTGAATAACTGAAGTTTCGAAGACTGGGGCCGCAAAGCAGCCCCAGTTCACAGTTGCGTTGAGCTCAAGTGTCGCGCAAAACCGCCAGAGGGCTGGCATTGAGCGCGCGCCGGGTGCCAATCACACCAGCACCCGCCACCAGCAATGCCCCCGCCAGCGGCAATGCCAGTAGCCATGGATGCGGACTCCACGGCAGGTCGAACGCGTAGCGATACAGCGCCCAGCTGATCAGCTCGCAACCCAGTGCCGCCAGGACGCCGCTGGCCGCCCCCAGCAAGCCGAACTCGATGCGCCGGGTCCTGACCAGCAAGGGCCTGGGCGCACCCAGCGCGCGCAGCAAGGCGCCTTGGTGAATGCGCTCATCCAGCGTTGCCTGTAGCCCGGCGAACAGCACTGCCAGGCCCGCCGCCAACACGAACAACAGCACATACTCCACCGCCAAGGTCACCTGGGCCAGGATGCTGCGCAACTGCTCGAGCAGCGCGTCGACCTGAAGAATGGTCGCGGCCGGGAACGCGCGGGACAGGGCGACCACTTCCTGGTCGTGACCCGCTGCCAGGTAGAAGCTGGTCAGGTAGGTGGTGGGCAGGCCCAGCAGCGTGCCGGGTTGGAAAATCATGTAGAAGTTGGGCTGGAAACTGTCCCAGTGCACAGAGCGCAAGCTGCTGACCCGTGCCTGGCGCTGCTGACCACCGATATCGAAATTGAGCAAGTCGCCCAGCTTCAGGTGCAGGCTGGCAGCAAGCTCCGCTTCTACCGACACACCAGGGATGCCATCGCTTGCTGGAGTGGGTTGCCACCAATCGCCTGAGGTCAAGGCATTGCCCTCGGGCAGCTCGGCGGCCCAGGTCAGGCTGAGGTCGCGTTGCACGGCGCGTTCACCGGTGGACTCCTTGCTCACCAGCTGGCGTACCGGCTCGTCGTTGATGTGCGTCAGCCGACCCGGGATCACCGGATACAACGGCGCCGAAGTGGCGTTAACCTCGCGCAAGCGCTGGATAAAGGCATCGCGTTCATCCGGTAGGATGTTCAGGGCGAAATGGTTGGGAGCATCTTTGGGTAGTTGCGCTTGCCAGGTATCCAGCAGCTCGGCGCGCAGCAATGCGACCAGGCCCATGGCCAGTAGGATCAGGCCAAACGCCAGCGCTTGGCCGGCCGCCGCCAGCGGATGGCGCAGCAATTGGCCCAAGCCCAGCCGCCAAGTCAGGGGAGCGCCCGCCAGTAACCGGCGCAGGCTGCGTAAACCGAGCAGGAGCAAGCCACCCAGTAGCAGCGCAGCGATCAGCCCGCCGCCGAGCAGGGCAAAGGTCAGCAACAGATCCAGGCTCAGGCGCCACATGATCAGGCCCAGGGCGAATAGGGCAGCGCCATACACCAGCCAGCTGCTGGGCGGTACCGGCAGCAGATCGCGGCGCAACACCCGCAGCGGCGGCACACGGCCCAGTGCCGCCAACGGCGGCAGGGCAAAACCTGCAAGGGCGACCAGACCCGTGCCGATGCCAGCCAGCGCCGGGGTGATGCCACCGGGTGGAATGACGCTGGGCATCAGCCCGTGCAGCAGGCGAAACAGGCCCAGCTGTGCCAGCCAGCCGACCAGAGCCCCGGCCATTGCTGCCACCAGGCCCAGTGCAGCCAGTTGCACGCAGTACAGGCCCAGGGCCTGGCGGCGAGACAAGCCCAGACAGCGCAGCAGGGCGCTGGCGTCCAGGCGACGGGCCGCGTAGCGGCTGGCCGAGAGCGCCACGGCAACGCCTGCCAACAGCACCGCCACCAGGCTGGCCATGTTCAAGTAGCGCTCAGCCTTGCCCAGGGCGCCGCCGATTTGCCGGTTGCCATCGCGGGTATCGAGCAGGCGCTGGTTGGCGGCCAGATCCTTGTCGATGGCCTGGCGATACTGGCTCAACGTTTGCGCCTCGCCTCGCCATAGTTCGCGATAGCTGACCCGGCTGCCTGGCTGGATCACGCCGGTGCTTTGCAGGTCGTCGAGGTTCATCAGCACCCGCGGGGTGAGGCTGTAGAAATTGTTGGCGCGGTCTGGTTCGTAGGTCAGTACGCGGGTCATGCGCAAGCTCTTCATGCCGACATCGATGCTATCGCCTATCGACAAACCCAGCGCCGCCAGCAGACGTGGCTCGACCCAGACCTCGCCGGCTGCTGGGCCGCCCCCGGGCGCTTCCTGCGCATAGGGCGCTGCGGCGCTGCGTAGTTTTCCCCGCAGCGGGTAGGCAGTGTCGGCGGCCTTGATGCTGGAGAGCTGGATGCCGCTATCGCCCCCGACCACGCTGGTAAATTCCACCACCCGTGCATGGCGCAAACCCAGCGCCGTGCCGGCGTCGATCTGCTCCTGGCGAGCTGGCGAGCTGCCCTGCAGGACCAGATCTGCGCCGAGAAACTCGCTGGCGCGCAGCTGCATGGCGCCATTCAGGCGTGCGCCGAAATAGCCGATGGCGGTGCTGGCCGCCACGGCCACCAGCAGGGCGAAGAACAGCACGCGTACTTCACTGGCACGGGCGTCGCGCCAGAGCTGGCGCAGGGCCAGGGCGCACAGGCGCAGAAACGGCAATCGAGTCATCACGGCTCCAGGGGCGCCACCAGGCGTCCAGCGTCCAGGCGGATCAGGCGCCGGCAGCGCTTGGCCAGGCGTTCGTCATGGGTGACCAGAACCAAGGTGGTGCCGCGCTCCTTGTTCAGTTCGAACAACAGGTCGCTGATGCGCTCGCCGGTGTGGCTGTCCAGGTTGCCGGTAGGTTCGTCAGCGAACAGCACCGCTGGCTGCGCGGCGAACGCGCGGGCAATCGCCACTCGTTGCTGCTCACCGCCTGAAAGCTGGCGCGGGGTATGAGTCAGGCGTTTGCCCAGGCCAACCCGTTCGAGCAGGCTGCGCGCATGCTCGCGGGCATCGTGGCGGCCATCGAGCTCCAGCGGCAGCATGACGTTTTCCAGTGCATTGAGGCTGTCGAGCAATTGGAACGACTGGAACACGAAGCCGACATGCTCGGCGCGCACCCGCGCCCGTTGATCTTCATCCAGCGGCCCCAGGTCGTGACCGGCAAGGATCACCGTGCCGGCGCTCGGGCGGTCCAGGCCTGCGAGCAAGCCCAGCAGGGTCGATTTGCCCGATCCCGAAGCGCCGACGATGGCCAGGCTGTCGCCCTGGTTCAGATCGAGGGAGAGTGCGTGGAGGATGGTCAGGTCGCCTTCCGCACTGGGAACCACTTTGCTAAGGTGCTGCGCAACGAGAATGCTTGGGCCCATGGAGAATCCGATGCGAGTGTGGTGGTTGAGTGCCGGTCTGGCCCTGTATTGCCTGGCCCAGAGCGCGGCGGCGGGAACACTGCTGGTCGTCGGCGATAGTATCAGCGCCGGTTTTGGCCTGGATACCCGCCAGGGGTGGGTTTCCCTGTTGCAGCAACGGCTGCAGCAGGAAGGCTCCAGCGATCAGGTGGTCAATGCCTCGATCAGTGGTGACACCAGTGCAGGTGGCCAGGCGCGGCTGCCGGCGCTGCTTGCAGAGCATAAGCCGAGCCTGGTGATCATCGAGCTGGGCGGCAACGATGGGCTGCGTGGACAGCCGCCAGAGCAATTGCAACAAAATCTTGCTTCGATGATAGACCGCTCCCAGGCGGCAGGGGCCAAAGTGGTCCTGTTGGGCATGCGCCTGCCGCCCAATTACGGGGTGCGCTATACCACTGCCTTTGCCCAGGTCTATGAGCAGTTGGCGACACAGAAAAAAGTGCCCTGGGTGCCGTTTTTCCTCGAAGGGGTTGGCGGCGTGCCGCAGATGATGCAGGCCGATGGCATTCACCCAGCCCAGGGCGCCCAGCAGCAACTGCTGGAAAATGCCTGGCCGGTGATAAAACCCTTGCTGTGACGCTTTTAACGGGGGCTGCTTTCAGATAATGTTGCGCCCCCCGTTTCGAGACCCCCCAATGCCGCGCCCTGCCTGGTCCCTGTATGCCTATCAACTGATCGAGCCCGATGAGCAACTCGACCTGTTCGCGTGTCAGGAAGTCCGCGTCCACCTGGTAGCCCGCCAACTTGAGCTGGGCGCGCCGGTCGACCGCACCCTATGTGGCGGTCTGTTGCCAGCACAGCCACGGTGGTCGATGGTGCCGCGCACGATCAATCGCGACAGCCGCCTGTGCACGTTGTGCAAAGCGATCCTCGATGCCCAGCGCCGTGGCACTCGACCGATATGGCCGCAACTCTAGAGGGCAACTGCCGGCCGGAACTAAGACTGCCTTTCATCATCTGAAACGCATGCAACTGCCCGATGCCTCCCGCTTGTGCCGGGGCGGGTGTACAATCGATCCTCTTGACCCACCTTTCGAAGGATTTACCGGATGTTGCCGCGCTTTCCCGCCGTCACCCGTAGCCTGTCCCTGGCCGCCCTGCTGGTAGCGGGCCCTGCCTGCGCGCTGGAGCTGCCACTGCCGCCACCCGGTGAGGACGTCGTCGGCCAGGTCCAGACGATCAAGGCCAAGTACGAAGACACCTTCGCTGACATCGGCACCGCCAATGATCTGGGCTATCTGGAGATGATCGCGGCCAACCCGGGCGTCGATCCATGGTTGCCCGGCGCCGGAACCGAAATCATCCTGCCGACGCGCTATGTGCTGCCTCCGGGGCCACGCGAAGGCATTGTCATCAACCTGGCTGAATACCGCCTGTACTACTTCCCTAAAGGGCAGAACGTAGTGCATACCTTCCCGCTGGGCATCGGCCGTGAAGGCTGGGGCTCGCCGATCGCCAATACCAAGATCACCGCCAAGACGCCGAATCCGACCTGGACGCCGCCTGCTTCGATCCGCGCCGAGCATGCCGCCGATGGCGACATCTTGCCGACCGTAGTGCCCGCTGGCCCGGACAACCCGCTGGGGCCTTTCAAGTTCACCCTGGGGGTGCCTGGGTACCTGATCCACGGTTCCAACAAGAAGTTCGGTATTGGCATGCGCACCAGCCATGGTTGCTTCCGCATGCTCAACAATAACGTCCTGGAACTTTCCAAGATGGTCCCGGTAGGTACGCCGGTGCGCATCATCAACGAGCCGTACAAGTTCGGTATCAGTGCCGGCAAGGTCTATCTCGAGGCGCACACACCGCTTGATGATCATGGCGATCCGTCGGTGGTCGACAAGCACACTGCAGTTATCAATGCCTTGCTCAAGCGTGAAGACCTGGCCAATAACCTGCGAATGAACTGGGACATGGTGCGCGACGTGGTTGCCGCTGAAGATGGCATGCCGGTGGAAATTGCCGTTCCCGTCAGCGGTGGTGCGGCACCGATGGTCTCGAGCATCCCGCCTGAACTTCAGTAAGTCGTAAGTCGCTGTGCCGCGATCAGGCCTGCCTTAGTGCAGGCCTTTTTCGTTTTTGCCGCAGGCTTTTTCATCGGCAATAAAAAAGCCGACCCACAAGTGGGTCGGCTTCATAACAATCCGTGAGGATTATTACTTGCGGCTGGCTTTGTCCAGCATACGCAGAGCGCGCTCGTTGGCTTCGTCAGCGGTTTGCTGAGCCTTCTGAGCGGCAGCCAGAGCGTCGTCAGCCTTACGGTAGGCTTCATCGGCACGGGCTTGGGCGCGAGCTGCTGCGTCTTCGGTAGCAGTCAGGCGAGCTTCGGTTTCTTTGGAGACGCTGCTGCAACCGGTAGCCAGAACTGCGGCCAGAGCCAGAGCAGAGAATTTCAGAACGTTGTTCATCGTGTTCCCCTTCAAGGACTTTCTATTAAAGAGCCATCTCTCGGAAAAGAGAAACTGGCCGGCGTACATAGTACCCATTACTTGTAGTAAGTAAACTGACTGAGCGCAAGAACTGCAAAAAAAATGTGGACTGCTGGGGCGCTGACACCTTTGTAGCGCTTTTGTGAACAACCTGCTCAGGATTCGCAAGCGATTGTACTAGCGGAACTTTTTGTTGAACTAAAGGTGACTTGTACTGTCCTTGTGCGTCTTAGCAGTACAACATCCGCGTGCTGTTGCGAGTCCACCTTCAGGTCCGTTCAACTCGGTGTAACGGCTAATTTTTGCCGTCTGCCACCTTGAGCAATCCCGCTGGCGGCGCCTACTATTTGTGGGTGCCCAGGATACAGAACGACCCAGTCACCTTGCTGTCCAAGGGGGCATGAGGGGGCGTAGAAGATTCCGCGCCGGATACATCATCGGGTAAGGTAAAAGGTCTGCCGAGAAGACCTGCGAGGAGTAGTGATGAGCGAAGCGCTGACCATCCACCATGACCAGGCCGGTCATCAGTTCGAGACCAACGTGGACGGTCATCGTGCCTACCTGACGTACATGGACCTGGGCAAGCAGACGCTGGATATCTATCGCACCTTCGTGCCCAACGCCCTACGCGGCCGCGGCATTGCCGCAGCACTGACCGAACAGGCCCTGCAGTATGCTGACCAGATGGGCTACACGGTCATCCCGTCGTGCTCGTACGTCGAGCGCTACATGGAGCGCCAGCAGCGCCATTCCAGCAAAGCCTGACGTTCGGGGCTGATCGAAACACAGAAAAATTCCGGGCATTGCCCGTAATGCTGTTCACTTAAGATTTTGGGGCCGCCTTGCGGCCCTTCGCGGGCAAGCCCGCTCCCACAGGTATCGCGCCGCCCTCAAGTTAAGCGCTGTCCCTGTGGGAGCGGGCTTGCCCGCGAAGGGCTGCAATGCAGCCCCAAAACAGACGACACTCAGCCGCGTTGGCGTTTGGGCAGAACGTCCTTGAGCTTGTCGCGCATGCTGCGCACGGACTTTTCGGTGGCGGCCCAGTCGATACAGGCGTCGGTGACCGATACGCCGTACTGCAGGTCGGCAAGATCCTTGGGAATCGACTGGCAGCCCCAGTTAAGGTGGCTCTCGACCATCAGGCCGATGATCGACTGGTTACCTTCGAGGATCTGGTTGGCGACGTTGTCCATCACCAGCGGTTGCAGGGCCGGATCCTTGTTGGAGTTGGCGTGGCTGCAATCGACCATGATGTTGGCCTTGATCTTGGCCTTGGCCAGGTCTTGCTCGCACAGGGCCACGCTGACCGAATCATAGTTGGGCTTGCCGTTGCCGCCGCGCAGTACTACGTGGCCATAGGCATTGCCCTTGGTGGTGACGATGGACACGCCACCTTCCTGGTTGATCCCCAGGAAACGGTGTGGCTTGGATACCGACTGCAAGGCGTTGATCGCCACGGTCAGGCCGCCATCGGTGCCGTTCTTGAAACCGACCGCCGAGGACAGGCCTGAGGCCATCTCTCGGTGGGTCTGCGATTCGGTGGTGCGAGCGCCGATCGCCGACCAGCTGATCAGGTCCTGCAGATACTGCGGGGAGATCGGGTCAAGTGCTTCGGTGGCGGTTGGCAGGCCCATTTCGGCCAGGTCCAGCAGCAGTTGGCGACCGATATGCAGACCGTCCTGGATCTTGAACGAGTCATCCAGGTACGGGTCGTTGATCAGGCCTTTCCAACCGACGGTGGTACGTGGTTTTTCGAAGTACACGCGCATTACCAGGTACAGGGTGTCGGCGACTTCCGCGGCCAGTACCTTGAGGCGCTCGGCGTATTCGTGAGCGGCCTTGATGTCATGGATCGAGCAGGGGCCGATCACGACGAACAGTCGATGGTCCTTGCCGTCGAGGATGTTGCGCACCACTTCGCGGCCGGCAGTCACGGTCTGCAGGGCCTGGGCGCTGAGAGGAATTTCCTTCTTGAGCTGATCGGGGGTGATCAAGGTCTCGTTGGAGGCAACGTTTAGGTCATCGATCGGTAAATCAGCCATCGTGTTACTCGTCAGGTCACGGGTGCCGGCCGCCAGCAATCCCCGTGCGGCCTAGCAGCAGATTGTTCGCAACGGGGAGGCCGAACCTTAGCGCGTTACAGGGGGGCGCGACAATGGGCTGGGCCCCGTCGGCGTGGGGTTTTTGGCCTATAGAGGGTTTTTTGTTTCTGCGCGCTGGAAGCTACCTGCCGGCAGTGCCTGTGTGCTTGGTTGTGCCGGCCTCATTGCGGGGCCAGATCTGACACTAGAAAATGCTGCTCTGACTTCAATCGCGGCATTACAGTTGGGCTACATCGGCCTGGCTTGTAAGCATCTGGCGAACCAGCAACTGGATCGAAAAGGAGTACAGCATGGAGTCTCGCAGTACGCGTATCGGGATCATCGGCAGTGGTGCCATCGGTGGGTTCTACGGGCTGATGCTGGCCCGCGCAGGCTTTGAGGTGCACTTTCTGTTGCGCAGCGAGTATGAGGCGGTGCGCGAGCAGGGGCTGAGCTTGCAAAGCGCGGTGCATGGTCAAGTGCATATGCAGGTCAACGCCTATGCCTCGGCCGCCGACGTGCCGCCGTGCGACTGGTTGCTGGTGGGCGCCAAGGCCACCAGTAATGCCGAGCTTGCGCCGCTGATCGTCCAGGCTGCCGCGCCTGAGGCCAGGGTGGTGCTTTTGCAAAATGGCCTGGGCGTTGAAGATCAGTTACGCCCTGCGTTGCGTCCAGACATGCACTTGCTCGGCGGCTTGTGCTTTATATGTGTCAACCGTGAGGCCCCCGGAGTGATTCGTCACCAGGCGCTGGGCGCGGTCAACCTTGGCTATCACAGCGGCCCGGCCGCAGGTGCAGCGCTGGCCATCGTCGAGGAGGGCGCCGCGCTGTTCCATGCCGCGGGGATCGACTCGCAGGCCATGGAAAACCTCGACCAGGCCCGCTGGCAGAAGCTGGTGTGGAATGTGCCCTACAACGGCCTGTCGGTACTCTTGCAAGCCAGTACCACGCCGTTGATGGCCGACGCCGACAGCAGGCTGCTGATCCAGCAACTGATGGCCGAAGTGGTGCAGGGCGCCCAGGCCTGCGGCCAGCTGCTGGCGCAGGGCTATGCCGAGCACTTGTTGCGCATCACTGAGCAGATGCCTGACTACTGGCCCAGCATGTATCACGACCACGCCCAGCAGCGTCCGCTCGAGCTTCAGGCGATCTATGCCGAGCCCCTGGCGCGGGCACGCGCCGCAGGCTGCCAACTGCCGCGCATGGAAATGCTCTACCAATCGCTGGCCTTCATCGATCGACGCAATCGCCAGGCCTGACTGAGCCTCAAGGCCGCTGGGCAGCACGCCGGACGGCGCAGCGCCCGGCTACGGCGCTGCTAAGCTGAAACTTGCTCTGCCGTAGCGGCAGTCGAGGAGGTCGAATGATTCGTTCCATGCTGTATGCCACCGACCTCGGTGTATACGCGCCTGTTGTCATGCAGCACGCCCTGGCCTTGGCGCGCACCTTCAATGCAGAGCTTTATGTAATCCACGCGGTCGAGCCGATGGGCCAGTTCGCCGAATCGTTGCTGCAGAGTTATCTGGACGAACAGACCCTGGACCAGTTGCACAGCCAGGGGGTGAACACGGTGATGGCCAATATCGAGCAGAGGGTCCTGGAAAATTTTCGCGATGAGCTGGGCGAGGAAGCGGATCTGGCAGTGATCCGTGCCGTGCGCGTGCGCCAGGGCGATCCTGCACAGGTGATCCTCGATCAGGCGCAACGGCTGAGTGTCGATCTGTTGATCTTCGGCAGCCATACCCAAGGTGCTGGGGTAGATGTGCCGATTGGTAGGACGGCAGTGCGGCTCTTGCAGCTGTCACCGGTGCCGGTCTACATGGTGCCGTTGGCGCAGCATTTGGGGCGTAGGAAAGCATGAAGATGGCGGTAGGTCATTTCCCCTTGGCGTAACAAAATAGTTCTAGATTTATTTCCAGAACCACTAATATAGTTATATATCGTCGCTGCCAGCTGCCGGTGACCTACCGCTGAACCGAGGGAAACCTATGAAGCTCCAACAACTGCGCTACATCTGGGAAGTGGCGCACCACGACCTCAACGTCTCCGCGACAGCGCAGAGCCTCTATACTTCCCAGCCGGGGATCAGCAAGCAGATTCGCTTGCTCGAGGATGAGTTGGGCGTCGAAGTTTTCGCCCGCAGCGGCAAGCACCTGACCCGCGTTACCCCGGCCGGCGAGCGCATCATCAATACCGCTGGCGAAATCCTGCGCAAGGTTGAAAGCATCAAGCAGATCGCCCAGGAATTCTCCAACGAGAAGAAGGGTACCCTGTCGATCGCCACCACCCACACCCAGGCGCGCTATGCCTTGCCGCCGGTAATCAGCAGCTTCATCAAGCAGTACCCGGAAGTGTCCCTGCACATGCATCAGGGCTCGCCCATGCAAATCGCCGAAATGGCGGCTGACGGCACTGTCGACTTTGCCATCGCCACTGAAGCCCTGGAGCTGTTCGGCGATCTGATCATGATGCCGTGCTACCGCTGGAATCGCTGCGTGGTGGTACCCCAGGGCCACCCGCTGGCCAAGCTGCCGAAGCTGACCCTCGAAGCGCTCGCCGAATACCCGATCGTCACCTACGTGTTCGGCTTCACTGGCCGTTCCAAGTTGGACGAGGCGTTCAACCATCGCGGTCTTACGCCAAAAGTAGTGTTCACCGCCGCTGATGCTGACGTGATCAAGACCTACGTGCGTCTGGGCCTGGGCGTGGGCATCGTGGCCGGTATGGCGGTGGATGCCAAGCTTGATAGCGATCTGGTTGCCCTGGATGCCAGCGAACTGTTCGAAGCCAGCGTGACCAAGATCGGCTTCCGCCGTGGCACCTTCCTGCGTGGTTTCATGTGCGACTTCATCGAGAAATTTGCTCCGCACCTGACCCGTGAAGTCATGGCCAAGGCTATCCAGTGCCATAACAAGCAAGAGCTTGAAGAGCTTTTCCACGGCGTCGAGTTGCCGTTCCACTGATCGACAGGCGAAAAAAAACCGGCTGATTGGCCGGTTTTTTTATGCCTGCTACAAGGTTAGGCCTTGGAGATCAGGTTGCCGGCATGCAGCCCGCATTCCTTCTGCGTGGACTCTTCCCACCACCAGCGGCCTTCGCGTTCATGCTGGTTAGGCAGCACTGGGCGGGTGCAAGGCTCGCAGCCGATACTGATGAAGCCGCGTTCATGCAGGCTGTTGTAGGGCAGCTCAAGCATGCGGATATAGCCCCACACTTCAGCGCTGGTCATCTGCGCCAAGGGGTTGAACTTGTACAGCGTGCGCTCAGCGGTGGAGAACGCCGAGTCGATTTCCAGCGCGGCAACCTGGCTGCGGGTGCCGGGGCTCTGATCGCGCCGTTGGCCTGTGGCCCAGGCGCTGACGGTGGACAGCTTGCGCCGCAGCGGCTCGATCTTGCGGATGCCGCAGCATTCGCCATGGCCATCCTTGTAGAAACTGAACAGGCCCTTTTCCTTGACGAATGGATCCAGCTTGGCCCGGTCCGGGCTGAGGATCTCGATCGGCAAGTTGTACTGCTCGCGGACCTGATCGATAAAACGATAGGTCTCCGGGTGCAGGCGGCCGGTATCGAGGCTGAAGACATTGACCTGTTTATTCAGTTTCCAGGCCATATCCACCAGCACCACATCCTCGGCGCCACTGAATGAGATCCACAGGTCGTCGCCAAAGTGTTCGAAGGCGAGCTTGAGAATGTCCTGCGGGGACTTGTTGGCGTAGGTCGCGGCCAGGGCGGCGACGTCGAAGGCTTGGCTCATCAGGCGGTTTCCATCGAGTGTATGGCGCTGTGCGCTCGTAATAGGCAGATGGTAACAAAAAATGGCGGGGTAGACGTTCTGCCATGGCGTAATCGGTTCGAGAACGGTGTTGTCCTTTTCGCGGGCAAGCCCGCTCCCACAGGGATAGCGCTGATCTGAAAATATGCGCGGTTCCTGTGGGAGCGGGCTTGCCCCGCGATAGCGATAGTGAATTCACCGACGCTATCGCGGGGCAAGCCCGCTCCCCCGTAAGGGTTTGAATCAAAGGCCTTGGAGCAGATCCGCCATGTCATCGGCGTGCTCTTCTTCCTGCGCCAGGATGTCCTCGAAGATCCGCCGAGTCGTTGGGTCACTCTCACCAATGAACTGAATGATCTCGCGATAGCTATCGATCGCGATGCGTTCAGCCACCAGGTCTTCCAGCACCATTTCCTTGAGCGAGTTACCCGCCACGTACTGTGCATGGGAGTTCTTGCTCAGGTTATCCGGATTGAAGTCCGGCTCGCCGCCCAGCTGGACGATCCGCTCGGCCAGCTTGTCGGCATGCTCCGACTCTTGGTTGGCGTGCTCGAGAAACTCCGCGGCAGCAACACTGGCCTTGATGCCACTGGCCATGAAGTAATGGCGCTTGTAGCGCAGGACACATACCAGCTCGGTTGCCAGCGACTCGTTGAGCACACGCAGGATCTTCTCGCGATCAGCGCTGTAGCCCTCGGTCACCGCCCCTTGCTCGACATGCTGGCGGGCACGCTCGCGCAGGGTTTTCACATCGGTCAGTTCAACGTTGCTCATGGTTATCTCCGAAGATTCAGGGTGGTCAGGGTGTCAGGAGGGCTCAGGCGCCGGGCACGGCTTCCTTGTCCTCTTCTCGTTGCTTGCAGGTCTTGAAGCCCTTGGCGTCGACATGGCCAGTGGCATCGAAGCGCACGTAGTAGGGCTGTTGGTGGCCGTCGCGGTTGAGGATGTAGTCGTTGCAGGTGCCGCCATGGGGCAGGTCGATGACATTCGATGGGCTGCCGCCGATGGCAATCACCTTCTGCATGGTCATGCCGTGTTCGACCTGCTTGACCAATGGTTCATCGCGATAGGTGACGTAGTCGACCGGGTTCTCTGGGCGGCTGCCGCAGGCGGTCAGGGTGGCGCTGGCCAGAAGGATTGCCAGGGTCTGCTTGTACATGGTCCCGCTCCTTGCTCAGGGTCTGTTTGGTTTGGAACCGCACGACGCGCCAGGAGTTCGATTGCGATGTTCATCGACATGGCGCTAGTGTTGACCGACTGACCATGGAGAGGGATGGGCGATGAACCAGGATCTGGCCACGCGTTACCCGTTGGTGCTGGTGCCGGGAATGCTCGGCTTTGTGCGGCTGCTGCTCTATCCCTATTGGTTCGGCATCGTCGCCGCGTTGCGTAAAGGTGGCGCGCAGGTGTTCCCGGTGCAGGTGTCGCCGCTGCATTCGAGCGAAGTGCGCGGGGAGCAGTTGCTGGCGATCATCGAGGACATCTGCCAGCGCACCGGGGCTGAGCGGGTCAATTTGATCGGCCACAGCCAGGGCGCGCTGAGCGCCCGCTATGCGGCAGCCAAGCGGCCAGACCGAGTGGCCTCGGTGACCTCGGTGGCAGGCCCCAATCATGGCTCGGAGCTGGCCGATTACCTCGATCACAAGGCACCTGGCGACTCACCCCACGGACGCATCCTCAAGGCTCTGCTACATGGCTTGGCAGTGTTGCTGGTGTGGCTGGAGACAGGTTGGCGCCGCGATCCACTGCCAATCGATGTGCACGCCTCGCATCAATCGCTGACCCACCATGGCGTGGCTCGCTTCAACCAGGCTTATCCACAGGGCCTGCCAGAGGTGTGGGGTGGCGAGGGCGCGTATGAAGTCAATGGCGTGCGCTACTACTCCTGGTCCGGCACCCTGCAACCAGGGCGCACTGATCAAGGACGCAATCGCTTCGATGGCAGTAACCGCTTCTGCCGCTTGTTCGCCCGCACCTTCGAGCGCGAGAAGGGCCAATGTGACGGCATGGTCGGGCGCAACAGCTCGCACCTGGGCCAGGTGATCGGCGATGACTATCCGCTGGATCACCTGGACATCGTCAACCAGTCACTGGGCGCGGTCGGCAAGGGCGCCGAGCCGGTGCGACTGTTCACCGAACACGCCGCTCGGCTCAAGGCTGCCGGGCTGTAGCGGCGCGGCGTACGGGGGTGGTCCAACGCTCGGCGAGCAGTACCCCGGCCAGGGTCAGCAGGCCGCCATACAGGTGATAGGCGGCCAGCTGTTCGTCCAGCACCCAGGCGGCGATCAGCGCCGTCACTACCGGCAGCAGGTTGAAGAACAAGGTCGTGCGGCTTGGCCCCAGGCGATGCACGGCCTGCATCCACAGTAGCGGGGCGATCATCGAGGCCAGTACGCAGGCGTACAGCACCAGGCTGAGGTTGTGTGGGTTGAGCCCGGTTTTCGCCGACAGCAGGAACAGCGGCAGCAGTACGATGATCGCCACCAGCACTTGCAGGTACAGCAACTGCAACGGCGGCAGGCGCAATTGCCACTTCTTCAGCAGGAAGCTGTACAGGGCGTAGGCGAAGGTCGCCACCAGCATCAACAGGTCGCCGCGATTCAAACCCTGGTCGAGCAACCCCAGCGGGTGGCCGGCCGACACCACTTCCAGGACCCCAACGAAGGACACCAGCGCCCCCAGCAGTGCGCCGAAGGTCAGCCGCTGGCCGAGCCAGGCGATCGACAGGGCCAGGGACATCAACGGCATCAGCGAGAGAATGATGCCCATGTTGGTCGCGCTGGTGATCTCTGCGGCGAAGTAGGCCAAGCTTTGGTAGAGGGCCATGCCGAGGATGCCGAGGATGAAGATCTTGCCCAGGTGTGGGCGGATTGCCGGCCAATTGCGCCAGACCTTGGGCAGCAGGAACGGGGTGAACAGCAGGCCAGCCAGCAGCCAGCGGTAGAAACCGATTTCGGCCGGGAAGATGGCACCGGCCGAGAGCTTGGTGACTACTGTGTTGCCGGCCCAGATGAGGATGGCCATGAGGGGGAATGCGTAGTTCATGTAGCGGGGGCTCTTTGGCTAACGATGAGCGTGGGAGCAGGCTGCGGTGGTGAGTTCACTGCCGCTATCGCGGGGCAAGCCCGCTCCCACGATGACGGTCATTATCCTTCTGTCTGTATGCAGACCTATACTCGTATCCAGACAACCCACCCCTAGATCCAGACAATGGCCGGCAAATACCTCGACATCCCCCAGTTCGACCAGCTCCCTGCCCCGGTCTACTTTCGCTACGACGAATTCGGCGCCGACACCATCAGCGCGCCCCATCGACACACCTGGGGCCAGCTCAACTACGCCGCCCACGGCGTGATGCACCTGGATGTCGACGGCCAGCGCTTCATCTCACCGCCGCATCAGGCGGTGTGGGTGCCGCCCGGCTGCGAGCATGGTTGTTACAACCCCCAGGCCATCGTCTATCGCTCGGTCTATCTGCACCGCGACCTGTGCCACGACTTGCCGCAGCAGCCCTGTAGCCTGGTGATCAACGACATCCTCAAGGCGATCCTCAGCGATTTTGCCCGTCGCGACCTCAAGGTCGCCCAGGATCAGTGCGACCTGCGCCTGACCCAAGTCCTACTCGATCAGCTGCATCTGTCGCCAATCCAGGCCTGCTACCTGCCGTTCGCCCGCAGCGAAGGCTTGAGCCAGATCCTCGACGCCCTCAGCGCCGAGCCAGGCGACAACCGCCCCTTGGCCGACTGGGCCGCGCGCATCCATGTCAGCGAGCGAACCCTGGCCCGGCAGTTTCTGCGCGAGCTGGGCATGAGCTTTGGCGAGTGGCGGCTGCGCTT
This sequence comes from Pseudomonas sp. BT-42-2, assembly GCF_025847435.2. Classification (NCBI taxonomy): domain Bacteria; kingdom Pseudomonadati; phylum Pseudomonadota; class Gammaproteobacteria; order Pseudomonadales; family Pseudomonadaceae; genus Pseudomonas; species Pseudomonas sp. BT-42-2. Next base: position 186,336 of record NZ_JAOYTM010000011.1, read on the forward strand.
GCGCTTCTTGCGCGCGATCGAGGCGCTGGAGGCCGGCACGCCGATCCAGTCGATCGCCTTCGATCTTGGTTACAGCAGCGCCTCGGCGTTCATCGCCATGTTCCAGCGCCAGGCGCACTGCACGCCGCAGCAGTATCGCCGGCAGGCGCGCGCGGCCTGAGCAGGGGGTGGCCATTGTTGGCTACACTCAGGCGCATGTCCGTGCATCGGGCGCGGAGACAAGGAGACCACTCCATGAAGATGCTGCAAGTGCCGTTGCTGGTGTTGGGTGTGTTGATCAGTGCACAGGGATTCGCCGCCACTGCCCAGCAGGAAAAAATGAAGACCTGCAATGCCGAGGCTACCGAGCAAACCCTCAAGGGCGATGAGCGCAAGGCGTTCATGAGCAAATGCCTGAAAGCCACCCAGCAGGAAAAGATGAAGAGCTGCAACGCCACCGCGACCGAAAAGGCGCTCAAGGGCGATGAGCGCAAGGCCTACATGAGCGACTGCCTGAAGAAGAAATGACCTGCGCCTATGTTTGCCGGGCGAAGGCTGGCAGACTGCGGATCTTTTCCGCTGTCTGCCCCTGAGGCTGTATGACTTTCACCCCTCGCCAAGTCACCCTGGCCAGCTGGATCATCGTGTTTGCCGGCCTGCTGCTGGCGCTGCCGCTGAAGTTGCTGCCGAGCCTGCTGGCCGGCCTGCTGGTCTTCGAACTGGTCAACATGCTTACCCCCAGGTTGCAGCCATTGATCGCCGGGCAGCGTGCGCGCTGGCTGGCCGTGGCGCTGCTCGGCACCCTGGTCGTCACTACCCTGACCCTGTTGATTGCCGGCGCTTTCAGCTTCCTGCTGCACGAAGCGGAGAACCCTGGCGCGTCGTTGGACAAGTTCATGGGCCTGGTTGAGCGCGCCCGTGGCCAGCTGCCGCCGTTCATCGAAGGCTACCTGCCGGCCAGTGCGGCCGAGTTCAAAGTGGCGATTGGTGACTGGCTCAAGAGCCATCTGGGTGAGCTGCAACTGGTAGGCAAGGGCATGGCGCACATGTTCGTCACCTTGCTGATCGGCATGATTCTCGGCGCCATCGTCGCCTTGCAGCGTATCCCGGACATTTCCCGGCGCAAACCACTGGCCGCCGCGCTGTTCGAGCGTCTGAGCCTGTTGGTCCAGGCGTTTCGCAATATCGTTTTCGCCCAGATCAAGATTTCCCTGCTCAACACCTTCTTCACCGGGATCTTCCTGGCGGTGGTGTTGCCGATGTTCGGCGTGCACCTGCCGCTGACCAAGACCCTGATCGTGTTGACCTTCCTGCTGGGGTTGCTGCCGGTGATCGGCAACCTGATGTCCAACACCCTGATCACCATCGTTGGCCTGTCGCTGTCGATCTGGGTGGCAGTGGCGGCGTTGGGTTACCTGATCGTGATCCACAAGGTCGAGTATTTCCTCAACGCGCGGATCGTGGGTGGGCAGATCAGTGCCAAGTCGTGGGAATTGCTCTTGGCCATGCTGGTGTTCGAGGCGGCGTTTGGTTTGCCGGGGGTGGTGGCGGGGCCGATCTACTACGCCTATTTGAAGAGTGAGTTGCGCCGGGCTGAGTTGGTCTGAGGGTTGAGTTCGTCAGTACCTGCCTCTTCGCGGGCTTGCCCGCGAAGAGGCCGGGACAGACTGGCGAAATGACTCAGACAGTTCCGTAGCGCTTGCGCGCCTCGATTGCCAGACCACTACCAATGCTGCCAAAGATATTGCCTTCGACATGCCGGGCATTGGGCAGCATCGCCGCCACGCTGTTACGCAGCGCCGGAATCCCGCTCGAACCACCGGTAAAGAACACCGTATCCACCTGGCTCTCAGTGACCCCGGCCTTGTTCAGCAACTCGCTGACACTGCCGCGTACCCGCTCCAGCAAACCGTCGATGGCCTCCTCGAACACCGTCCGCGTCAGCTCCACGCCCAGCTCTGGCTCGATCCGCCGCATGTCGATGCGCCGGCTCGGCTGCTCGGTCAGTTCGATCTTGCTGGCTTCCACTTCCATGGCCAGCCAGTGCCCGGCGCGCTGCTCGATGACCTTGAACAGGCGGTCGATACCCAGCGCGTCTTCGATGTCATAGCGCATGCTGCCCAACGCCAGCTGCGATTTCTGCGAATACACCGAGTTGATGGTGTGCCAGGTCGCCAGGTTCAGGTGATAGCTGGTCGGCATCAGGGCGCCGCTCTTCATCCGGCTGCCATACCCGAACAGCGGCATCACGCCCTGCAGGCTCAGCTGTTTGTCGAAGTCGGTCCCGCCGATGTGCACACCGCCAGTGGCGAGGATGTCGCTCTGGCGCTCATCCAGCAGATGACGTTCCGGCGACAGGCGGATCAGCGAGAAGTCGGAAGTACCCCCGCCGATGTCGACGATCAGCACCAGCTCTTCGCGGTCGATGCCCGACTCATAGTCGAAGGCCGCAGCGATTGGCTCGTATTGGAACGACACGTCCTTGAAGCCGATCTTGCGCGCGACGTCGGCCAGGGTGTCCTCGGCCTCCTGGTCGGCAGCCGGGTCTTCATCGACGAAGAACACCGGACGGCCCAGTACCACCTGCTCGAACTCACGGCCGGCAGCGGCCTCGGCACGCTTTTTCAGCTCGCCGATGAACATCCCCAGCAGGTCCTTGAACGGCAGCGCGGTGCCGAGCACGCTGGTATCGTGCTTGATCAGCTTGGAGCCGAGCAGGCTCTTGAGCGAGCGCATCAAGCGCCCTTCGTAGCCTTCCAGGTATTCGTGCAGGGCCAGGCGGCCGTATACCGGGCGACGCTCCTCGATATTGAAGAAGACCACCGAGGGCAAGGTGATCTTGCCTTCTTCCAGGGCGATCAGCGATTCGGCACCCGGGCGGTGCCAGCCGACCGTGGAGTTGGAGGTACCAAAGTCGATGCCCAGGGCGCGGGCCGGGGATACGTCGGACATGAAAAATAGCTTCCGGAGGCAAAACGGCCGCGCAGTTTATGCCAGTGGCCAGCAGAATCAAGACCAGTCGTCTGCTCTCGAGCAACCCCAAGCGGCCCTTGAAAGGCTATGCTTGACCCCTATCTTCAGAAGCAACGTGCAATTTCTCATTGGTGATCCATAGATGGACTTCAAAGACTATTACAAGATACTCGGCGTAGAGCCCACTGCGGACGACAAGGCGATCAAGGCCGCGTACCGCAAGCTGGCGCGCAAGTATCACCCCGATGTCAGCAAGGAGCGCGACGCCGAGGACAAGTTCAAAGAGGCCAACGAGGCCTACGAAGTGCTCGGCGACGCGCAGAAACGCGCCGAATTCGACGAGATCCGCAAGTATGGCGGCCAGCATGGCCGGCCTTTCCAGGCACCCCCTGGCTGGCAGAGCCGGGGAGGCGCGGGGGCTGGCGGTGGCTTCGAAGGCGGCGATTTCTCGGATTTCTTCAGCTCGATCTTCGGCGCCCGTGGCGGCAGCCCGTTCGGTCGTGGCCAGCAGCAACAACAACGTAGCGCGGGCAGGCGAGGGCAGGACGTGGAACTGGAACTGGCAGTCTTTCTTGAAGAGACGCTGAACAACGAGTCCAAGCAGATCAGCTTCCAGGTCCCGCAGACCAATGGCGCCGGCCAGCGTACCGGGTTCACCACCAAGACCCTCAACGTCAAGATTCCAGCCGGCGTTGCCGACGGCGAGCGTATCCGCCTCAAAGGCCAAGGCGCGCCCGGTGTCGGCGGCGGCGCCAATGGCGACTTGTTCCTGACCATTCGCATGGCACCGCACCCGCTGTTCGATGTCGAAGGTCATGACCTGATCATCACCGTGCCGCTGGCGCCGTGGGAGGCTGCGCTGGGTACCAAGGTTGAAGTGCCGACCCTGAGCGGCAAGATCAACCTGACCATCCGCCCCGACAGCCAGAGCGGCCAGCGCCTGCGGATCAAGGGCCGGGGCCTGGCGACCAAGCACGGCGAGCGTGGTGACTTGTACGCCCAGCTCAAGGTGGTCATGCCGACCCAGTCGGATGCCGAGACCCGCGAATTGTGGAGCAAGCTCTCCGAGAAAGCCGCGTTCAATCCGAGGACACAATGGAGTAGTTGATCATGAGCAGCACCCTGATCGTTCAACTGGACATGCGTACCCTCTGTCAGGAAGCCAACCTTTCGGCCGACTGTGTGATCGAAATCGTCGAACATGGGATTGTTGAACCTTCAGGGCGAACGCCTGAAGACTGGCTGTTCGACGACCGCGCGCCGGTGACGGTCAAGCGTGCGGTGAAGCTGCATGATCAGCTTGAGCTGGAGTGGGAAGGGGTAGCGCTGGCGCTGGAACTGCTTGAAGAAGTGCAGCATCTGCGCAGTGAGAACAGCATGCTCCGGCAGCGGTTGGGTAGATTCATCCAGATGTGATGTCGCCTGTACCGGCCTCTTCGCGGGCAAGCCCGCTCCCACAGGTGCTGCACAGGCCTCGAGTGTTGTGCGGCCTCTGTGGGAGATGTGATGTCGCCTGTACCGGCCTCTTCGCGGGCAAGCCCGCTCCCACAGGTGCTGCACAGGCCATGAGTGTTGTGCGGCCTCTGTGGGAGATGTGATGTCGCCTGTACCGGCCTCTTCGCGGGCAAGCCCGCTCCCACAGGTGCTGCACAGGCCTCGAATGTTGTGCGGCCTCTGTGGGAGCGGGCTTGCCCGCGAAGAATCCAACACGGAACTCAGGTTGGATCGGCACCCGGATTTAGCACCAGTTGCATGAAGGTCAAATCCAGCCAGCGGCCAAACTTTACCCCCACCTGCGGCATCTGCCCGGTGATCACGAACCCCAGCCGCTCATGCAGGCGCACCGACGCCGCATTGCCACTCTCGATCGCGGCCACCATCACATGCTTGCCACACGCCCGTGCCCGTTCCAGCAGTGCCTGCATCAGCACCGGGCCCAGGCCCTTGCCGCGCTGGTCATCGCGCACGTATACCGAATGCTCGACGGTGTAGCGAAACCCTTCGAACGGCCGCCAGTCGCCAAACGAGGCATAACCCAGCACGCCACTGGCATCCACCGCCACCAGGATCGGATAAGCCTGCTGCGCCCGCGCCGCAAACCAGGCTTGGCGGTTAGCCAGGTCGACCGGGGTTTCATTCCATATCGCCGTGGTGTTGCGCACGGCATCGTTGTAGATGTCGAGGATGCCCGGCACATCGCCTGGCAGGGCATCGCGGATCTCGTAACTCATGACAAGCGTCTCGCAGGGGGAATGGATGCAGATTAAATGGTTACCAGCCCGCGTACACCTTCGGCCTGCATGTTTTCACCACGCCCCTGCTGGATGATCTCGCCACGGGCCATGACCAGGTAGTGGTCGGCAAGCTCGGCGGCAAAATCGTAGAACTGCTCGACCAGCAAGATAGCCATGTCACCGCGGTCGGCCAGCGTGCGGATCACCGCGCCAATCTCCTTGATCACCGAGGGCTGGATGCCCTCGGTCGGTTCGTCGAGGATCAGCAGCCGCGGACGGCTGGCCAGGGCGCGGCCGATGGCCAACTGTTGCTGCTGTCCACCGGAGAGGTCGCCGCCGCGGCGTTGCTTCATCTGCTCCAGCACCGGGAACAGCTCGTAGATGAACGCCGGTACCTCGCGGGCTTCGCGCGCCGGGAAGCGCGACAGGCCCATCAGCAGGTTTTCCTCGACGCTCAGGCGCGGGAATATCTCGCGGCCCTGGGGCACATAGGCGATGCCGGCGTGGACCCGTTGTTGCGGCTTGAGGTTGGTGATGGTTTTGTTTTCCCAGTGCACGCTGCCTTCGCGTGCCGGGACCAGGCCCATCAGGCAGCGCAGCAGGGTGGTCTTGCCCACCCCGTTGCGCCCGAGCAGGCAGGTGACTTCACCGATCTTGGCCTCGAACGACAGGCCGCGCAGAATGTGGCTGCCGCCGTAGTACTGGTGCAGGGTGTCGATTTTCAGCATGAGTAGTCCCTTGATGTCCGTGGGAGCGGGCTTGCCCCGCGATAGCGACGGTGAATCCACTACCGCCATCGCGGGGCAAGCCCGCTCCCACGTAATGAAAATGAACGGCTTCAGCGGCCTAGATAAACCTCGATCACCCGCTCATCTGCCTGCACCTGCTCCAGCGATCCTTCGGCCAGCACACTGCCCTGGTGCAGCACAGTCACATGGTCGGCAATGCTGCCGACAAAGCCCATGTCATGCTCCACCACCATCAGCGAATGCTTGCCTGCCAGGCCTTTGAACAGCTCGGCAGTGAATTCGGTCTCGGCGTCGGTCATGCCCGCCACCGGTTCGTCGAGCAGCAACAGCTGCGGCTCCTGCACCAGCAGCATGCCGATCTCGAGAAACTGCTTCTGCCCATGCGACAACAGTCCGGCCTGGCGCGCAGCCAACGGCAGCAGGCGCACGGTGCTGAGCACCTCGTCGATACGCTCTCGCTGCTCGCCCGACAGCCGCGCAGCCAGGCTGGCCCACACTGACTTGTCGGTTTTCAGCGCCAGCTCGAGATTTTCGTACACGGTCAGCGCTTCGAACACGGTGGGTTTCTGGAACTTGCGGCCGATCCCGGCCTGGGCAATCTGGTACTCGCTCATGCGGGTCAGATCGAGGGTGTCGCCGAAGAACGCCGTGCCGGTATCCGGCCGGGTCTTGCCGGTAATCACGTCCATCAGGGTGGTCTTGCCGGCGCCGTTAGGGCCGATGATGCAGCGCAGCTCGCCGACCCCGATGTACAGGTTCAGTGCATTGAGCGCCTTGAAACCATCGAAACTGACGCTGATGTCTTCCAGGCTCAACACAGTGCCGTGGCGTACGTCCAGGCCTTTGCCGCGGCGCTGGCCGAGGCCGATGGCATCGCGGCCAGCACCCAACTGGTCGAACACTGGCTCGAGCATGAACTCGGGGTGTACCGGGGGTACGCCTCTCATGGCTGGCTCCTTTTCTTCAACAGGCCGACCACACCCTTGGGCAGGTACAGGGTGACGACAATGAACAGCGCACCGAGGAAGAACAGCCAAAACTCCGGGAAGGCCACGGTGAACCAACTCTTCATGCCATTGACCAGACCGGCGCCGAGTAGCGGCCCGATCAGCGTGCCACGCCCGCCCAACGCGACCCACACCGCGGCTTCGATGGAGTTGGTCGGCGACATCTCGCTGGGGTTGATGATGCCCACCTGCGGCACGTACAGCGCCCCGGCCAGGCCACACAGCACGGCGCTGAGCACCCACACCAGCAGCTTGAAGCCGCGCGGGTCGTAGCCGCAGAACATCAGCCGGTTTTCCGCATCACGCAGCGCGGTGAGCAGCCGGCCAAACTTGCTCACGGTCAGCCGCCAGCACAGGAACAAGCTCGCCAGCAACAAGCCGACCGTGAGCAGGAACAACACCGCCCGGGTGCCTTGCGCGGCGATGTCGAAGCCCAGGATGGTGCGAAAGCTGGTAAAGCCGTTGTTGCCGCCAAAGCCGGTCTCGTTACGGAAGAACAGCAGCATGCCGGCGAACGTCAGCGCCTGGGTCATGATCGAGAAGTACACGCCCTTGATTCGCGAACGGAAGGCGAAGAAGCCGAACACCAACGCCAGCAGGCCGGGCGCCAGCACCACCAGGCACAAGGCCCAGGCAAAATGCTGAGTACCGGCCCAGTACCAGGGCAGCTCGGTCCACGACAGGAAGGTCATGAAGCCCGGCAGGCCATCGCCTGCGGCCTGGCGCATCAGGTACATGCCCATGGCGTAGCCGCCCAGGGCGAAGAACAGCCCGTGGCCGAGCGACAACAGCCCGGCGTAGCCCCAGACCAGGTCCAGGGCCAGGGCGACGATGGCGTAGCAGAGGATCTTGCCAACTAGCGTCAGGGTATAGGCCGATACTTGCAGCGGGTGATCTGCCGGCAGCAGCGACAGCAGCGGCAGGGCCAGCAACAGCAGGACGACGGCGATGCCGATAGCCAGCGACAAGCGCGGCCCGGCCTTTTGCGTGGCGGTGACAAGCAGTGGCTGGTTCATCAGTCGATTACCCGTCCCTTGAGGGCGAACAGGCCTTGCGGACGCTTCTGGATGAACAGGATGATCAGCGCAAGGATGAGGATTTTGCCCAGCACCGCACCTATCTGCGGCTCCAGCAATTTGTTGGCGATGCCCAAGCCGAACGCGGCCCACAGGCTACCTGCGAGTTGGCCGACACCGCCGAGCACCACCACCAGGAACGAGTCGATGATGTAGCTCTGGCCAAGATCCGGGCCGACGTTGCCGACCTGGCTCAGGGCCACCCCGCCAAGGCCTGCGATCCCCGAGCCGAGGCCGAAGGCAAGCATGTCTACCCGGCCCGTGGCGACGCCGCAGCAGGCGGCCATGTTGCGGTTTTGGGTCACCGCACGCACGTTAAGGCCCAGACGGGTGCGATTGAGCAGCAGCCAGGTCAGCAGCACCACAGCCAAAGCGAAGCCAATGATCACCAGGCGGTTGTACGGCAAGACCAGGTTGGGCAGCACCTGGATGCCGCCCGATAGCCAGGCCGGGTTGGCCACTTCGACGTTCTGCGCACCGAACAGCAGGCGGATCGCCTGGATCAGGATCAAGCTGATGCCCCAGGTCGCTAGCAGGGTTTCCAGCGGCCGGCCATACAGATGGCGGATCACCGTGCGCTCCAGCGCCATGCCGACCCCGGCACTGACGGCGAAGGCCACAGGCAGGGCGATCAGCGGGTAGAACTCGATGGCGCCGGGCATGTAGCGCTGCAGCAGCACCTGGACCATGTAGGTGCTGTAGGCGCCGAGCATGAGCATCTCGCCATGGGCCATGTTGATCACCCCGAGCAGGCCGAAGGTGATGGCCAGGCCCAGTGCCGCGAGCAACAGGATCGAACCCAGCGACAGGCCGCTGAAGGCCTGGCCGAGCAGCTCGCCGATCAGCAACTTGCGTTTGACCTGGGCCAGGCTGGTTTCAGCCGCGGTGCGTACGGCTGCATCGTTTTCGGCGCCAGGCTGCAGCAGCGCCTCCAGGCGCGTGCGGGCCAAGGGGGCGCCGGTTTCACCGAGCAAGCGCACGGCCGCCAGGCGTACGGCCGGTTCGCTGGCGCCCAGTTGCAGGTTGGCCAGGGCCAGGCCGAGGGCGGCGTGCACGGCGGCGTCCTGTTCGCTGGCGAAGCGTCGGTCGAGAAAGGCCATTTGCGCGGGTTGGGCGCTGCGTTGCAGTTCGCTGGCAGCGGCCAGGCGCACGCTGGCATCGTCGCTGAACAGTTGGTGGCTGGCCAAGGCGTTGTCGATCAGCCCGCGCAGACGGTTGTTCAGGCGCACTTTGCGGGTGTCGTCGGGCGCGATGCGGCCTTGCTTGAGCGAGCTGAGCAGGGCCAGCCGAGTGGGGTCTGGCTGCGCCGCCCAGTCCTGGAGCAGGCGCGCCTGCTCAGCGGGTTTGGCGCTGAGGAAGAATTCGCCTTCGCTGGCCTGGGTTGCCAGGGGCAGCAGCAGGAGCAGGGCGAGCAGAAGTCGATACATGGGGTATCCCTGGAAAAGGGTGGTGTATTCATCGCGGGGCAAGCCCGCTCCCACGGAGATTGCACAGGTTTTCGAAACGTGCTCGTTACCTGTGGGAGCGGGCTTGCCCGCGAATGGCCGCGTAGCGGCCACAGCCAATCAGTTACCTTTCACGGCGTAATCAGGCCGCTTGTCATTCCCCGGAATGAACGGGCTCCAAGGCTGCGCCCGCAGTGGCTGCTCGGTTTCCCAGACCACGCTGAACTGACCGTCATCCTGGATCTCGCCGATCATCACTGGCTTGTGCAGGTGGTGGTTGGTCTTGTCCATGGTCAAAGTGAAACCGGACGGTGCCTTGAAGCTCTGCCCGGCCAGCGCCTCGCGCACTTTGTCGACATCGGTCGATTTGGCCTTCTCGGCCGCCTGCGCCCACATATGGATACCGACGTAGGTGGCTTCCATCGGGTCGTTGGTCACGGCTTTGTCAGCGCCTGGCAGGTTCTTGGCCTTGGCATAGGCCTTCCAGTCGGCGACGAACTGCTGGTTGACCGGGTTATCCACCGACTCGAAGTAGTTCCACGCCGCCAGATGCCCCACCAATGGCTTGGTGTCGATGCCGCGCAGTTCTTCTTCGCCGACCGAGAACGCCACCACCGGCACGTCGGTCGCCTTCAGGCCCTGGTTGGCCAGCTCTTTGTAGAACGGCACGTTGGAGTCGCCGTTGACGGTGGAGATCACCGCCGTCTTGCCGCCTGCGGAGAACTTCTTGATGTTGGCGACGATGGTCTGGTAGTCGCTGTGGCCGAACGGCGTGTAGACCTCTTCGATGTCCTTGTCGGCCACGCCTTTGCTGTGCAGGAAGGCGCGCAGGATCTTGTTGGTGGTGCGCGGATAGACGTAGTCGGTGCCCAACAGGAAGAAGCGCTGGGCGCTGCCACCGTCTTCGCTCATCAGGTACTCGACCGCCGGGATCGCCTGCTGGTTGGGCGCGGCGCCGGTGTAGAACACGTTCGGCGACATCTCTTCGCCTTCATATTGCACCGGGTAGAACAATAGGCCATTGAGTTCTTCGAACACCGGCAGCACCGACTTGCGCGACACCGAGGTCCAGCAGCCGAACACCACCGCCACCTTGTCCTGGGTCAGCAGCTGGCGGCTCTTCTCGGCGAACAGCGGCCAGTTGGACGCCGGGTCGACCACCACCGGTTCGAGCAGCTTGCCATTGACCCCGCCCTTGGCGTTGATCTGCTCGATGGTCATCAGGGCCATGTCCTTGAGCGAGGTCTCGGAAATCGCCATGGTCCCGGACAGCGAATGCAGGATGCCGACCTTGATGGTCTCGGCGGCCTGGATGCTCCAGCTAAGACCCATCGCCGCAATCGATGCGCTGAGGGTAAAGGCCTTGATCAGACTGCGACGCTTCATGTGCTCTCTCCGATGAGATGGTTTTGGTGTTGGCCAGGCGGAGAGTGCAAAGGCTGTGCCGAGCGACAAAAGGTGCTCGATAGAGCGGTTGTGCGACCAATCAGGGCGCAGGGCGGGGCCAGGATGGTGCTTGCCAGCCTGGCGTGCACAGGATTGGGGCCTGGCGGGATGAACACTTTTGACCCAGAGGTGCTACTTGATGTGCGCAACTTGCTGGTAGCGACAGCAAACGCGCTGGAGAAAGGCATGGTGCTGGCCGAGGCGGTGCTCGAAGGGCTGGAGCAGGGCTGATACGTTGAGGCCGCTGTACGACCCTTCGCGGCACACGCCGGCGAAGGGTCGCAAGGGCCGTTAGAGAACAGAAGGTTTAACTATCGCTGGCCGGGGCTGTCTTTTTCTTGGCCTCGCTCCTGGCCTTGCCAAGTTCTTTGATGAAGGTTTCATCCCCGGCCTTGGCGGTGTACACCATATTGAAGCGAATATCCTCGATGACCGAGAGGTCCTTGAGCAGGCCCTCGTCGCCCAGCAGCTCAAGTGTCCATTGCGAGATGGCGCCGGTCCCCTCAAAGGGCAGATAACGGCCATCGTGGAACATCAGCTCGTAGACCCAGGTACCGGCATCGTACCCCAGCCCATCTTCGGCCACGGTCGACGACAACGCGATCTGCTGGTTTTCGCGGGGGTTGCGCAGCACTAGACAGAGGTTCTCGCGCGCCGCTTTTGCCTTGGCGTTGTTTTCACTCTCGGGGTAGAACGAGAAGGCCGCAGCGGTGTCGGGCTCAAGCAGCGTTGTACTGCCTGTCTGCTTGAGGAGTGCGCACAGCTCTTCCACCGGATTGTCCGCTTTGAGTACGAGTGTGACGGACACATACTTGAGCTGACGCAGGTATTGACCTGGGAAGCTCTTGTCGAAGTCTTCTGCCGTGAACTCGAACGTGTGGATCAGCGGCTCAGTGCGCTCGGCATCCATTTTGAAAATGCCGGCCCACTTTTCTTCGTCCCTGGTTGCGAGGCTGTCCAGTTTTTTCTTGAGGCTGAATGACTTCTTGATCGTCAACCGTCGCTCGTTTCGGGCCAGGTACTCATTTTCCATTTGCTGCAGGTTCACCAGCAGCGATTCGCCCACCAGCATGCCTTTGTAGTTGTCACGCCAGGCGGTGGTATCAATGAAGCTTTCACGCCGGTAGTCACCGATCTCGTAGCGCCAGGCAGCCTCTACCCCCATGCACAGCGAGCGTACAGCGTCGTAGGCCGCGCCGTAGAGATGCTCCTGGCGCGCCACCAGCCAGTTATAGACGGGGATGATGGTGAAGCCGGTGGTCATGGACACGTAGGCTTCCTTCAGGTTGACCAGCTCCTGTTGGCACTGGGCAAGGGTGATGGTGCTGGCGTTGAACTCGATGTTGGTTTCTTTGATTTGCTGGTCGAGGATTTTCAGGTCCCATTCGACCTGGCTTTTATCAAATACCCATTCCGCTGCGCGGCGGTTGTAGCCCGCTTGGGTTGTGAGCTCATCGGCAAGCATTTTTGAAACATCACCTGCGATATGTAAGCATTTAGCTGTCGCGACCATGGGTGCTTCCGGGCTGTTGCCACCGACTGAAAAGCCGTAAATGGTAGGAAATGCCGCATCTACGGTGCTTGCTAACATTTCGAAGGGAATACTCATCAACATTGAAGCATTACTGATCCAGGTAAGCGCGGTGGCCGCCTCTTCTTCCGGCGATCGACCGACGTCGATAAGCTCGCTAAGATGAACTTGCTGCGCGACCGCTTTCTCGCGGCTGAGCAGCAGTACCTTTTTCTTGGCTTCAATGCCGCTAATGGCCTCCTTCTGCAGGCGAATTGCAAAGTCGGACATCTTGATATCCTGAGCTTTCAACTGCACCGCCAAGCTGGTGTTGAACTCCTCCTCCATCAAACTCATGTAGTGTCGGCCGAAGTCTGACAACTGCTGGGCCGCTGCCTTGGCGAGGGGCAGCAACTGGCGGAAGCGGTAGTGCGGAATGATATCGAGGCCACTGCGGTAGGGAATCGGCAAGTTACTCACGCCGCCTCGCCCATTGTCGAAGGCGTCCAGGCTTTCGCTGTTCCAGTCCAGCGCAGGCAGCTGTTTGCCATCGAGGGTAAGCCCATGGCGCAGATTGTACAGGCGGCTTTTCAGGGTCTGGTGCAGGCCGAGCACGCGGTCATTGAGTGGGCGGCGGAACCCGCCCTCGTCGACCGACGCCAAGGTCACCGCCTTCCAGCGCGACGCATTGCTGCCCTCGGGGAGCGGGCCGAGCAACTGCTGCGCCTGCTGGTAGCACAGCCAGGCCTGGTTCAGCGCGCTGAGGGTGAGCTGGCGGTAGAAGTGGTCGCCCTGCAACTGCCAGTTCTCCAGCAACGCCAGGTAGATTGCCTGCCGGTAGTGGCGCGACAGGGTGAACACCCGGCTAACGGGGTCGACGTCCTTGCGCAGGGTGGAGCTCAGGGTCCCCACCTGGGCCAGCGGGCGGGTACCCCAAGGGGCCGGCCGGCCTTCCGCGTCGGGTGTGGTACGGTAAGGGTTGAACAGGTAACGCAGGTACCAGTCTTCGGCTTCTTCGAACTGCTGTTGCTCGGTTAGGCGCATAGCCACCAGGGCGGGCACATGCAGGAACAGCTCACGCAAATAAAGTGCGTTGGCGCCGTGGAAGTCCATATCGACAAGCGTGGTCGATGTCCCAAGCCCTGGTTCTTTCAGCTCTTGGGTGTTCCAGGCCAGTACCTGCTCGACCCCCTGACTGGCCCGTGCGACCAGGTTTTTACCGAAGAGTGTATTAAGGCGTATCATGTCCCACGGCAAGGCAGGCTCGAGCGCAGTGGCACTGCTGAAGTCGAGATACTGTGCTTGTTGTTCGTTGGAAATGATAGAAATATGCCAGCTTTCGTCGCCTTGAGTGTAGTCTATTATTCTGTAAGTAACGTGTTTTTTAACGCGCTTAGCGTAAGTTTCGAAATATTCAATGTCTTCCTTATCGTCGGGACGATATCGGGGGGTAATTGATATTTTGAATTCATTGCAGTCATCACTGCTTACTGTGAGTGAGGTGTGGAGCCTAATATCTAAGCCTTCGTATTTGCCGGAGTGGTTTCTGGTCTCGGTAAGCTTGTTATCTTTGAAAAGTTCTATTTTATATTGCGGATAGAAGCGCTAGGTCCTGATTTTGGTGGGAGGAAGTCGTCTGGTATGCCGATTATATCAACATTTATACTGCTCTTTGCAGGTGAAGAGAATTTTGCCGTAATTACACCGCTTTTATAGTTGATCTGTTTTAGTTTTGTCGGGGTGCCGTCGTATGGGTGCTGGATTGTTTTATTGTTCGGGTAAGAGAAAAGTAGCGATTTAGTGATGGTCTTGGCGAGGTCATCATTTGTATTTTTGTTCTCTAGCAGAAGAAGATCTCGTGATTCAATGTAGTAGTCGATGTTTCGGGTAAGATCTTCTTTTTTGCTGTCTTTGATGATTTTGCTGGCAGTGTCATATAGCAGCGCCGTCAGCCACAGCTCTTTTGTCTCGGTTTCCTGGACCACTACTATCAAGGCGGGCTTGAAATTGAAGTCTTTTGCATAGGCCGTATTCCAGACGCCGTCTTTGTAACCATCCAGGCAGAACAGTTCATTCAGGGTACTCCAACTGCCATCGCTCTGTTGGAATGCGAAGTTCACCGACAGCTTGCGCGTATTAAGCAAGGTCTTATTGGGTGCTGTGCCATCCGGTAGGTCGGTGCTGCCACGTTCCACCCAGAACACATAACGGCGGCCGGCAATCACCACCGGGCGGACGGCGTCGTGAAGCTTGCCGTCGAATGTGCTTTGGGCAATCTCGCCCGTGGCCGCCAGGTCGATTTTCTCCCACTCGCTCCACGCCAGCGGGCTGAGCCGGTTCTGATCGTCACGCAGGCTGATATCAAGTGTGCGCCAGTAGTACTCATGCGGTGTGGTATTGGTCTTGGCGATCAGGTGATAGGTGTCCTGTTTGGGGTCATGCCCATCCAGGTAACCGCTGATCACTTGCAGGTTGCTGACCCGCTCGAACTTGGCCAGGTAGCTGCAGATGGCCGTGTGCAGCAGCGAGGTATCCATCTTGCCCTGGTTGAGGGCCACTTCCAGTTCCTGGAACGCCACGCTCTTGTTCGGCCGGTTGGCATAGTAGATGAGGTTGGCAGGGTGGTTGTCGCGGTCGATCAGGCGTTTCCAGGTACCGTATTGCCCCAGCCCGTTTTGCCAGGCGGCCTGAGCCTCGCCGGAGGGGCCGCTGTCGCCGTACCCCGGCTCAAGCCGGGCAAACAACCGCGAAAGGTAATGCTGCAGGCTGCCGATGGCCTGGTTGAGGGTTGTGGTAGTCACCTCGCCGCTGACCTGGATATCGCTCAAACAGTAGGTCGACAGGTCGTCGAAGGAGGCCACCCTGGGTTTTGTCTCCGGTTCAGGCGGTGCCCAGTGCCCGATCAGGTAGCCGGCCAGTGCGTCGCGCCAGTGTCCGCGCATCTGCTTGTCGACCACTTCCCGTAGTGCGTCATCGGCGCTGGCCATCAGCAGTTGGCTGGCACCTTCGAACTCGCGGTACGGCGAGTGCTCGTTGAGTTCGCTGAGACTCAGCAGCGAACCGCAGGCCAGGCCGGTTTTTTCGGTTAGCCGTTTCAGCCTCAGGATAGAGTCGATATCGCTGATCGTGTTAGGCACACAAGGCGTGCCAACCAGGCGATTGACCGTCCCAGGCCGCTCAGCCAGTGTTTCCATGGCGATCGGGTAATAATGCATGGTTGCAGTTGTTTTATAAGATTCCCAACGCTTTTTCCACGCATCAGGTTTGTACCCTGCGGCATATTGCGCCTGCGTGACCAGTAGTGGCCCTGGGTTGTGTTCGAGGAATACAATCAGTTTCTCCACAAAACCTCGAAGCCCTTTATCGGCATAGTTGTCCCGAACGTAGCGAACGACAAAATGATTTAGAGCTGACGCAATCCCGTGTCTTTCGTAGGAAGCCCGTTCCACCTCTGAGAGTGTTTGCAGAAAGTCGTCAAAGCTCGGCTTGCTCTCCTCAACCGTCTCCATCGCCATGATGCATGGGCAGGCCGCTTCCACTTCACTTGCATCCCAACCCAACAACCTGCCTAAAGCTTCGGCAGCGTGGGCAACCTTTTCTGGCTCGGTCGCGTGGCGGTGGTTGGAGAGATAGGTGATGGCGTCACGCTCATCGGCGCCATTGGCCCTGCACACCTCGACCCACTCGCGGAAGCGGCTAAGTTGATAGCACAGGTCGAGGTTAATGGCTGCGTCTGGCGTATTTTCCAAGTCGAACCATTCGGGGTTGTCGCGCAGCGCCCGGAGCACGCCTGGGCTCACACGCAGCAGTTTAACGAGCACGCAGCGGCGTGCGAGTTTGAACCATAGCTGGCGCGCGGCTGACAGGGCTTCAGCATTGGCCTTGGATTTGGCCTCGCTCTCGGTTTTGCCGCCTGGGCTGATGACCAGGTTGGCGGCTTTCAGCACTGCTTCCGCAGTGGTACCGGACCAGCCCAGCAGTGGCGGGACATGCTGCAGGCTCAGGCCGGGCTGATCCCGCTGGTTGCCAAAAACGATCATCAACAAGGTGCCAGCCATGTCTTGCTGTTGGCTTTCAGTGGCCTCGGGCTGTAAAACATCTTCGATAAATTCCCGTTGCCCCTTAAGAGCAGTCAGCAGCGCGTTGCCCAGCATCACCTCCGTGGTGGGCGCTGGTTGCAACACTTCCAGCAAAACGCTGGGCAGGATTTGCTGTTGACGCAGCCATTGGTCAAGGTTGCTCAACGCGACGAGGGTGTCGAGCACATCGCAAGCACCGGTGGTATCGCTGATCAGCGGCGTACCTGCCAACTGGGCAAGCACGTCGGTGCCCGTCGTCGCCAGCAGGGCAGCCAGTGCGTTCGCCTCGCGGGCGGATCGCTGGAACAGGCGATGCAACCGGCTGAGGCGATACAGCGCAGAGAGTAGCGACAGCGAGACCGTGAGCGTCTCCAGCCCTTGTGCCTGCTTGACCTGCGCCAGGTACACCTGTGTCGCCTGCTCATTCACGCCCAAGGCTTTGGCCAGTGCGGGCAGGACCTTGAACTGGCCGTCCTTGCCATCGGCGGGGTCGAATGCGCGATCGTCGATGATCAGGGGGTTGAGCGGGTCGAGCTGCCCGGCACCGGGGCCATCGAGTACCCGGTCGAGCATTGGCACCTGCTCGCCAATGGCATACGGGTTGACTTCACACACCAGGGCGGCGAACTGCTCGGTGCTGATGCCGTAAGCTTCGTTCAGGTAGCGGAAAACCCCCAACGCACGAATGCTCGCGGGTGACAGGTGCCAGCTCGTGAACTGCCCTTCGGCACGCAGGATCGATGTCACCAGCAGGTCGACATCGTGGAATGGCAGCGCCAGCGCCCGCTGCAGGTGGATCATCTGGTACATGCGCGACAACGCATTGTAATCGAGCTTGTCAAACTGCGGTTTGATACCCGCTCCGGCCAAGGCATCTTTGATCGTCACTGGCGTATTTCGACGCGCATTGATGTACGCCGCGCCGTAATGGAAATTTTTCAGTTTTGGCTCGCCGGTGGGACGGTAGGCATTGGACGCGCGCACCAGGCTGTAACTGGCGGTGGCATTGTCATCAATGCCTTCCACGGCCAGCATTTCCAGTATTTGCTCGAAGCTCAGCCCGGTGCGGCGCCCGAATGTCTCGACATCAAGCAACGAAGCAATCGCCTCTTTGGCGTCGACAGCGGCCATGCCATACCACTTGCGCCAGTCATTGCCAGTCTGGTGCAGGGGTTTTTCGTCCAGCAGCAGCGCTTGCAGGGCTGGGCTGAAACCGCTGGCGTTGCGCATGACCTGGCGCAGTTCATCGCTGCGCAACCCCTCGTAGCAGAAGCTGGGGTAGCTGTACTGCGTCTTTTGCAGCAGTTCGAAGAGCGGGATCTTCTTGTACGAGAGCACGGCCTTGGCTTGCTCGTGGGCATAGTTGAACGGCAGGCATGCATGCAGGCCGGCGCCCGCCAGGACCTCGGGCAAGTAAGCTGTTGCACCGGCATGTTCCTGGGCATGATGTGTGAGGGCGCGAATGGCCAGGGTCAATGCGCTGACGGGTTGTTCCAGGGTAGTGGGGTCGAGCAGCAGCCTGCCGATGTCCGGGCGCCGCATGGCGAGCGTCAGGCGCGTTGTATCCGTGCTGGCCTCTTCCAACGCCTGGGCCTTCTGGTACAGCGCATGCAGGTAAGCGATGGGGCCGTTGTTCGATTCAGGCGCATCGGGGCTGCAGGGGTTGGCCAATTGTTCGGGGAATAGTTTGGCGTAGGTGTTGGCGGATTGTTCGGTCATGCGGACATGCTCCCTGTCGTATGAGGATCGCCATGGCGATACGTCGCGGTCTGGGAACATTTAGAGGGCAGGGTGGGGGGGGGCACAACTGGCAAAAATATCAGGTCGGCGCCTGAGTAGAAGCTGAAAGTTGATGTGGCGGGGGGCGGCGGGTATGAAGATTTCGCTTTGCCCGCCGGGCGCTTTACCAGCCCGCGCGAGCGCTGCGAAGGGCTGCAAAGCAGCCCAGATGAATTCAGCCGTTACGCACAGCGGTGCGGGGATGGCGTTTGCTGCGCACACCCTGATAAGTGACTGCCAGCAGCACGAACCAGATCGGCGTCACCAGCAGCGCCGAGCGGGTGTCCGCCTCCAGGCTCAGCAACACTAGGATGAAGGCGAAGAACGCCAGGCACACGAAGCACATGAAGCGACCGCCCGGCATCTTGTAGGTCGATGCCTGGTGCAGCGCCGCACGGGTTTTGCGGTACTTCAGGTACGACAGCAGGATCAGCGTCCAGACGAACATGAACAGCACCGCCGACACCGTGGTGACCAGGGTGAACGCCTCGACCACATTCGGCACCAGGTAGATCAGCACAGCGCCCAGCAGCAGGCAGGTGCACGAAAAGTACAGGCCGTTGGCCGGAACGGCGCGGCGCGACAGCTTCTCGAAGGCGCGGGGCGCATCGCCTTCCTGGGCCAGGCCGAACAGCATGCGGCTGGTGGAGAACACGCCGCTGTTGGCTGAAGAGGCCGCCGAGGTCAGCACTACGAAGTTGATGATGCTCGCCGCTGCCGGTAGGCCAGCCAGCACGAACAACTCAACGAATGGGCTCTTGCCCGGCACCACGTCGCGCCATGGCGTGACGGCCATGATCGCGATCAGCGCCAGCACGTAGAACACGATGATGCGAATCGGGATCGAGTTGATCGCCCGTGGCAGGGTGCGTTGCGGATCCTTGGCTTCGGCGGCAGTGGTGCCGACCAGCTCGATGCCGACGAAGGCGAACACGGCGATCTGGAAGCCGGCGAAGAAGCCCATCAGGCCATGCGGGAACATCCCGCCGTCGTTCCATAGGTTGGCCAGTTGCGCGGTGCGCCCGCTGGGCGATTCGAAGCCGGTGATGACCATGTACAGGCCAGTGGCGACCAGGCCGAGAATGGCGACGATCTTGATCATGGCGAACCAGAACTCAAGCTCGCCGAACATCTTCACGGTGACCAGGTTCAACGACAGCAGCAGCGCCACGCAGGTCAGCGCCGGTATCCACTGGGGCAGGTCAGGAAACCAGAACTGTGAATAGGCGGCGATGGCGACGACGTCGGCGATACCCGTGACCACCCAGCAAAACCAGTAGGTCCAGCCGGTGAAGTAGCCGGCCCAAGGCCCGAGCAGGTCGGCCGAGAAGTCGATGAAGGATTTGTAGTTGAGGTTCGACAGCAGCAGCTCGCCCATCGCCCGCATGACGAAGAACAGCATGAAGCCGATGATCATGTAGACAAAGATGATCGACGGGCCGGCGAGGCTGATGGTCTTGCCCGAGCCCATGAACAGGCCGGTGCCGATCGCGCCGCCGATGGCGATCAATTGGATGTGGCGGTTGGTCAGGTTGCGTTGCAGGTGCTGGTCATCAGCAGGCGTGGAGGAGGTCCGGGTCATTGGCTGCATTCCATTGAGGGTCAGTCTTTTTGTGCGAGCCGAGTAGGCTAACACGCGCGTCCCAATTCGGGGCGCGACAGATCGACACGACATCTGTGCTGTTTTTGTCCTCATCGCGGGGGCGTGGGAGCGGGCGTGCCCCGCGATGAGGCCATCAGTTCGGAATCAGGCCCGAGCCATCACCCTGCGCCGCACCACCAGGCTATCGACCACCCACATCACCAGCATCGACACCCCCACCAGCGGGAACGCCACACCCAGCACCAGCATCACTACCGTTGCCGTCTTCCAGCGCGGCAGGTCATGACGCAACGGCGGCACCCCCAGCCGCCCCGTTGGCCGGCGTTTCCACCACATCACCAGGCCACTGACCGAGCCCAGCAAAATCATCAGGCATACCAGCAAAATGATGATCTGGTTCAGCGCCCCGAACATCTTGCCCTCATGCAACATCACCCCAAGCTCGGTAGCCCGGGCGACTGGGCTGTAGTCCTGCCAGCGCACATCCGCCAGCACCTTGCCGGTGTACTGGTCGACATGCAGGGTGGCGTCGTTACGCGGATCATCAGCGAACACCGCCAGGGTGAACACACCATCGGCAGTGGTCGGCAGGGTAATGCTGTAGCCAGGCTCGACCTGGCGATGGGTGGCGATGTCCTCAACGTGCTGCAGGCTGACCTGCGGCGCGGCCGGGGCGCTCGACATCATGTGATGGCCAGCATGTTCGGCATGCGCGCCGGACTGCGGCATGGGCGTGTTCTCCATCGCCCAAGGCACGGTCTGGCGATGCGCCTGGTTGAGCACGCGGGCTTGTTGGTCAGACGTGGGCACGTCATTCCACATGGCCGCCGGGAAGCGATTCCACAAATCGGCATACTGCTTGCCCCACAGGCCGGTCCAGGTCATGCCGCTGAGCAGCATCAACAGCAGCAGCGCCGAGCCCCAGAAGCCACTGACCGCATGCAGGTCGCGCCACAGCACCCGGCCGCGGGCAGACAGGCGTGGCCACAGCACACCGGCACTGTTGCGCCCGCGCGACCACCACAGGTACAGCCCCGACACGACCAGGACGATGCCCCAGCCAGCCGCCAGCTCCACCAGGCGATCGCCCACGGTGC
This sequence comes from Pseudomonas sp. BT-42-2, assembly GCF_025847435.2. NCBI lineage: Bacteria > Pseudomonadati > Pseudomonadota > Gammaproteobacteria > Pseudomonadales > Pseudomonadaceae > Pseudomonas > Pseudomonas sp. BT-42-2. Next base: position 207,313 of record NZ_JAOYTM010000011.1, read on the forward strand.
CGACCATCAGCTCGCCGTGCAGGGCGCGGGCCACGGCTTGCAGGTTCTGCTTGGCGTCTTGCTCACCGAGCACCTTGGCGCTGTATGGGTCGACGAACACGTTCAGTTCGCGGCCGCCGTCATGCACCACGAACTGCGCGCTACGCTCGGCGTTGAGCGGGGGCAGGTATTGGGCCACATGCCCCTGCGGGTAGGCCTGGTGCACCTGGCTGAGCAGGGTGTCGGCGTCCTGGCGGTGATGACCGGCCTCGACCACCATCAGCTCGCGGTACATCAGCGGGTCGAGCTGTGGCTTGAACAGGTAGATGATCCCGGTGATCGCCAGCAGGATCATGAATGGCGCGACGAACAGCCCGGCGTAGAAATGCCAGCGCCAGGCCAAGTTATAGAAGGAAATGCGTGGTCCGCTCATGGAACCTCCCATCGGCAAGGTGAAAGGGCGCGTCCGTAGCCGCGCCCATAGTTGTTGTCAGAAGCTGATATCGACCTTGGTCCAGAAGGTCCGGCCTGGTTCGCTAACCGGCTGTGGATCGCTGGCCGGATAGCCGAACCCGGCGTTCCCGGCCAGGTTCAAGTGCTCGGCGTAGGCTTTGTCGAACAGGTTGTCGACGCCCGCGCTGAGCTTGAGGTTGTTGTTCACCTTGTAGGCACCATTGAGCGAGAACACCCCAAAGCCTGCGCTTTTTTCGTAGTCCTTGCCGACCACGTTGCCTTGGTTTTCGGCGATGCGATTTTGCGCCGCCACCAGTCGCCACAACGCCCCGGTGCTCCACTTGTCCTGGCTGTAGGTCAGGCCCAGGCGGCTTTCCAGGGGCGGCATCTGTGGCAGCGCTTTGCCATCACTGCTGTTCTTGCCCCAAGCGTAGGACAGGGTCGCGTCGGCTTTCCAGTTTTCCGACAGCTTGTAGGCTGCGCCAAGTTCGCCGCCCATGATCCGAGCGTCGATGTTCTGCGCCTGGGAGGTGCTCATGCCCATCATGCCGGTGCGGTAGTCGAACAGGATGTAGTCGCGGATCTGCCCGACATAGCCCGAGGCCCAGGCCTCCATGCGCTCGTCGCGGTACTGGATACCGAAATCGAGTTGGGTGGTCTTCTCTGGCTTGATGCCGTCAAAGGCATTGGCTGCGCCGGCCGGGCCTTGCTTAGGCGAGAACAGCTCCCAGTAATCGGGGAAGCGCTGGGCATGGCCGAGGCCGATGTAAGTGGTTGCAGAGAGCGCCGCCAGATCATGCTCATAACGCACGAAACCGCTGGGCAGGGTATCGGCGCGGGTAGCGCCGCCGGTGGCGCTGGTCTGGCGGAAATCGCGGGCAGAGGCGCGGTCCAGGCGTGCACCGGTAATCAGGCGGTCAGCACCTGTGGCGTACCAGGTCAGTTCGCTGAACAGCCCATAGTTATGGAAGTCGGCATCCTTGGTCCATGACTGGCCCTTGTGCGCATCGACGCCCATGCCGCCGCGCTTGCGGTGCTCGTTGGTCTGCGCATCGATACCGCTGATCAACTGCACATCGGCCCAGCGCCAAGTGGCCTTGATCCGCGCGCCCAGGGTGCGACGGTCGACGTTGCTGACCATCGGCATGCCCATCATGCCGCTGCCTGACGGTGTGCGCAGGCTGTAGTTGTCCATCACGTGGTCGGCGTAGTTGTAGTAGACCTGCGCCTCGATCTTGTCGAGCACCTCGCCGAGGTTGGATTTCTCGAAACGCAAGCCAAGGCTTTCGCGCTTGAACTGCGAGCCGTCCATGCCACGTCCGGCGTAGCGCGCTTCGCCATCGCCCTTGCCGGCGGTGAGTTCAAGCAGGGTGTCGGCGTCCGGAGTCCAGCCGAGGGTGACGTCACCGTTCCACTTGTCCCAGCGCGAGGGCACGCTGTCGCCGTTGCCGTCTTGATAGTCGTCGGAGCGCGACTGGTTGCCGACAAAGCGCGCATAGGCCTGGCTGTTGCCGGCAGCTGCGTCGAGGACTTTGTCGAAGCGGCCGTTGGAGCCGGCCAGCAGGCTGGCGTTGACCCGGCTGCCGAGCGTGCCGAAGCGTTCCGGCTCGCGTTCGAAGAGGATGGTCCCCGCCGAACCGCCCGGCCCCCAGATCACGCTTTGCGGGCCTTTGATCACGGTCAGGCGGTCGTAGGTTTCCGGCGAAATGTAGGAGGTCGGGGCGTCCATCCGGTTGGGGCAGGCGCCGAGCATCACGCCGCCATTGGTGAGGATGTTCAGGCGCGAGCCGAACATGCCGCGCAACACCGGATCGCCATTGGTGCCACCGGAGCGAATCGCCGAGAAGCCCGGGATGGTCTTCAGGTAATCGGCGCCGTCGCTGGCCGGTACTGGCTGGCGTGGGTCCTTGGGGTTGGTGACGATGGTCAGCGGCGAGCTGGGCGCGACAGCGGTGATTACCGTCGGGCTGAGCTCGGCAGAATCGTGCTCATGGCCCTCGTGGCCGGGCTCGGCCGCTAGCGCCAAGGGGGCCAGCAGCGAGCCGCAGAGCACGGCGATGGTCCCGCGCAGGGACAGGGCAAATACAGGGGTGCAGCCGGACATAATGATTCCAGTCGATCAGTCATGAGTGGGCGCGAAGCCTCCTGGCTCCGTGCGGTCAATAGGTGTTCAGACGTCGATCGACAAGAAGGGCGGGGCGCGGCTGCGCGCACCAGGGAAGACGGCCTGGCCGGCGTGGCCCTGGCGGGTAAACGCATGCAGGGGTGGGGCGGGTGGGGTACTACTGGCGTTGAGCGGGCTGAAGGTCTGCGGCAGGGCTGGGCAGTTGAACAGCAGGCTGCAATAGCCGCACTTTTCCCACAGTGCGTGTAGCTCGCCATTGCTGCCATGGCCAGGGTGCCCGGCGTCGGCATGGCTGTGGCCGGCGGACATGCTCATGTCCATCGGCATGGTCATACCGGCGTGGTGATCCATCGGCATCGACTGGGAAACCAGTGGGCCGATGAAGATCATCCACATGGCGAACAGGCTCAGCCAGCCGCCACCGGCGCGCCTGCGATCAGGGCGGGTGGTACGGCGGGTGGGTCGTTCGCGCAGCACGCTCATGGCGAGTGCCTGTCAGCGATCAGTGCGCGTGCTGGTGCTCTGGCTGGTCGGTCGGTGGTTGTTTCTGCACCGCGACCTGCACGGTGATGTCACCGGCCTTTTCGAAGTGCAAGGTCAGCGGGAAGCGCTTGCCGTCGCTTAGCAGGCTGCGGTCTTTAGGCTGCATGAGCATCACGTGGTAGGCGCTGGGGGCGAATACCAAGTCCTGGCCTGCGGGGATCGCCACGCTGGACACCTGCTGCATTTTCATCAGGCCTTCGGCGGTCTTGGCGTGCTCGTGCAGTTGCGCGTCATCGCTGATCGGGCTGGCCACGCTGAGCAGGCGATCCTCCTGCTTGCCGTTGTTGTGCACGACGAAATAGGCCGCCACGTTGGGCGCGTTGGGCGGCAGTTCCAGCGACCACGGGTGGGCAATGTGCAGGTCGCCCTGGGTGTATTCATGGGCGTTGGCGAAGGTGCCGGGCAACAGCAGGGCGGCCAGGACGAGGGCTTGCTTGAGCATGGAATGAGATCTCCGATCTGTGCAGGTTCAGGGCGATAGCGTCGAGAACTCAGGCCAGCGGAGAGGCACGCGGGTTTAACGCCGGCCAGAGCTGGCGAGGCGTAGGTTGATAGCGGGCGAGGTTGGGTAGTTGGCCAATGCTCAGGTGCGCCGGGCTGTGCAACTGTGGCGGCTGGCCGGGTAGGGCCAGTAGCGGCGCTGCGCCCGAGCAGCACCAGCAGTGCTGCATGTTGGCGTGCGCGTCGCCTTGATCGCCGAGATCGATCTTGGCCAGGGCCTTTACATCGAGCTTGGCTTTGGCGCCCATGCTGGAACAGAAAGCCCCCCACAGCAGCTGCTCGGCCGCGCTCTTGGGCACGGCCGATGACAGCGGCATGGCCAGCAGATTGAACAGCACTGCAAGGCAGGCTATCCAGGCGATGTGCCGACGTGGGGGCATGGAGAGATCCGGTCAGGAATCGTGGTGGGTATTGTACGGCGGAGTATAGGTAAAAATGCTGGGGTGCGGTGAAGTGCCGCAGGTATGAGATGAGTGTTGCCGTATCGGCAGGCCCGATACCTTCCAGCGGGTGTCGTTTGCTTGGGGGCCGCAGCGCGGCCCTTCGCGGGTAAACCCGCTCCCACAGGTATCGCGTTGATCTTGCGCTCGATGCTATGCCTGTAGGAGCCGAGTTGTCGGGGGGCCTTAGGCCTTGCGCCCAAGCAACCCGCGCACGGTCTCTTGCAGATCCGCAGGCAACACCACAACCTTGGCGTTGTCGCTGCCGGCCAGGTTCTCCATCGCGCCAATGTAGCGTTCACCGAGCAGGTACATGGCCGGGGTAGTTTCCGTCCCCACTGCGTCGCGTACCAGCGAAATCGCCCGCGCCGACGCTTCTGCCAGGTTGATCTGCGCCTCGGCATCCAGCTTGGCCGATTGCAGGCGGGCTTCGGCTTCCAGAATCGCCGCCTGCTTGGCGCCTTCGGCACGGGTTACATCGGCTTTACGCTCACGCTCGGCAGCCGCCTGGCGCTCCATGGCCATCTGCATGTTCTCGGACGGCTTGATGTCCTGGATCTCTACCGAGCGTACGGTCACGCCCCAGTCTTCGGTTTGTTCGGACATCGCCTCGCGCAGGCGTGCCTTGATCTGCTCGCGGCTGGACAATGCTTCGTCCAAATCCATCGCGCCGACGATGGCCCGCAGCGAAGTCATGGTCAGACTGGTCACGGCGAAGGAGAAATTCTGCACGCCGTAGGAGGCTTTTTGCGGGTCGACCACCTTGGCGAAGCACAGGGCGTTGGCGACGATCACCGCGTTGTCCTTGGTGATGATTTCCTGCTGCTGCACATCGAGGATGATGTCTTTGGTCGGCAGGCGGTAGGCGACCACGTCCATGTACGGAATGACGATATTCAGGCCGGGCTTGAGGGTGCTGTGGTAACGCCCCAGGCGCTCGACGATCCACTCCTCGCCCTGAGGCACGATGCGCACCCCTTTGAACACGGTGATGAGAACGAACACCGCGAGGGTGCCGACGACGATAAGACTGCTCATGCTACGAACTTCCTTTTAGTACGGATTCAGGCCCGGCTGACCCGGGCGGTGTTGCCTTCGATGGCGGTCAGGCGCACGCGCTCGCCAGCGGCGATGTCGCTGTCAGCGATGCAGGTCCATTCTTCATTGCCGAGGATCGGCTTCTGGAAACGCACTCGGCCTTTCTGGAACTCAGAGACACTGGCGGTGAGCAAGCCGACTTCACCAAGCACGCTGTCGGCGGTCCAGCGCACATCGGCCTTCTTGCGCCGGAATAGCTTGAACCACAGAACGGTGGTGACAGAGGAAAACAGCACCCACAGCAGCACCTGCATATCCAGCTGCAGGTCTGGCGCGAGCAGGGCAATCAGCGACACCAGTACGGCACCGATGCCGAACCAGAGGATGAAGAACGTGGGCAGGACCAGTTCGAGTAGGATCAGGGACACGCCGAAGACGAGCCAGATCCACCATTGCATTTCCATATGGGTGGGCCTTCCAGGAGAGGAGGGCGGAGTTTACGGCAGATTGCAGGCACAAGGCCATCTGCTTGTACGGTATGAGGGGGCTGAAAACTCTGAATATTGCGTAGGGCGAAACCTGGGAAAAGCTAGATCGATGTCACCCAGTCTTCGACCCCAGGGCGCGCTCCTAGTCGGTAGCTAGCGCCGTCAGCAACGACTCGATCTGGCTGAACTCGCGATCCACAGCCGGTAACGCCGGCCGCTTGAGCACCAGCACAGGCATGCCTAGCTCGCGTGCCACCTCAAGCTTTGGCTCTGTGGCCACGCTGCCGCTGTTCTTGCTGACCAGCACATCGATGCGCCGTCGTGCGAACAGTGCGCGTTCATCGGCAATCTGGAAAGGACCGCGGGCGGCGATGACTTCGCAGCGATCATTGCCAGGGCAGGCCTCGAGGGCGCGCAAGGTCCAGAACTGCTGCGCGGGGATTTCGTCCAGATGCTGCAAGGGCTCGCGGCCCAGGGTGAACAGCGGGCGCGCGAAGGGTTCGAGCGCTTGCATCAGCTCAGCCCAGTCCGCCACCTCACGCCAGTCATCACCGGGCTGCGCCTGCCACGCAGGGCGGCGCAAGGCCCAGCACGGGATGCCCGCCGTCTGCGCCGCGCGGACTGCGTTGCGGCTGATCTGGGCGGCGTAGGGATGGGTGGCGTCGATCAGCAGCGTGATGCGCGCCTCGCGCAAATAGGCGGCAAGCCCTTCGGCACCGCCATAGCCGCCGACCCGCACCGTGCAGGCCAGGTCCTGCGGCACCCGGCCGACTCCGGCCAGACTATAGACGTGCTCGGGGCCCAGGCGCCGGGCGATCGCCAAGGCCTCGGTGACGCCGCCTAGCAGCAGGATGCGCTCGCTCATTGCACACCTGCCTGGCCAACGATACCGCCTTGGCGGTCGATGGCGAAGACTTCGACGTGCACCTGAGCGGGGACCACACTGCGGGCGAACGCCTGGGCATGGGTGCACACTGCGTCGCCCAGTTTGATCCCTGCTGCATGGGCCAGGGCCAGCGCTTGCTGGCTGGTATTGGCGGCAATGATCGCCTCTTGCAGGGGTTGATCGGCGCCAATTTCCCGCGCCCAGCCGGCCAGTTGCGGCAGGTCGATACTCGAGTGGCGGCTGTGCAGGTCCATGTGCCCGGCGGCGAGCTTGCTGATCTTGCCAAAACCACCGCACAGACTCAGGCGCGCCACCGGCACTTTGCGCAGGTGCTTGAGTACCGCGCCGACGAAGTCGCCCATCTCGATCAGGGCGATCTCCGGCAGGTTGTAGACCCGGCGCATGGTGTCCTCGCTGGCATTGCCGGTGCAGGCAGCGATGTGCGTGTAGCCATTGGTGTGGGCGACATCGATGCCCTGGTGGATCGAGGCGATGTAGGCCGAGCAGGAGAACGGCCGGACGATCCCGCTGGTGCCGAGGATCGACAGGCCGCCGAGAATACCTAGTCGTGGGTTCATGGTTTTCAGCGCCAGTTGATCGCCATCGCGCACATTCACCGTAACCTCGAAACCGCCGCTGTAGGCGCAATCGCTGGCCAGCTGTTGCAGGTGCTCGGTGATCATCCGGCGAGGCACCGGGTTGATCGCCGGCTCCCCAACCGCCAGCACCAGCCCTGGGCGGGTGACAGTGCCGACGCCGATGCCGGCGACAAAGCGGATACCTGGGGCATCGAGCAGGCGCACCTGGCTGTAGAGTAGCGCGCCGTGGGTGACGTCGGGATCGTCGCCGGCATCTTTCAGGGTGCCGGCCTCGGCGCACTCGCCATTGCGTCGACAGAACTCCAGGCGCATCTGTACTTCCTTGCCCTTGGGCAGGGTGATGGCTACGGCGTCATGGCGCTGCCCGGTCAGCAGCAACCGGGCAGCAGCCAAGCTGGTGGCGGTCGCGCAGCTGCCGGTGGTCAGGCCGCTGCGCAGAGGCGCGGGTTGTTCGCGGGTCTCTTCACGCATCGAAGGGTTTCACCACGTCGAGCAGGGTGATCGGCAAGGCCTGGCGCCAGGTATCGAAGCTGCCCAGGGGGTGCGTCTGGGCGACATGGATGCGGGTCAGCTCGCCGCCATGCTGCTGGCGAAACTGCGCCAGGGCCACTTCGCTTTGCAAGGTCACCGCGTTGGCCACCAGCCGGCCGCCGGGGCGCAGGCGCTCCCAGCACAGCGGTAACACGCCTTCGCGGGTGACGCCGCCACCGATGAAAATGGCATCGGGCCGTTCCAGCTCGGCCAGGGCTTTCGGAGCCTTGCCGCAGATCAGTTGCAGGCCGGGCACGCCGAGCGCGTCGCGGTTGTGTTCGATGAACCCCTGGCGGCCTTCGTCGGCCTCGATCGCCAATGCCCTGCAGCTGGGATGGGCTCGCATCCATTCGATGCCGATCGAACCGCAGCCGGCGCCGACATCCCACAGCAGCTCGCCGGGCTGTGGGGCCAGGCGGGCGAGGGTGATGGCGCGGACATCGCGCTTGGTCAGCTGGCCATCGTGACGGAAGGCGCTGTCGGGCAGTCCGCAAGCTGTCGACAAACGCGGTGCGTCGGGCGTTGCCAGGCACTCGATGGCCACCAGGTTGAGGGCGGCGCTGTGGGCATGCGGCCAGTCTTCAGCGGTACCGCTGAGCTGGCGCTCTTGAGGGCCGCCCAGGTGCTCGAGGACGTGCATCCGGCTTGGGCCAAAGCCGCGTTCGCGTAGCAGTGCGGCGATCTGCGCCGGGCTGTCGCCATCGTTGCTCAGCACCAGCAGGCGCAGGCCGCTAAAGAGCTGGGCATTGATCGCGGCCAAGGGGCGGGCGACGATCGACAGTATGTGCACCTCCTGCAATGGCCAGCCGAGGCGGGCTGCGGCCAGGGCGCAGGAGGAGGGCGTGCTGAGCACGCGTATATGCTCGGCAGGCACCTGCCGCGCCAGGCTGGCACCGACGCCGTAGAACATCGGGTCGCCGCTGGCCAGGACACACACCGGTTCGCCGCTTTGGGCCAGCACGGGGGCCAGTGAGAATGGGCTCGGCCACTGCACGCGTTCGCCGTTCACGCAGCGTGGCAGCAAGGCCAACTGGCGTGGGCTGCCGAAGATCCGCGAGGCGCCCAGCAGAGCACGCCGGGCGGGTTTGCCCAGGCCGCTGAAACCGTCTTCACCGATACCTACTACTGTCAGCCACGGGGCCATTAATTTCACTTCCATCATTTTGGGGCCGCTTCGCGGCGGTGCGGCGCTCCGACAAGCCCGCTCCTACAGGATTAGCGCAGCTCTTGCGGCTGGCGCAGTCCCTGTGGGAGCGGGCTTGTCGGAGCGCCGAGCCGCCGCGAAGGGCGCGAAGCGGCCCCTGAATTCCATACGATCTTCGACCGCCGGTTTTTCATGCCGCCGGACAAAGCAGGCATAATACCGCGCCTTCTACACTCAAGCGCACTTTGACGATTGCCGGATGCCCTCTTGAACCCGTCCCTGCCCCCCACCATTTCGCCCCGCCCCTCGGCCTGCCCGGGGTTGTGGCGTATCGTCGCCGCGCGCGATGGCGGTATCTGCCGGATCAAGCTGCCCGGTGGTGTGTTGCTGGCCGATCAGGCCGATGCCGTCGCCGAGGCGGCAGAGCGATTTGCTGGCGGCGTGATCGAGGCGACCAACCGCGGCAACCTGCAGATTCGCGGCATTGGCGCGCAGCATCGCCAGCTGATCGAGCACCTGCTCGCAGCCGGCCTCGGCCCGCGTGAAGCGGCGGGCGACGATGTGCGCAACCTGATGCTCAGCCCATTGGCCGGCCTCGATCCGCTCATGCTCGTCGATACCCAGCCGCTCGCTGCGCAGATTTTGCAGATGCTCGAAAGCACCCCGCGTTTGCACCAGCTGTCGGCCAAGTTCGCCGTGCAGCTCGATGGCGGCGAAGGCCTGGCGATGCTTGAACACCCGCATGACCTGTGGCTCTCGGCTGTTTACCTCGATGGCGAGTGTTGGCTGGCATTCGGCCTGGCAGGTTGCCCGAGCCGGGCACTGGGTGCGGTCCCCATGCAGGCTGGGCTGGCGCTGACCCGTGCGGTGCTGGAGCGCTTCCTCGACCTGGCCAGCCCTGAGCAATCGCGGATGCGCCAGTTGCTCGAAACCTGTCCGGCCGAACACTTCATCGCGGGACTCGGGCTTGAGATCCGTCGCGACGCCGCTGTGCTTGGCTGGCAGCGCTCAGCGACCCGCACGAGCTGGTTAGGCAGACTGACGCAACGGCAGGGCCTGGCCCTGGGCATCGCCCCGCCCCTGGGCCGCTTGACCCCCGCCATGCTGCGCGGTGTTGCCCGTATTGCGCGCCAGGCAGGCGACGGCCAACTGCGCCTGAGCCCCTGGCAGAGCGCGGTACTGACCAATATCGACCCCGCGCAGATCGACGCCGCCCAAGCCGAGCTCAACGCCCTCGGCCTGCTTTGCGATGCTGCGCAGCCCTTGGCGCGTCTCACTGCCTGCACCGGCTCCAGCGGCTGTGCCAAAGCCCAGGCCGACACCAAGAACGATGCCCTCACCCTGGCCAGCGGGCTGCCTGCTGGCGCACTGGGCAGTGTGCACCTGTCCGGCTGCAGCCGCTCCTGCGCCGCCGCCCATGTCGCGCCGGCCACCCTGCTGGCCCGTGCGCCGGGCCGCTATGACCTTTATCTGCGCGATGCGCGCCTGCCGGGCTTCGGCGCCCTGCGCGCGAGCGACCTTACCTTGAAAGAAGCAGGCGCCATGCTCGACCTGCCCACGGAGCACCTTGATGATTGACTACATCCGCGATGGTCAGGAGATCTATCGCAATTCCTTCCGGATCATCCGTGAGGAAGCCAGGCTCGAGCGGATCCCCGCTGACCTGGAAAAACTCGCTGTACGGGTGATCCACGCCTGCGGCATGGTCGAGGCCATCGACGGCCTGCAATTCTCCGAAGGTGCGGGTACGGCGGGGCGTGAAGCCCTGGCCAAGGGCGCGCCAATCCTGTGCGACGCGCATATGGTCGCCGAAGGCATCACCCGCGCGCGGCTGCCGGCCAACAATCCGGTGATCTGCACCCTGCGTGACACGAGCGTGCCAGACCTGGCCAAAGCGCAGGGCAACACGCGCTCGGCCGTGGCCCTGGAACTGTGGCGGCCGCACCTGGAGGGCAGCGTGGTGGTGATTGGCAACGCGCCGACCGCACTGTTCTACCTGCTGGAAATGATCGATGCCGGCGCGCCGAAGCCGGCACTGATCCTGGGCTTCCCGGTGGGCTTCGTCGGCGCCGCCGAATCCAAGGCCATGCTGGCTGCCGACAGCCGTGGCGTACCGTTCGTGATCATGCAGGGCCGCCTGGGTGGCAGCGCCATGGCGGCGGCTGCCGTCAACGCACTGGCCACGGAGGTCGAATGATGCAGGCGCGTGGACGTCTTCTCGGCCTGGGCGTAGGCCCTGGCGATCCTGAACTGATCACCGTCAAAGCCCTGCGCTTGCTGCGCGAGGCGCCGGTGGTGGCCTATTTCGTCGCCAAGGGCAAGCGCGGCAATGCCTTTGGCATCATCGAGGCGCACCTGCAAGCCGAGCAGACCCTGCTGCCGCTGGTGTACCCGGTAACCACCGAAGTGTTGCCGGCGCCGTTGTCCTACGAGCAGGTGATCAGCGATTTCTACGATGAAGCCGGCCAGCAAGTGGCCGCGCATCTGGACGCCGGCCGGGATGTGGCGGTGATCTGCGAGGGTGATCCGTTCTTCTATGGCTCCTACATGTACCTGCATGATCGCCTGGCCCAGCGCTATGAGGCCGAAGTGATCCCAGGCGTGTGTTCGATGCTCGGTGGTGCTTCGGTGCTGGGTGCGCCGCTGGTCTATCGCAACCAAACGCTGACCGTGCTGTCTGGCGTGCTGCCTGCCGAAGAGCTCAAGCGTCGCCTGGCCGATGCCGATGCGGCGGTGGTGATGAAACTGGGGCGTAACTTGCCCAAGGTGCGCCAGGTGCTTGGCGAGCTCGGTCTGCAAGAGCGTGCGCTGTACGTTGAACGCGCGACCATGGCCAACCAGAAGATCGTCCCGCTGCAAGAGGTCGACCCGCAGTCTTCGCCATATTTCTCGCTGATCATCGTGCCGGGGGAAAAATGGCAGGGATGAACATGCGCAAGCCCCCCGCAATCGTCATCCTCGGCGCTGGCAGCCTGGCCACCGCGCAGCGGATCCAGCAGCTTTATCCACAGGCCACCCTTCACGGCCTGCGCGGTCGGGTCGAGGCGGTCGACAGCCTGTATGAATCCTTTGGCGAGACGCTGCGTGGGCTGTATCAGCAGGACACGCCGATCATTGCCCTGTGCGCGGCGGGTATCGTGATTCGCACTCTGGCCAGCCTGCTCAGCGAAAAGGACGTCGAGCCGCCCGTGCTGGCCGTGGCCGAAGATGGCAGTGCAGTGGTACCGCTGCTCGGCGGCTTGGGCGGGGTCAACCTCATGGCGCGGGAGATCGGCGAGGCGCTGGGTGTGGCGCCTGCCATCACCACCAGTGGTGAGCTGCGCTTCGGCACCTGCCTGCTCAACCCGCCAGAGGGTTACACCCTGGCCGATCTGGAGCAGGGCAAGCGGTTCGTTTCTGATCTGCTGGCCGGCCAGAGCGTGCGCATCGAAGGCGATGCGCCGTGGCTGGCGCACGCGCAGCTGCCGGCTGATGCCCACGCGCAGCGCACTATCCATGTGGGCTACCAAGCCCGCCCGGACCATCGCGATGAGCTGCTGATCCACTCGCGCTCGGTGCTGGTGGCGGTCAGCGCCACCCAGGCGGACCTCTCCACTGAAGTGCGCGCTGCGCTGGCCGAAGCCAACATCGCCGAGCAAGCTTTGGCCTGCTTGCTGGCCAGTGAGCAGGATATGGCTGCCCCCGCGCTGCACCAAGCTGCGCGCGCCCTGGACGTACCGCTGCGTTTCGCGGCGCCAGCCGGCAGCCTGCAGAGCATGGTCGCGCACGTCTTGCCTGAGGCGCAGACGCTGGCAGTTTCAAACGTGGTAATCGCCGCGACCCCAGCACCCATCGAGGTCGCCAAGCTCGGGCGAACACGGGGCCGGCTGGCGGTGATTGGCCTCGGCCCAGGCGCGGCCGAGCTGATGGTGCCGGCGGTCAAGGCCGAGCTGGCGCGGGCCGAGGATGTGCTGGGTTATGAAACCTATGTGCGCATGGCTGGCCCGTTCCGCGCTGATCAGGTGCTGCACTGCACCGATAACCGCGAAGAAATGCAGCGTGCCCGGCATGCGTTCGAGCTGGCCGCTTCCGGGCGTTCGGTGGTGGTGGTGTCGTCGGGTGATCCGGGCGTGTTCGCCATGGCTGCGGCGGTGCTCGAAGCGCTGCACGAGTCCAGCGATCCGGCCTGGCATCGGGTCGATCTGGAGATTCTCCCAGGCGTCTCGGCATCGCTGGCCACCGCTGCGCAAGCGGGAGCGCCGTTGGGCCACGATTTTTGCGTGATGTCGCTGTCCGACAACCTCAAGCCGTGGTCGATCATCGAGAAGCGTCTGGACCTGGCGGCTCAGGCCGACCTGGTCTTGGCGTTCTACAACCCGATCTCCAAGTCCAGGCCGACCCAACTGGGCGTGGCCCTGGATATCGTCCGTCGCCATCGCCAGGGGCAGACGCCGGTAGTGCTGGGGCGCGACATTGGCCGGCCAGGGCAGACGCTACGGGTGGTGACCCTCGCCGAGCTGCAGCCGGAAATGGTCGACATGCGCACCATGGTGCTGATCGGCTCGTCGCTGACCTGTACCTTCGCGCGTGACGGTGGTGGTCAGTGGGTGTACACCCCGCGCTGGTATGGCCAAAAACCCTGATGGGGTTCAGGACACCAGGTAGCCTTTGATCCCGGTGAAAATGATCTGCGCCGCCAGGGCGCAGACGAACAGCCCCATCAGCCGGCTGACGATCTGCAAGCCCTGGTCGCCGAGGATCCGCTCGATGCGGTGGGACAGGTAGAGGACCAGGCCGACGGTGAAGCTGGCCAGGGTAATGCTGACGATGGCCAGCAACTTATCGTCCCAGTGCGGCTGGCCGACGCCCATCACCAGCAGCGCGCCGATGGTGCCGGGGCCGACGGTCAGGGGGATGGTAAGCGGTACGATGGTCACATCCTGCTGGACGTTGTCGGCCTGCACTGCCGGCTTGCCTTGAGCCATGCCCAGCGCCGAGATGAACAGCACGCTGCCCGCGCCGATGCGAAAGGCGTCGGCGGTGATGCCGAACACGCCGAAAATCACCCGCCCGAACAGGTACAGCAGGACGCTGGCGATCAGCACGGCAATGGCCACGCGCCAGGCCAGTTGCTTGCGCTCTTTGCTGGAGTGGCCGCGGGTCAGGCTGATGAAGCAGGACAGCACGAAGAACGGGCTGTAGAGCACGAGCATTTTCAGGTAGACGCTGAACAACTCATGGAGCATGGCCGAGGTCCATGGCGGGGGAGGGTGCGAGGAAGTGTATCAGTTGTGCAGGCCTGAGCGCGTTGAGCAGTGCGGGCGCTATCGCGGGGCAAGCCCGCTCCCACGCAGACGCAGGGTGACTACAAGGTCCTCGTGGGAGCGGGCTTGCCCCGCGATAGAGCCCGCACGGTCATCATGAGGTATGCAGTGTGTCGGACTTGGCCTCACGCTGCCCCGCCCAATACTGGATCAGCTCGCGCAACTGCGACAATTCCACCGGCTTGGCCATATGCCCATCCATCCCGGCCAGGCGCGCGCGTTCCTTGTGCTCGTTGAGAATGTGCGCGGTCAGGGCCACCACCGGCGTGCGCTGGCGCTGATTCTCGGCCTCCCAGGCACGCAACTGCTGGGTCGCGGAGAAGCCATCGAGTACCGGCATTTCACAGTCCATCAGCACCAGGTCATAGCGCCGCGCCTTCATCGCGCGCAGGGCTTCTTCGCCATTGCTGGCGGTGTCCGGCTCCAGGTTGAGCTTGCCGAGCATGCCGCGGATGACCTTGGTCGAAATGCTGTTGTCCTCGGCCACCAGCACATGGAAATCGACCGGCAGTTCCACCGCTGGCGTCGGTGCGGCGAACGCCGCTGGGATCGCTTGTTCGCGCCCCCGCTGGGCCAACTCTTCGGCCAGGGTGGTTTTCAAGGTATAGCCGGCCACCGGCTTGGCCAGGATGCGTTTGACGCCCGCGTTGCGGGCAATCACTTTGCTCGGTGCATTGCTGATACCAGTGAGCATCACCACCAGGATGTCGTGGTTAAGGCTTGGGTCTTCCTTGATCTTCGCCGCCAACTGCATACCGGTCATGCCGGGCATGTTCTGGTCCAACAGCACCGCATCGAAGTAGTCGCGCAAATGCGCCTTGGTGCGCAGCAGGGCAAGCGCTTCCTTGCCCGAGGGCACGGCACTGACGTTCATGCCCCAAGCGCTGCACTGCTGCACCAGCACCTTGCGGCAGGTGTCGTTGTCGTCCACCACCAACACCCGCGCATCGCGCAGCGGGCCGTCGAGGTCGGCCGGTGGTTGCTCCAGGCGCGAGGGGTCGAGTGGCAGGGTCAGCCACAGGGTGTTGCCCATGTTGCTGCTGCTCTTGATGCCGAACTCGCCCTGCATCAGGCCGATCAGCTGCTTGGCAATCACCAGGCCCAGGTGGCCACCGAGCTTGTTGCTGGAAAGGAACTGGTGGCTGTGCAATTCGGCCTGCAGTAGCGCTTCGCGCTCGGCTTGGGGCATGGCTGTACCGCTATCCTGCACAGCGATGCGCAGGCGTGGCTGGTCGGCGCGTTGGTCGAGCGCCACTACCAGCAGGATCTCGCCTTGCTCGGTGTTTTTCAGGGCGTTTTCCAGCAGGCTCGACAGGGCCTGGCGCAGCCGCGTCGGGTCGCCGCTGATAACCCGGGGGACTTGCGGCTGGGTAAAGCTGATCAACTCGATATTCTGTTGTTCGGCTTTGGCCCGGAAGATGTTCAGGCAATCTTCGATCAGGGCGTTGAGGTCGAACTGCACATCGTCCAGCTCGATCTGCCGCGACTCCAGCTTGGAGATGTCGAGGATCTCGTTGATCAGCGTCAGCAGCTCGTTGCCGGCGCTATGGATGGTCTGCACGTAGTCGCGTTGCTTGACCGACAGCGGCGTGCCGAGCAGCAGTTCGGTCATGCCCAGCACACCGTTCATCGGGGTGCGAATCTCGTGGCTGATCTTGGCCAGGAATTCGGCCTTGGCGTTGATCTCGGCATCGCTGGCGGCCAGTGCGCGGCTGGCACGGAAGCGCTCCTCGCTGATCCTGCGCAGGCGCTCGCTGACCGCCAGGTTGAGCAGCAGGCCACTGGTTACCGTCAAGGCCATGAGGATGCACAGCAACCAGGGCGTCGAGGTTCGTGTGAGGCCCAGCAGGGCCGGCAGCAGCACCAGGCCGCCGAGGTTGAACACCAGCATCGCCAGGGCAAACAGGCGCGCCGGGCCGTAGCCTTTGTACCAGTGATAGCTGCTGACCAGCAGCATGCTCACGCTGCCCACGGCGAGCAGGGCGTAGGTCATCAGGTTCAGCGGCAAGGTGTCGACGAACAGCAGCACCAGGCCGCTGACGGCAGCCACCAGCATCTCGCCTTGCAGTAGCCGGTTAAGCCGCGGCGAGCCACAGGGGCTGAAGAAGTGTTGGGTGAAATACAAGCCGGCCAGGCCCGCCAGCACCAGGGTCAAATAGGCGGCTGGGGTCTGGGCGCTATGCCACAGGTGCCACCAGGGCCCGCTGAGGTTGAGCAGGATCAACCCACTGAGCAGCATCAGGCCGTGATACAGCGCCAGGATCAGGGTGGTACTGGAGCGGCTGTAGAAGAAGCGAATCAGGTTGTGCAGGATCAGCATCACCAGCCCGCCGAACAGCAGGCCGAACAACAAGGGGCGGGTCTGGTCGGTCGCGGCCGAGGCGGCGGTCTCCAGGCTGATCGCGGGACGCAGTTGATGTTCCGAGACCAGGCGCAGGTAGATATCCAGCGGCTGGCTGCTATTGGGTAGCGGTAACACGTGATCACTGCCGCGCAGGGTCGGGCTGGCATCGCCGGCCTGTTGCCCATGGTGCAGTTGGCGCAGCAGCTTTTCGCCGTTCAGTGCGTAGAGATCAAGGCGCGACAGGTCTGGGGCGAATACCCGCAGTAGGCGTTCTTGCTCGCCGGGCTCCAGGCGATAGTGCAGCCAGAGTGCTTGATCGGCCGCGGAGGCTTGTAGCTCGTTGAGCTGCAAGGGACTGAATTGGTTGCGGTAGCGGTCCGAGCGCACATCGCTCAATTGCAGGTTGGCCTGTTCGTCGAGCAGCACCGTCCAACCACCGCCTTGATCGGCCGAAGCCGGGAGCAGGCAGAGCAGGGTCAGCAGGCTGACGATAAGGGCAGTGGCAATCCGAAGCCGACGCACGACGAAATCCCTTCTTAGCTAATGTGCCGGATAACAACTATGCGCGGCGCGCCAAGGCGAAGGCAAGGCCCATCGGGGCCTTGTCGACGAGCCGAAGGCCGCGCGCCAGGGGCTTCACGGCCATTCGGTAATGCAATGTTACTGTTGCTCACCGCGCTCGCGGGCAATGGCCCGGTAGCCGATGTCGCTGCGATGGAAACTACCGTCCCAGCTGACTTCCTTGGTCAGGCGATAGGCTTGCTGTTGCGCAGCCTCGACAGTCTGGCCCAAGGCAGTGGCGCACAACACGCGGCCGCCGTTGGTCACGACCTGGCCATCCTTCAGGGCGGTACCAGCATGGAACACCTTGCCTTCCAGCTTGGCGGCAGCATCCAGGCCGTTGATCACCGCGCCTTTAGCGTAGTCGCCCGGGTAGCCACCGGCAGCCAGCACCACGCCCAGGCTCGGACGCGGATCCCATTGTGCTTCGACCTTGTCCAGGGCCTTGGCGAACGCTGCTTCGATCAGCAGCACCAGGCTCGACTCCAGGCGCAGCATGACTGGCTGGGTTTCTGGGTCGCCGAAGCGGCAGTTGAACTCGATGACCTTGGGGTTGCCCGCCTTGTCGATCATCAGGCCGGCGTAGAGGAAGCCGGTGTAGACATTGCCTTCTTCGGCCATGCCGCGCACGGTCGGCCAGATCACCTGGTCCATGACCCGCTGGTGCACATCGGCAGTGACCACTGGCGCCGGGGAGTAGGCACCCATGCCGCCGGTGTTCGGGCCGCTGTCGGCATCGCCAACGCGCTTGTGGTCCTGGCTGGTGGCCATTGGCAGCACGTTGTGGCCGTCGACCATGACGATGAAGCTGGCTTCTTCGCCATCGAGGAATTCTTCGATGACGACGCGCGAACCGGCTTCACCGAAGGCATTGCCGGCAAGCATGTCGCGTACAGCGTCTTCGGCTTCCTGCAGGGTCATGGCGACGATCACGCCTTTGCCCGCGGCCAGGCCGTCGGCCTTGATCACGATCGGTGCGCCTTTTTCCTTCAGGTAAGCCAGGGCTGGCTCGATCTCGGTGAAGTTCTGGTAGTCGGCGGTGGGGATCTTGTGGCGCGCCAGGAAGTCCTTGGTGAAGGCCTTCGAGCCTTCCAGCTGGGCGGCGCCGGCGGTTGGGCCGAAGCAATCCAGGTTGCGGCTGCGGAACAGGTCGACGACACCGGCGACCAGCGGCGCTTCCGGGCCGACGATGGTCAGTTGGACATTCTTTTCGGCGAAGTCGGCCAGTTGCTCCAGGGCAGTGACCTGGATGTCGACGTTCTCGCACTTGGCTTCGGTGGCGGTGCCAGCGTTGCCGGGAGCGACGAAGACTTTCTCAACGCGTGGGTCCTGGGCGACTTTCCAGGCCAGGGCGTGCTCACGGCCGCCGTTGCCGATGATCAAAACTTTCATGTCAAAACCTCGAATTCTTTCGGACGGGAGGCAAAGCCTCACGCTGTACGAGGTCGCAATGGAGCAGGTAGATGCAAGGCGGGGACGGTTGCGCTGGGCGCAGTTGCCTTCTGGCAATGAGCATCAGCGGAACCGGCCCCAACGCAGCAGATGCCTGCTTCAGTGCGGCCGATTGTCGTAAATCAGTGGCGGAAGTGGCGCATGCCGGTGAACACCATCGCGATGCCAGCTTCGTCGGCAGCGGCGATGACTTCAGCATCACGCATCGAACCACCTGGCTGGATAACCGCGGTGATACCAACTTTAGCCGCATTGTCGATGCCATCACGGAACGGGAAGAACGCGTCCGAGGCCATGACCGCGCCCTGTACCTGCAGACCCGCATGCTCGGCCTTGATCGCAGCGATACGGGCGGAGTTGACGCGGCTCATCTGGCCGGCGCCGACGCCGATGGTCTGGCGCTGCTTGGCGTAGACGATGGCGTTGGATTTGACGAACTTGGCCACTTTCCAGGCGAAGATCAGGTCGTGGATTTCTTGCTCGCTCGGCGCGCGCTGGGTGACGATCTTCAGGTCGTCAGCGCCAATCATGCCGATATCGCGGCTCTGTACCAGCAGGCCGCCGTTGACGCGCTTGAAGTCCCAACCGGCAGCACGCTCGGCTGGCCATTCGCCGCACTCGAGCAGACGCACGTTCTGCTTGGCCGCGACCACGTCACGGGCAGCTTGGGAGATTTTCGGCGCGATGATCACTTCGACGAACTGGCGCTCGACGATGGCTTTGGCGGTCTCGCCATCCAGCTCGCGGTTGAAGGCGATGATGCCGCCGAAAGCCGACTCGGTGTCGGTGGCGTAGGCCAGCTCGTAGGCCTGGCGGATGCCGCCTTCGTTTTCCGGGACCACGGCAACGCCGCACGGGTTGGCGTGCTTGACGATCACACAGGCCGGCTTGACGAAGCTCTTCACGCATTCCAGCGCGGCATCGGTGTCGGCGACGTTGTTGAACGACAGCTCTTTGCCCTGCAACTGAACGGCAGTCGAGATGCTCGCCTCGCCCTTGTTCGCTTCAACGTAGAACGCCGCGCTCTGGTGCGGGTTCTCGCCATAGCGCATTTCCTGGGCTTTGACGAACTGGCTGTTGAAGGTGCGCGGGAAGGCGCTGCGCTCTTGCGTCGACAGGGTGTCTTTGGCCTGGTCGATGGTGCCCATGTAGTTGGCGATCATGCCGTCGTAGGCGGCAGTGTGCTCGAACGCCTTGAGCATCAGGTCGAAGCGCTGGGCGTAGGTCAGGCCACCGGCCTTGAGGCTTTCGAGTACTTGGCTGTAGTCGCTGGCGTTGACCACGATGGCCACGTCTTTGTGGTTCTTGGCCGCCGAGCGGACCATGGTCGGGCCGCCGATGTCGATGTTCTCGATCGCGGTCGGCAGGTCGCAGCCTGGCTTGGCGATGGTGGCTTCGAACGGGTACAGGTTGACCGCAACCAGGTCGATCGGCTTGATGCCGTGCTCGCTCATGATGGCGTCGTCCGTGCCGCGACGGCCGAGGATGCCGCCGTGGATTTTCGGGTGCAGGGTCTTGACCCGGCCGTCCATCATTTCGGCGAAGCCGGTGTAGTCGGCCACTTCCACCGCGTCGACGCCGTTGTCCTTGAGCAGCTTGTAGGTGCCACCGGTGGACAGGATCTCGACACCGAGCTGTTGCAGCTCACGAGCGAATTCGAGGATACCGGTCTTGTCGGAGACGCTGATCAGGGCGCGGCGGATCGGCAGGCGGGTAGTCTGGTCGGTCATTTCGGATTCCATAACGCGGTGGAGTCAGCAAAAAAGGCGCCTCCTTCGGGAGCCGCCTTTTCTGATTGGGATTCTGGCTTTACAACAAGTCGTACTGCTTGAGCTTCTTGCGCAGGGTGCCTCGGTTGAGTCCGAGCATCTCGCTGGCCTTGGTCTGGTTACCCTTGACGTAGTTCATCACACTTTCGAGCAGCGGCGCCTCGACCTCCGAGAGCACCAGGTTGTACACGTCCGTGACGGAAGCGCCTTCGAGGTGGGCGAAGTAGTTATGCAGCGCCTTCTCGACGCTGTCGCGAAGGGTCTGGCCCTCTTCGCTTGGCGTATTGAGGTGCTGTTTGAGGTTGGCGTTGTCGCTCACGGGCGTTGTTCCACTCACTAAAGTCTCGGTCATCATCGTCATGCGGCCACCCCTTGTTCGTCCTTTGTTTCAAGGCTCTGTCGACATTCACGAAAGAACTCGCGAACGTTGGCGCACTGCGCTTGTGTCTCTTCCAAAGCGTTGAACCGGGAGCGAAACTCCTTGCCGCCGGGTCGTGTTGCCAGGTACCAGCCAACGTGCTTGCGGGCGATACGTACGCCCATCACATCGCCATAGAAGGCATGCAACGCGGCCAGGTGCTCCAGCAGAATGCGTTCCACCTCGTCCAGCTCGGGAGCTGGCAGGTGTTGGCCGGTCCGCAGGTAATGCTCGATCTCGCGGAAGATCCACGGCCGCCCTTGGGCGGCACGGCCGATCAGCAGGCCGTCGGCACCGGTGGCGTCGAGCACCATTCGGGCCTTTTCTGGCGAGGTTACATCGCCGTTGGCAAACACCGGGATCGACACCGCCTGCTTGATCGCAGCGATGGTGTCGTACTCGGCTTCGCCGGTGTACAGGTCGGCGCGTGTGCGGCCATGCACCGCAAGCGCCTGGATGCCAGCCTGCTCGGCGATCTTCGCCACGTTCAGGCCGTTCTTGTTCGCCCGGTCCCAGCCGGTACGAATCTTCAGCGTCACCGGGACCTCCACTGCGCCGACCACGGCATGGAGGATCTCGCTGACCAAGGCTTCATCTCTCAATAAAGCAGAGCCTGCGGCCTTGTTGCAGACTTTTTTTGCCGGGCAGCCCATGTTGATATCGATGATCTGGGCGCCCGCCTCGACATTGGCCAGGGCCGCCGCTGCCATCATCTGCGCATCACCGCCGGCGATCTGTACCGAGCGTGGCTCGGGATCGCCTTCATGGATGCGGCGCAGACGCGACTTGCGGCTGTCCCACAGGCTCATGTCGCTGCTGACCATTTCCGAGACCACCATGCCTGCGCCGAGGCGTTGGCAAAGCGTGCGGAAAGGTTGGTCCGTAACCCCGGCCATGGGCGCAAGGATCAGGTTGTTTCGCAGTGTATAAGGGCCGATGCGTACCGCCGACATAGGTGTTCCCTGTTGTGGGGCCGAATCATTGGAGTTCGAAAAAGGGTTGGCATAATACCCGCTCTCGATGACCGGATAAAGATGAATCTGGATAAAATCTGAACAGCTGCGGCCTTATGCCCCTGGGTTTGGGACAGCCCTCCGGCGCCGGTAAACCGGCGACCGGGTGGGGTGGTTATTCCGGAGAGCGGAAGCTGAGGCTGTAGTTCACCGCCTTCGGGCCTGGGTCGAGGATATCCAGGGCGATGTGGATGGGCGTCTGGCTGGGCATTTCGCCGCGACCGGCCAATTCGCCGGAAAGGTATTCGCTGGGTTTGAAGCGACGGCTGGCAATCAATTGACCGTTGAGGTCGGCGAAGCGCAGCTCCAGCAGCGGGAAGGGCTGGGAGAATGGCGCGCGGTTGTAAATGATTGCATCGACGATCAGGGCACCTTTGAAGTCCGGGTGGCTGCGTACTACCAGGTTACTGCTCTTGATCCGGGCGATATCGACCCGGGTGGGTACTTGGCAGCCGACCAGCGGACACAGCTGCTGGAACCACGGGCGGTACTGATCCTGACGGGCCATCTCGTCGAAATGAAACCACACATACTGGAACGCCAGCAGCCCGGCAGCGAGCAAGGTCAGGGTGCCCCACAGCAGGCGCTTGGCCCAATTGGCCTGGGGTTTTTGCCAGTCCAGTTGCAAGGGGTCGTCGACCACATCGATCAATGGCTCTTTGCGCCGCGTGGCGCGGGCACTGAGGCCGGGTTCGATGCGTTCGTTGCGGGCGGGGTCGAGGTCGTCGTCGGCATGGGCCGAGAGGTGCTCGCTGCGCATTTCGTCGTCGAGCGCGGATATGCCTTTTTCCGTCAGCTCGTCGTCATCGCGCGCGGCCAGCCGGTCGTGCTGATGCAGTTCAGGCTCGGGCTGGTCCAGGGCAATGGTCGGTTGCTGGCGAACCGGTTCGTCGTCGGCTTGCAGGTCCAGGCTTAGCGTTGGCTCGGTGCGCTCGCCGGGGGCCGGTTCCAGGTCCAGTGGTTGTGCCTCGATCAACGGCGGCTGTGGCTCGAGCAGCGCCGGGAGCTCTTGCGCGGGCTCGTCGGTGGCATTGCCGAACGGCTGGTCGTGGTGGTCGTCCAGGCTGTGATCGTCACGCCGGGCTTGCAACGCATCGTTGCGGCCTTCGGCCTGGCTTTCTACCGGCTGGTCACGGCGCTCCAGATGAGCCAGCGCCTGGTCCAGGTCGAGATCATCCAGGGCTTGCGAGGTGGCCGCCCAGTTGTCGGGGGGTGGCGCTTGGACCGGCGCTGGTGCTGGCGCTGGTGCTGGCGCTGCGACAGCTTCAGGGATCGGCGCGACGGCCGTCGCCGGAGCGGGCTGGGCAGTGCCGGCGCGGTTCTGCTCAAGCAACTGCTTGGCGGCGTTGAACACCTGTAGGCACTGGCCGCAACGAACCACCCCACGGGCCACGCTCAACTGATGATGAGTGACGCGAAAGCTGGTCTGGCAATGCGGGCACTGGGTGACGAAACTGTCGGTCATGCGGCAATCCGGGGGTTGTGCAAGGAATTATTCTAGGCCGGCCGAGCGACGGCGACCACTGATGCGTACCCAACCGTCGCGTTCAGCGATCGGATCCAGGTCGAAGTCCTTGGCGTAGGCTGCGGCGACTTCCTCACCTTGTTCGGCGAGGATCCCCGACAGCGCCAGCAGGCCACCGGGGCGAACCAGTCCGGACAATTGCGGGGCCAGCGAAACCAATGGGCCTGCGAGAATATTGGCGACCAGCACGTCGGCCTGCATGGCCGGCATGTGTTCCGGCAGGTACAGCGGGAAGCGCTCTGCGCCTATGCCGTTGCGCCCGGCGTTGTCGCGCGAGGCTTCCAGCGCCTGTACGTCGATGTCGGTGCCGACCGCTTCGCGGGCGCCGAGCAGCAGCGCGGCGATGGCCAGAATGCCCGAGCCGCAACCGAAGTCCAGCACTTGGCTGTCCTGGAGCTGTTGGCCATCGAGCCATTCCAGGCACAGCGCGGTGGTCGGGTGGGTGCCGGTACCGAAGGCCAGGCCCGGATCGAGCAGCAGGTTCACCGCATCTTTTTCCGGCGCTTCATGCCAGCTCGGCACGATCCACAGACGACGGCCAAAGCGCATCGGCTGGAAATTGTCCATCCAGCTGCGTTCCCAGTCCTGATCCTCGATCACCTCGGCGTGGTGCTCGGGCAGTTCGGCGTTGGTCAGCAGGCGCAGGTGGGCGAATACCTGCTCAGGCTCGGCATCGGCTTCGAACAAGGCCAAAAGGTGGGTGTGCGACCACAGCGGGGTGGTGTTGAGGTCCGGCTCGAAGATCGGCTGGTCCTCGGCGTCCATGAAAGTCACCGAGACAGCACCCACTTCCAGCAGGGCATCTTCGTAGGTTTCGGCTTGTTCTGGGCTGATGGCCAGGCGTACTTGCAGCCAGGGCATGGCGGGTACCTTTGATGAATCGAGTTGGGGGCAGCACTGGGCTGCGCGAAGGGGTGCAGTTTACTTGAGTGCGTGGGGTTTGTGCGATTTGCTGGTAGTGGCAGAGTGGATGATGGCGCACCAGGCAGATGCCGATTTGGCTCTGGCGCGCCTTGAATCAACAGCACGCGGGCTACAGCGCGGGCCAGGCCTCACACCACTTGCTCAAGCCAATCATTGAGGTTGGAGTAATGACTTACCCGGGCAATCTTGCCGCAATGAATATAGAAGAACGCCCCAGCCGATAGCACGTACGTCTGCCCTTTGGCTGAGGGCAACCCAGGGGCATCGGCAAGATAGGTCCCATGCACGGTAAATTCGGCCGCTGCGCGAGTGCCCTCGGCATTTTCCATGACCACCAGATCGGCCAAGCGCTCGTTATAGCAGTGGTTGAAGTTGTCCATGAACGCGGCAAACGCTCGCTTGCCCATCTGCCGCTCGCCTTGGTTGATGTCATGGATCACATCTTCGCTGAGCAGGGCGAGCAAGGCTGGTAGGTCCTTGGCGTTGAGGGCGCGGTAGTAGGCGTTGACCAGTTCAGTAGCGGTCATGGCAATGTTCCTGTCGTGTTCGGGAAAGGAGGGGGCATGCAAGCGATGATAGGGTCTTGACTCAGGCCCGGCTTAGCCGAGTACGTCATCCACATCGACAAAACGACCGCCCCGCATGGAAATCCGCCTGCTGCACGGCGCCGCGATTGCGCCTTACATCGATGACCTCGCTCGCCTGCGCCTGACGGTGTTTCGCGAATTTCCCTACCTCTATGATGGCTCCCTGGAGTCTGAGGCCGACTACCTGGCCAATTACGCGCGCTCTGGGCGTAGTCTGGTGGTCCTGGCACTGGACGATGGCAAGCTGGTCGGTGCCTCGCTTGGTCTACCGCTGGTCGATGGATCGAGCCAGTTGCAGCAGCCGTTCCTGGCTCAGGGGCGAGATCCGGCGGGCGTTTATTACTTTGCTGAGTCGGTGTTGCTGCCCGCCTATCGAGGCCGGGGCCTGGGGGTGCGCTTTTTCATCGAGCGCGAGTCTTATGCGCACAAGCTGGCTGAATTCGACTATTGCACGTTCTGCACGGTGGAGCGCCCGAATGGTCATCCACTAAGGCCGACGGACTACAAGCCACTGCACGGGTTCTGGCGCAACCGGGGGTTTCTCCACGAGCCATCCTTGCGCAGCTCACACGCCTGGCGCGATCTGGATGAGCAGGCGGAATCGGCCAAGATCATGTCGTTCTGGCTCAAGCCGCTGCCGCTATGAGCGTCAGACGTCCTGAAGGCTGTGTAGAGAGGCTACTAATTCGAGGAAATGCGCCGTGCAACCACGGCGAATAATGCTGTTCACTTAAGATTTTGGGGCCGCTTTGCGCCCCTTCGCGGCGGCTCGGCGCCCCGACAAGCCCGCTCCCACAGGTACGGCGCCGACCGTCAGAGCGGCGCCGTACCTGTGGGAGCGGGCTTGCCCGCGAAGGGGCGCCGCGAAGGGGCGCAAAGCGGCCCCAAAGCAGGCGACAAGAGCCTTAAGTGGACAGCATTAGCTCAAGATCAATCCTGGTTAGCCAGTTTGTGCTCGAGGTAATGGATGTTGACGCCACCTTTGCAGAAACCTTCATCACGCACCAGGTCGCGGTGCAGAGGGATGTTGGTCTTGATGCCGTCGACGACGATCTCGTCCAGGGCATTGCGCATGCGCGCCATGGCCTCGTCGCGATCCTTGCCGTAGGTGATCAGCTTGCCGATCAGCGAGTCATAGTTCGGCGGAACCGAATAGCCGCTGTACAGGTGCGAATCGACCCGCACGCCATTGCCACCTGGGGCATGGAAGTGCTTGACGGTACCTGGGCTTGGGATGAACTTCTTCGGGTCTTCGGCGTTGATCCGGCACTCCAGCGAGTGACCGCGGATCACCACGTCTTCCTGGGTGAACGACAGCTTGTTGCCAGCGGCGATGCTGAGCATCTCCTTGACGATGTCGATACCGGTGACCATCTCCGAAACCGGGTGCTCCACCTGAACACGGGTGTTCATCTCGATGAAGTAGAAACGACCGTTCTCGTAGAGGAACTCGAAGGTGCCAGCGCCACGGTAGCCGATCTCGATGCAGGCATCGACGCAACGCTTGAAGACTTCCTGGCGGGCCTGCTCATCGATGCCTGGGGCCGGAGCCTCTTCCAGCACCTTCTGGTGACGGCGCTGCAGGGAGCAGTCGCGATCGCCCAGGTGGATGGCATTGCCTTGGCCGTCGGACAGCACCTGAACTTCCACGTGACGTGGGTTGGTCAGGAACTTCTCCAGGTAGACCATCGGGTTGCCGAAGGCTGCACCGGCTTCGGTACGGGTCAGTTTGGCCGAGGAGATCAGATCCTCTTCCTTGTGCACCACGCGCATACCGCGACCACCGCCGCCGCCGGCGGCCTTGATGATCACCGGATAACCGACTTCGCGGGCGATCGCCAGGGCGGTTTCTTCGTCTTCCGGCAGTGGGCCGTCAGAACCCGGTACGGTTGGCACGCCGGTCTTGATCATCGCGTCCTTGGCCGAAACCTTGTCGCCCATCAGGCGAATGGTGTCGGCTTTCGGGCCAATGAAGGCGAAACCGGATTTCTCCACTTGCTCGGCGAAGTCGGCGTTTTCCGCGAGGAAGCCATAGCCAGGGTGGATTGCGGTAGCGCCTGTCACTTCGGCGGCAGCGATGATCGCCGGGATGTGCAGGTAGGAATCTTTGGACGAAGCAGGACCAATGCAGACCGACTCGTCTGCCAGGCCCAGGTGCATCAGTTCGCGGTCAGCCGTGGAGTGCACGGCGACGGTCTTGATGCCCAGCTCTTTGCAGGCACGCAGGATCCGCAGGGCAATTTCCCCACGGTTGGCGATCAGGACTTTTTCCAGCTTCCCAGACATCGTTGGCTCTCCGCGAATCAAACGATGGTGAACAGCGGCTGGTCGAACTCAACCGGCTGACCGTCTTCTACCAGGATGGCGTCGATGACACCGCCGATTTCGGCTTCGATGTGGTTCATCATCTTCATCGCTTCGACGATGCACAGGGTGTCGCCCTTCTTGATGCTCTGACCGACTTCAGCGAAGTTCGGCGAGGTCGGCGAAGGCTTGCGGTAGAAGGTACCTACCATCGGCGAACGGACCACGGTGCCTTTCAGTGCAGGTGCGGCGGCAGCGGCTTCAGCCACTGGCGCGGCTGCAACTGGAGCGGCGGCGACGGGCGCTGCGTGCATCGGTTGTGGAGCGAAGTACTGCTGGGCAGCTGGGGTCTTGCTGTGACGGCTGATGCGAACGGACTCTTCGCCTTCCTTGATCTCCAGTTCGTCGATGCCGGACTCTTCCAGCAGTTCGATCAGTTTTTTGACTTTACGGATATCCATTAATCAGCAACTCCCAAGGTTCGGTCGGGGACGTAATTTGAAAACGTGTCGAAAACGTTTCTCTATGACCTCGGCCCAAAAGGGCCAAGGCCTTGTGTCATCAGGGCTGTGCGTTGGCAGCCAAGTGTTCCAGCGCAGACTCCAGGGCCAACCGGTAACCGGTGGCGCCCAAGCCGCAGATCACCCCTACAGCAACATCGGAAAAGTAGGAGTGATGACGGAACGGTTCACGCTTGTGCACGTTGGACAGGTGCACTTCGATGAATGGGATGCTCACTGCCAGCAATGCGTCACGTAATGCGACGCTGGTGTGGGTGAAAGCAGCCGGATTGATCAGGATGAAGTCGACGCCTTCGTTACGCGCGGCGTGGATACGGTCGATCAGTTCGTATTCGGCATTGCTCTGCAGGTACTGCAGATGGTGGCCTGCGGCGCGGGCACGCTGCTCCAGGTCCTGGTTGATCTGGGCGAGGGTGGCGGCACCATAGTGACCTGGCTCGCGGGTACCGAGCAGGTTGAGGTTGGGGCCATGCAGCACCAGTAGGGTTGCCATCTGCGGGTTCCTTGGTCTTGTAGGGCAATTCGACATGCGCGGCGACTATGCCGCAAAGCGACCACGAGTGTCCAGTTCCCTGCAATAGCCAGCACGATGTCCGAGATTCGCGCAAAGTATGTGACCAAATAATTAATTTTGGTCACCTATGCAGAGAAAAGTCCCAGTCAGCGGGAAGTTATAGACCGAGTTTGCCGCGCACGCGCGTGAGAATGTCTGCAAATTCGCCGGCGTTTATTTCGCCAATGACCCGATCGCTGGTCATTTCGCTGCCGTTCGCGGCAAAGAACAGCAGTGCTGGCGGGCCGAACAGCTGGTAACGGTCGAGCAGACTGCGCTGCTCGGCGTTGCTTTCGGTGATATCGAAACGCAGCAATTTGAAGGTGCCCAGCTGAGCTTGCACCTGGGGTGCGCTGAGCACTTCGTGCTCGATCACCTTGCAGCTGATGCACCAGTCGGCGTACCAGTCGAGCAGCACCGGCTGGCCTGCGGCCTTGGCCTGAGCCAAGGCCGCATCCAGCGCTGCGGGGGTGGTGATGGTCTGCCAGGCATCGGTCTTGCTCACCGATGTGCCTGCGCTTGTCGCCACCGCGCCTTGCGGCAGTGGCCGCAGCGGATCGCCCTGGCCGCTCATGGCGCCGTACCAGCAGGCCAGCGCATACACCAGCAGGCCCAGGCCCAGCAGTTGCGCCAGACGTTCCCGGGGCGTTTTGATGACAAACTCCAATGCGCCAAGGAACAGCGCCACGCCTGCCGCCAGCAGACCAATCAGCAGCAGCGTCACAGGGCCTGGCAAGACTCGGCTGAGCAGACCGATCGCCAGGCCCAGCAGCAGTACGCCGATCGCGTTCTTGACGGTATTGAGCCAAGCACCGCTCTTGGGCAGCCAGGCTGCACCGCCGGTCGCCACCAGCAACAGTGGCGCACCCATGCCCAGGCCCAGGGCGAACAGCTTCAAGGCACCGCCCAGCGCATCGCCACTGGCGCTGATATACAGCAGGGCGCCGGCCAGCGGCGCCGAGACGCAAGGCGAAACCAGCAGGCTGGAGAGTACCCCGAGCACCGCCGCGCCCACCAGCGAGCCACCTTTGGTGCGGTTGGCGACGCTGTCCAGGCGATTGCTCAAGGCTTGCGGCAGCTTCAGCTCGAATAAGCCGAACATGGCCAGGGCGAAGATCACGAAGAACAGCGCAAACGGCACCAGTACCCAGGCCGATTGCAGGCGCGCCTGCAGGTTCAGGCTGGCACCGAAGACGCCCATCAGTGCACCGAGCACGGCGAAGCAGGCGGCCATCGGCAGCACATAGGCCAGCGACAGGCTCAGGCCACGCCATCCGCCCACCTGACCGCGCAGGACCACCCCAGAGAGGATTGGCAGCATCGGCAATACGCAGGGGGTGAAGGTCAGGCCGACCCCGGCGAGGAAGAACAGCAACAGCGATTTCCAATTCCAGCCTGCTTCAGCTGAGTCAGGTGCTACGCCACCTTCGCCAGTGATTGGCAGTCGCGCGGTTTCCGGCGGATAGCACAAACCCTTGTCGGCGCAGCCCTGGTAGCCCACCAGTAAGGTGAAGGAACGTTGATCGGCGGCTGGGCGTGGGAGGGTGATGTCGAGGACACCGTGATACACCTCGACATCGCCGAAGAACTCGTCGTGCTTGGCCTCGCCAGGCGGGATCTGCGCTGCGCCCAGGGCGATGTCGGCCGGCTCGCTGCGGAACTGGAAGCGGTGGCGATAGAGGTAGTAGCCGTCGCTGGCAACGAAACGCAGCTTGATGGTGTGCGCGTCGCTACTGACCAGGCTGAGCTTGAAGGCCTCGTGCACCGGCAGGAAGTCGGCGCTGTTGCTCAGCGAAGACGCGCCGAGGGTGGCGCTGGGGCGGTTATCGAGCAGGCCGCTGGCGAAGGCGGGGCTGGCCAGCAGCAGGAACAGCAGGAAAAACAGGCGGCGCATGGCGGACTCGCGAGGTGGAACGTGGGGGCATGATAGCGGAGTTGCTCTTGATTGGGGCTGTACCAGGCTGTGGCGCGACACATGGCCGCTGGGGTTGTGCTGCCTGGACCATCGCTATCGCGGGGCAAGCCCGCTCCCACGTGTAACCCCTTGCAAGGCGCTCGGCGTGGGAGCGGGCTTGCCCCGCGATAGCGTCGGTACGGGCGACGCCCCCTCAGAGCCTGAACGCTCGCACCGCGCTATTGAGCTGCCCACCCAGCTTGAGCAGTTGCTCACCCTGCTCGCGGCCTTCGCCAATGCGCTGCAGATTGTCTTCGCCCAGCTCATGGATTCGCTCACTGTGATCCCGGATTTCGCTCACCGCCCCTGTCTGCTGGGCGGTGACATCGGCAATTCGCACGGCGGTATCGGAGATGGTTCGAATCGCACTGACAATCTCATCCAAGGCGCCGTCGGCGGCCTGCGCCTGGCTGGCGGTCGCCTCGGCATGCTCAAGCTGGATGCGCATACCATTGACCGATTCGCGCGCAGCCTGTTGCAGCCGGTCGATCAGCGCCTGGATCTCACCGGTAGCGCCGGTGGTGCGCTGGGCCAGCGAGCGCACCTCGTCGGCCACCACGGCAAAGCCGCGGCCCATCTCACCCGCACGAGCGGCTTCGATGGCGGCGTTGAGGGCGAGCAGATTGGTTTGTTCGGCAATCGAGCGAATCACTGTCAGGACGCCGCCGATGGTCGCCGACTCTTCGGCCAGTTGCTCGATCATCTGCGCATTGCCCTGCACTTCATCGACCAAGGCACGTAACCCGGAAAGGCTTTGGCCAATCACCGCCTGGCCATGCTCGACGGCGCGCCCGGCATCGTGGCTGGCATCGGCGGCGGAGCTGGCGTCCCCCGCCACCTGTTGAATGGTCGCTTCCAGCTCGCCCAGGGCATCGCGGATCTGCGCAGTGTCGCCGGCCTGGCGCTCGGCGCCATCGTGCAGGGCGCTGCTCATGCTGGCCAGGGCATGGCTGCTGCCGGCCACTTGTTCGGCGTTGGCGCGCAGGGTGCCGACCAGCTCGACCAGGTACAGGCGCAGGCGGTTGAGCGACTCCTGGATATCGTGCAGTTCACGGTTGGTCTTACCCAATGCAATGGCTTGGCCGAAGTCGCCCTCGGCCCAGCGTGACAGCGCTGGCGCCAGGTGGGTCAGGGTGCGGGTGAGGCGGCGCTGGAGGGTGTCGATGAGCAGCGCGATCAGCAGGATCAGGCCGATCATCAGGCCTTGGATGATGCGCACCTCGCTGGCGATCTGGCCATGTTGCGCACGTACCTGCGGCTCTAGGGCCGCGATGGCCTGTTGCACAGCATCCAGGCGTTCGCCGGTGCTGGTGGCCAAGGCTGCGCGGCGCTGGATCTGTGCGCGGGTGCGTTGCAGTTCGCCAGGATAACGACTGAGCAGGCTCTGTAGCTCGCGCTTGAGGCCTACGGCAACGTCTTCCTGTTGCTCGCTGGCCCGGGTTTGCAGGCCCATCAGCGCGGCGAAGTCGTCGGCGTTGGACTCGGCAGCGCGGGTCACGCCGAGCAGCGGTAGGGCGTCGATCGCCTCGGCCTGGGTGCGGATCAGCTGCAGTTCACGCTCGACTTCGTCGGCCAGCTCTGCTCGGCCGCTGCTGACCAGTTTGTCGCGTGCCAGTGACAAGCGCCCCAGGTGCACGGCGGCGTCCAGCACGGGAGCAAGATAGCGGGGAGCATCGCTGCTGCCGCTGTCACGGGCGTAGCTCGCCAGTTGTTCGAGGTTGGCCCCCAGCTCACGTTCGGCTTGCAGCAGCAGGGCTTGCGGATCGCCTGCAAGCTTGCCGGCGGCAAGCAGCTCGTTAGTGGTGAAGGCCTGCAAGTTATCCAGGCTCGGCCGCAGTTGTTCTGCCAGTGGTTGCGGCCATTGAGCTAGCGCCTGGTGTAATTGTTGGTTGGCTTCGGTGGCGGCTGCGTGGCGCAGGGCGTCGCCACTGGCCAGATACGCCTGGATGTTGCGTGCGGCTTGGTTCTGGAACTGCTGCGACAGGCCCAGGTAGCGCTCCATCAATTGATAGGGACGCTCGAGAGCGCGTTGCGACCACCACAAGGTTGCGCCCAGGGCAATGCACACGGTTACCAGCAAGAGGGTATTGAAATTGGTCAGCCACTTCAGGCGCATGGCGCGAACTTCCGGCGGGAGTGGAGAGGTAGGTGCCTGAAGTTATTGCGATTTTGTGACGCGGTGATGACGGCGGAGGGGTGGCGCCATAAAAAAGTGGCTATGTGCCTTTATCTGGGCGCTGAACGGTTTGTTGGGGCGCCGGGGCGCTAAGGCGATGGCGCTACGGCTCCACTCGCACCACACAGTTACGGCCCGCATGTTTGGCTCGGTACAGCGCCTCGTCTGCGGCACTGGCCATGGTCAGCGCATCATGCTGTTCATCCAGTTGCACCACCCCAGCGCTGAATGTGCAATGCAGGTCCTGCGGCTGGGCTGGATAGAGAATCTCGGAGAACCGCCGACGAATTTCGTCGAGCACCTTATGCGCTGCCGCCAGGTGGGTATTGGGCATGACAATGGCGAACTCTTCACCGCCATAGCGGCCGATATAGTCGGTCTTGCGCAACCGTTGCTTAAGAAACAACGCCAGGCTCTTGATCACCCGATCGCCCATGGGATGGCCGTGGCGGTCGTTGATCTTCTTGAAGTGGTCGATATCGAGCATGGCAAAGCTCAGCGGTAGTTCTTCGCGGCGGGCGCGAAAACTGCAGTCCTCCAGCAGTTGGAGAATATGAGTGTGGTTGTACAACCCAGTCAGGCTGTCACGAACCATCCGCGCCTTGAGATGGCGCGCACGGGCGGCGCGGTTGCGCACGGTGGTGATCAGGTGGCGCGAGCGGATCGGCTTGGTCAGGAAGTCATCGCCGCCTTCGCTCATGGCATCGAGCTGCTTGTCCAGGTCATCCTCGGCCGACAGGTAGATGATCGGCACACTGACATAGCGGTCGTTGTGGCGTATCACTTTAGCCAGCTCAGTGCCGGTGCAGTCGGGCATGTACATATCGAGGATGATCAGGTCGGGCTGAAAATCGGCAAGCTCGGCCATGGTGCGGATCGGTTCGGTGAGCGTACGGGTGATCATTCCGGCGCCGTTGAGCAGGCGTTCGGTGTGCATGGCCTGGGCGCGCGAATCGTCGATGATCAGCACCCGAAACGGGTCGTACTGGGCGGCGCTGGTCAGCAGTTCGACTTTCTCCAGCAGGCTGGAGGCTTCCAGGGTGCCGGTGAGAAACTCCTGGCCACCGGCGCGCACCGCGGCCAGGCGGGTAGGGGTGTCGGTTTCGTGCAGGCTGAAGAACAGCAGCGGGATGTGCTGCTCCAGGCCCTGCTGGGCCTTGGCCGCTAGCTGCAAGCCGCAACCTGGGCCGCTGAAGTCGACGTCCATCACGATTGCCGCAGGCAGCCGTTCATTCATCGACGAGCAGAACGCCTCGGCGCTGAACAAGGCCTGCACGCCCAGGCCAAAGAATTCCAGCTGCTGGGCCAGGCGCTCGGCGCGATCGTGATCTTGCAGCAGGATATATACCGGCTTGCGCAGGGGGGGCAGCGGCACGTTATCGAGCTGATCACCTTTGCGCAGGCCGGTGCGCGACAGGCGCTGCATCAAGCGGTTGAGCTCAGCGATCGACTCGGAGTTGAGTCGCGCACTGTTGGCTTCGATGGCGCGCAAGGTCTGCCCGATCGCCACCGACAGGCTGCCATGCTCGGGCTGTTCGAAGCGCTCGGCGTACCGTTGCAGGCGCAGGTTGGCCTCACTCAGCTCGCCCAGGTCGCTCGCTGACCACTCGCCACGTTGCAGGCGCTGCCAGATCTCGAGGATCTGTCGGGCCTGGTGGATGACCCGCTGGGCGAAGTGCTGCTTGAGGCGCTCGTGGCTGGGCTCTGCTGGCTGGGTCATGTCCTGACTACTTATAGATTGGGAATATGCAGGTGCGATGATGGCTCTATGCTAGCACCGCTTTTCCGACAAGCGAGTGCTTCGTGTCAACAAAGCGTTCAAGTCTGCTTATTCAGTTGCTGACCGATTGGTCGCTTATGCGTAAGGCGGTGTCTGCTTTATAGTGCTGCGACGCGGGCTTGCCGTGGCACCCTGGGGCAGACCTGAGGTCCAAGCCCTCAACCGTCGTGACAAATTAAGGACAAAGCCATGCTGGACTGGAAAAACCGCGAGGCCAAAGCTGAGCCCCGCGAGCGGGCCGACACCCGTGGCGCCGCTACTCGTAGCTACCTTGGTGGCCTTTGGAGCCGTGCCCTGGGCACCCTGATCGGGCTGTACCTGCTGGTATGCATCGGCCTGGGTTGGTACTGGAGCCAGGAGCCGGAGTTGTTCCCGGTGCAGCAAAATGCCCAGGCTGCCTCCGAGCGCACTGGCCACAAGATGGTCGTCGGCTACACCACCATCGAAACCCTCAAGACTGTCGCCGGCACGCTGCTCGACAAGCCCGGTGGCTACATTTCCAACGATCGCTTCCCACCAGGCTTGTGGATGGACAACATGCCGAGCTGGGAATATGGCGTGCTGGTCCAGGTGCGTGACCTGTCGCGTGCGCTGCGCAAGGACTTCGCCCGTTCGCAGTCGCAGTCCACCGAGGATGCTGACCTGGCCAAGGCCGAGCCGCGCTTCAACTTCGACAACAAGAGCTGGATCCTGCCGTCGAGCGAATCGGAGTTCGAAGAAGGCATCAAGTCGCTGAACCGCTATCAGGCGCGCCTGGCCGCTGGTGACCAGGGCGCGATCTTCTACACCCGTGCCGACAACCTGAACAACTGGCTGGGCGACGTCGCCACGCGTCTGGGCTCGCTGTCCCAGCGCCTGTCGGCCAGTGTTGGCCGGGTCAAGCTCAACAGCACCCTGAAGACTGAAACGGTGGTTGCCGGCCAAGCGCCGCAGCTCGATGAGGAGCTGGTCGAGACGCCGTGGCTGCAAATCGACAACGTGTTCTACGAAGCCCGTGGCCAGGCCTGGGCGCTGTCGCACCTGCTGCGTGCGATCGAGGTCGACTTTGCCGACGTGCTGGCGAAGAAGAACGCCACGGTCAGCGTGCGCCAGATCATTCGTGAGCTGGAAGCCTCGCAGGAAGCGCTGTGGAGCCCGATGGTGCTCAATGGCAGCGGCTTTGGCATGTGGGCCAACCACTCGTTGGTGATGGCCAACTATATTTCCCGCGCCAACGCCGCTGTGATCGACCTGCGCCAGCTGCTGTCGCAAGGCTGAGTATGCCCATCACCCCAGCCGAGGCCGCCCACCGCGCGGCCTCCGACCTTGAGCAGATTGCCTGGGTCGATGCCGCCGACCAACTGCTCGGGGCACTGCCCCGGGCCGAGTTGCGCGAGCGTGGCTTGATCGGTCGTGGCACCTTCATTCTGCTGTTCAACAGTGCCGGCGAGCTGTGCATCAACCGCCGTTCGTTGAGTAAAGCCGTGTACCCGGGGTATTGGGACGTAGCGGCAGGTGGCATGGTCGCGGCCGATGAGAGCTATGCCGAGTCGGCGGCCAGGGAGCTTGAAGAAGAGCTTGGCGTTTGCGGCGTCGAGTTGCGGTTTCACGAGAAGTTCTTCTTTGACCAGCCGGGTAACCGGCTCTGGTGTGCGGTGTTCTCGGCGGTCTGGGATGGCCCGCTGCGGCTGCAACCTGAAGAAGTCATCGAGGCCCGCTTTGCCAGCCTCGAACAGGTCGAGCTCGATCA
Organism: Pseudomonas sp. BT-42-2; assembly: GCF_025847435.2. Lineage (NCBI taxonomy): Bacteria > Pseudomonadati > Pseudomonadota > Gammaproteobacteria > Pseudomonadales > Pseudomonadaceae > Pseudomonas > Pseudomonas sp. BT-42-2. The sequence continues at coordinate 242,953 of NZ_JAOYTM010000011.1, forward strand.
GCAGCAGCTGGCGTATTGCCCGGATTCTCTGGCCGCGTTGCAGCGCTACCGGCAGCGCTTGGCCTGACGTCGCGAATGCTTCGTAAAATGGCGCATTCCAGTACTTAGCAACCGGCGCATTTATCGTTACACTGCGCGCCCTTTTCGGGCTGTCGCAAGATCTGCGTCAGTAGCGCCGCCCCTGCCAGAGTGGGGCTTCGCGGTCGGTTCCAGGCAATGGCGTCGACCAGTTTTTGTCCTCAGCAAGAGGAACAAAAGTGGCCAAGAAAGCTTCTTCCTTCTCCGCCCTTGGCGGTCTCGTGTATTCCACCGATGCCGGTCGGCATTGCCCAGCGTGCGGCAAGCCGGCGGATGCCTGCATCTGCAAGCAGCACGTCATCCCCGAAGGTGACGGGATCGCCCGCGTGCGCCGCGAAAGCAAAGGCCGCGGCGGCAAGACCGTGACTACGGTCAGCGGCGTACCGCTGGCCCTCGAACAGCTCAAGGAGCTGGCCACCAACCTCAAGCGTCGCTGTGGCACGGGCGGAGCGCTGAAGGATGGGGTCATCGAGATTCAGGGCGACCACGTCGAGCTGCTGCTCGGCGAGCTGACCAAGCTGGGCTTCAAGGCGAAAAAATCCGGCGGTTGATCCGCCTGGACGCATTTTCCCCAGGGCTTTCTAAACTCGTTTCCGTAGTCAGGGTCTATCCCTGGACATGGACGAACCGTCATTTTCAGTTTCTACACTGCCAGCGCCCTTTCGGTAGGGCAGTGTCTTCGACTTTTCTACAGGGGACTTGAATGTCCGTACGACGCACACGCAAAGACGATGGTAGCCAGTGGACCGTGGCCGATAGCCGCAGTGTTTATGGCATCCGCCATTGGGGCGCAGGGTATTTCGCCATCAATGAAGCCGGGCGCGTCGAAGTGCGCCCCAATGGCCCCAACAGCGCGCCGATCGACCTGTTCGAGCAGGTCGACGAGTTGCGCCAGAGCGGCCTGTCGCTGCCGCTGCTGGTGCGCTTCCCCGACATTTTGCAGGACCGCGTGCGCCAGCTGACCGGCGCCTTCGACGCCAACATCGCGCGCCTGGAGTACCAGAGCCAGTACACCGCCCTGTACCCGATCAAGGTCAACCAGCAAGAAGCGGTGGTGGAAAACATCATCGCCACCCAGAACGTCTCGATTGGCCTGGAAGCCGGCTCCAAGCCCGAGCTGCTGGCCGTGCTGGCGCTGGCGCCCAAAGGCGGCACCATTGTTTGCAACGGTTACAAGGACCGCGAGTTCATTCGCCTGGCGCTGATGGGCCAGAAGCTTGGCCACAACGTGTTCATCGTCATCGAGAAAGAATCCGAAGTCGCCCTGGTGATCGAGGAAGCCGCTGATCTGAAGGTCAAGCCGCAGGTCGGCCTGCGCGTGCGCCTGTCGTCGCTGGCGTCGAGCAAGTGGGCCGATACCGGTGGCGAGAAGTCCAAGTTCGGTCTGTCTGCGGCCCAGCTGATCTCGGTGGTCGAGCGCTTCCGTGGCGCCGGCCTGGACCAGGGCATTCGCCTGCTGCACTTCCACATGGGCTCGCAGATCGCCAACCTGGCGGACTACCAGCACGGCTTCAAGGAAGCTATCCGCTACTACGGCGAGCTGCGCGCCTTGGGCCTGCCGGTCGATCACATCGACGTCGGTGGCGGCCTGGGGGTCGACTACGACGGCACTCACTCGCGCAACGCCAGCTCGATCAACTACGACATCGACGATTACGCCGCAGTCGTGGTGGGCATGCTCAAGGAGTTCTGCGATGCCCAAGGCCTGCCGCACCCGCACATCTTCTCGGAAAGCGGCCGCGCCCTGACTGCGCACCACGCGATGCTGGTGGTGCAGGTCACCGACGTCGAGAAGCACAACGACGAAGTGCCGACCATCGAGAACAAGGAAAGCCTGCCGGAGACCGTGCAGTGGTTGGTCGACCTGCTCGGCCCGACCGATATCGAGATGGTGACCGAGACCTACTGGCGCGCTACCCACTACATGGGTGACGTGGCCGCCCAGTATGCCGACGGCAAGATCAGCCTGGCCGAGAAAGCCCTGGCCGAGCAGTGCTACTTCGCTGTATGCCGCCGCCTGCACAACTCGCTCAAGGCTCGCCAGCGTTCGCATCGCCAAGTGCTCGATGAGCTCAACGACAAGCTGGCCGACAAGTACATCTGCAACTTCTCGGTGTTCCAGAGCCTGCCGGACACCTGGGCGATTGGCCAGGTGCTGCCGATTCTGCCGCTGCATCGCCTCAACGAAGAGCCGCTGCGCCGCGCCGTGCTGCAGGATCTGACCTGCGACTCGGATGGCAAGATCAACCAGTACGTCGATGAGCAGAGCATCGAGACCAGCCTGCCGGTGCATGGCATCAACGAAGGTGAAGACTACCTGTTGGGGATCTTCCTGGTCGGTGCCTACCAGGAGATCCTGGGCGACATGCATAACCTGTTTGGTGACACCGATTCGGTGAACATCTACCAGAATGCCGATGGCAGCGTGTACCACGCCGGGATCGAGACCCATGACACCATCGAAGACATGCTGCGCTACGTGCACTTGTCGCCGGAGGAGTTGATGACGCATTACCGTGACAAGGTGGCCAGCGCCAAGATCACTGCGCGTGAGCGTACCCAGTATCTGGATGCGTTGCGCCTTGGCTTGACCCGCTCTTCCTACCTGTCGTCGTAAGCTTCAATGGCTTGGGTGCTCTCAGGGCACCCACTGCCCCTGCCGCTCCAACCGCCACCCCAACCACCCCAGCGTCACCGCCCGCAACCCCATGAAGGCGAGAAACGCCAACCACAATCCATGGTTGCCGAACCCGCTCGCCATCCACGCCAATGGGCAAGCCAGCACTACGCTGAGCAGCATGGCATTGCGCATTTCTTGCGCCCTGGTCGCGCCAATGAACAAGCCATCGAGCAAATAACTCCACACCGCCACCAGCGGCAGCAACGCCAGATAGGGCAAGAACGGATACGCCGCCGCACGTACGCTCTGGATATCTGTCTGCAAGTCGATGAACAGATGCCCGCCCAGCAGGAACAACAGCGCAAAGCCGATACTCACGATCAACGACCAGCCGCCCGCCACTACCAGCGAGCGGCGCAGGGTCTGGCGATCACGCGCGCCGATGGCGTGGCCGCATAACGCCTCGACCGCATGGGCCAGGCCATCCAGGGCATAAGCCGTCAGCATCAGCCCATTGAGCAGCAAGGCATTGGCCGCCACTGTCGCCTCGCCCAAGCGCGCGCCTTGTACCGTCAGCAGCAGGAACACCAGTTGCAAGGCCAGGCTGCGCAAAAAGATATCGCGGTTGACCGCCAGCAACGGCCGCCAGGCCTGCCAACGCTTCAACGCCGCCCAGGCGATCTGCCCAGGGTAGGCACGCAACGCCGGGCGGGTAAGGGCCAGGCCCAGCAGCGCAGCACTCCACTCAGCGATCACCGAGGCCCGCGCCGAACCGACCACGCCCCAGTCCAGGCCAAGGACGAACCACAGGTTCAGGGCAATGTTCAGCAGGTTGGTGGTGAGCAGGATGGCCAGCGGCGCGCGGGCGTTCTGGGTACCGAGGAACCAACCGACCAGGGCGTAGCTGGCCAAGGCTGCCGGCAAACCCAGCAAGCGTGTGTGGAAAAAATCTTCGGTGGATTGATGCAGCGCCGTGCTCGGCTGCATGGCGTGCAACGCCAATTGGTTGAAGGGCAGGGCGAGCAGGCCGATGACGATGGCAAAGCCCAGTGCCAGCAGCAGCCCTTGCACCAGCACCTGGCGCAACGCTGCACCGTCGGCGCGCCCCGCAGCCTGGGCGGCGAAGCCCGTGGAGCCCATGCGCAGGAAGCCCATCAGCCCGACCATGAAGGTGAACAGGGTGGCGCCCACCGCCACTGCGCCGAGCTGGTGAGCATGCGGCAGATGGCCGATGACGGTGCTGTCGACCAGCGCGACCAGGGGCACCGAAATGTTGGACAGGATCATAGGCGCGGCCAGGCCCCAGACCTTGCGGTGGCTCGGGCGATCATGCCAGTCGGCGATAAGAGAAAACATGCGAAGTCCTGGAAGTGGAGCTGCCTGTAAGACTGTTTCGGGTAAGGGGTGGATTTGCCCGACGGCATTGTAGCGGCCAGGCAACCAAACTGCGCGAACGCGGTCTCACTTGCCGCTCCATACCGGGTACGGCGCTCGCGGTTGCGCTATAGTTGGTGCCCTTACGAACACGCTGCCGAAGAGTCCCCTCTCTCATGCTCAACAAAGGATTGTTGCTGGCCTGCGCGCTGGCCCTGCTCAGTGCCTGTGATTCCTCCTCCAAGGACACCCCTGCACCCGCGGAAAAACCGCCGGCCACTGCGCCTGCCGAAGCTAAACCGGCCAAGCGCGAAGACCCCGCCGTTCTCGCCAAACGCTATGCCGGTCGCGAGCTGACTGTACTGGATGTCTCGGAAACCCAGGTCGACGGTGCCAGTGCGTTGTCGATCAGCTTTTCCGCTCCGCTGGATGCCAGCCAGGACTTCGCCGCCAAGGTGCACCTGGTCGATACCGTCAAAGGCAAGGTCGATGGCGCCTGGGAGCTCTCGGACAACCAAATGGAGCTGCGCCTGCGCCACCTTGAGCCGCAGCGCAAGCTGGTCCTGACCGTCGACAAGGGCCTGCTGGCGGTCAATGGCAACGCGCTGGCCAGCGAATCGGTCAGCCGCCTGGAAACCCGCGACATGCAGCCGACCATCGGCTTCGCCAGCCGTGGCTCGTTGCTGCCCACCCGCTTGGCCGAAGGCCTGCCGGTGATCGCCCTGAACGTCGACAAGGTCGATGTCGAGTTCTTCCGCATCAAGCCGGAAATGCTCTCGACCTTCCTGGTCAACTGGGGCCGTAACAGCAGCTTGTACTACTACCAGTCCAAGGAAACGTTGCAGATGGCCGAGCTGGTGTACAGCGGCCGCTTCGACCTCAACCCTGCGCGCAACACCCGTGAAACCGTGTTGCTGCCCATCGCCGGGATCAAGCCACTGCAAGACCCAGGCGTGTACCTGGCGGTGATGCGTGCCTCCGGCACCTACGACTACTCGCAGCCGGCGACCCTGTTCACCCTCAGTGACATTGGCGTCTCCGCGCACCGTTACCGTGACCGTCTGGACGTGTTCGCCCAGGCCCTGGAAGGCGGCAAGGCGCTCAACGCAGTCAACCTCGAACTGCACGATGACAAGGGCAAGTTGCTGGCCCAGGCCAAGACCGACAGCGACGGCCATGCGCAACTGCCGATCACGGCCAAGGCCGACACCTTGATCGCCACCCAAGGTGTCCACACCACCTTGCTGCGTCTGAACACTGCTGCCCTGGACCTGGCTGAATTCGATATCACCGGCCCGCAAGCCAATCCGCTGCAATTCTTCATCTTTGGCCCGCGCGATTTGTATCGCCCGGGTGAAACCGTATTGCTCAATGGCCTGTTGCGCGATCAGGACGGCAAGCCCATCAAGGCCCAGCCGGTGAGCGTGGAAGTGCGCCGACCGGATGAGCAGGTCAGCCGCAAATTCGTCTGGGAGGCCGATGCCAATGGCCTTTATCAATATCAGCTGCAATTGGCCACTGAGGCGCCTACCGGTCGCTGGCAACTGCTGCTGGACGTGGGCGGTGGTCGCAAGCAGGTGTACGAGTTTCTCGTCGAGGATTTTTTGCCCGAGCGTCTGGCGCTGGAACTCAAGGGCAGCAGCACGCCGCTGAGCCCTGAGCAAACCGCACACATTCAGGTCAACGGCCGCTACCTCTATGGCGCGCCTGCTGCCGGCAACCGCCTGAGCGGCCAGGCCTATGTGCGTCCGCTGCGTGAGGCAGTGCCGGCGTTGCCGGGTTATCAGTTCGGTTCGGTCACCGAGACCGAGCTCAATCAGGATCTGGAACTGGACGAAGTCACCCTCGACCAGGCCGGCAAGGCAACAGTGGACATCGAGAGCCGCTGGGCCGAGGCTCGTTCGCCCCTGCAACTGACTGTGCAGGCCAGCCTGCAAGAGTCGGGTGGTCGGCCGATTACCCGCCGCCTCGAACAACCGATCTGGCCGGCCGAGCGCCTGCCGGGCCTGCGCGGGCTGTTCGAGGGGGAAGAAACCGACAGCGACGGCCCAGTCGAATTCGAAGTGCTGGTGGCCGACCGCAACGGTAAAAAGCTCGCAGTCGATAACCTCAAGGTGCGCCTGATCCGCGAGCGTCGTGACTACTACTGGAACTACTCGGACAGCGACGGCTGGAGCTACAACTACAACGAGAAGTTCCTGACCCAGAGCGAGGAGACCGTCAGCGTCAAGGCCGGCTCCACGGCCAAGCTCAACTTCCTGGTCGAGTGGGGCCCATACCGGGTCGAGGTGGAAGATCCGCAGACTGGCCTGGTGTCCAGCGCACGCTTCTGGGCTGGCTACCGTGCCCAGGACAACGCCGACGGCGGCGCGGTACGTCCCGACCAGGTCAAGCTGGCGCTGGACAAGAAGTCCTACGCCGATGGCGGCACTGCCCAGGTCACCGTCACCCCACCGGCCGCCGGCAGTGGTTACCTGATGGTCGAATCCAGCGACGGTCCGCTGTGGTGGCAAGAGATCGATGTGCCTGCCGAGGGCAAGACCTTCGACGTCAAGCTCGATAGCAAGTGGGCGCGCCACGACCTGTATATCAGCGCCCTGGTGATCCGCCCCGGTGAGCGCAAGGCCAATGCCACGCCCAAGCGCGCGGTTGGCGTACTGCACCTGCCGCTCGATCGCGCCGAGCGCAAGCTGGCGGTGACCTTGCAAGCGCCAGAGAAAATGCGTCCCAAGCAGCCGCTGACGGTCAAGTTCAAAGCCGTCAATGCCGATGGCAGCGTTCCCAAGCAGGTGCATGTGCTGCTGTCTGCGGTGGATGTCGGCATCCTCAATATCACCGACTTCAAGACCCCAGACCCCTTCGCCAGCCTGTTCGGCCGCAAGGCCTATGGTGCTGACCAACTGGACATCTACGGCCAGCTGATCGAAGCCGGCCAAGGCCGTCTGGCGAGTTTGGCGTTCGGTGGCGATGCGGGCATGGCCAAGGGCGGCAAGCGCCCCAATACCACGGTGACCATCGTCGCTCAGCAGAGCCTGCCAGTGACCCTGAACGACAAGGGTGAAGGCGAGGCCACTGTCGACATCCCCGATTTCAACGGTGAGCTGCGGCTGATGGCCCAGGCCTGGAGCGACGAGCACTTTGGCATGGCCGAAGGCAAGACAGTGGTCGCCGCGCCGCTGATCGCCGAGTTGTCGGCGCCACGCTTCCTGGCCGGCGGCGACCGCACCAACCTGGCGCTGGATTTGGCCAACCTGTCCGGTCGCGCCCAGCAACTGACTGTGCAACTGAGCACCGAAGGTCAGCTCGGCCTGGTTTCCGCCAATCAGCAAAACATCACCTTGGCCGAGGGCCAGCGCAGCACCTTGATGATTCCGGTTCAAGCCCAGGGTGGCCTTGGCCAGGGCAAGGTCCATGTGCAGGTCAACGGCTTGCAACTGCCAGGCGAGCCTGCCATGGCCTTCGAGCGTGAATGGACCTTGGGCATTCGCCCGGCCTACCCGGCAATGCTCAAGCACTACCGGGTGGCACTCAAGGATCAACCCTGGAGCCTGCCCGAGAGCGATCTGGCCGAGTTCGAACCAGCGGGCCTGGAAGCCAGCCTCGCCCTGTCGAGCCGCCCGCCATTGAACCTCGCCGAGCAGATCCGTGCGCTTGAGGCGTATCCCTATGGCTGCCTGGAGCAGACCACCAGCGGCCTGTATCCGTCGCTCTACGCCGACGCCGAAAGCCTCAAGCGCCTGGGCATCAAGGGCGAGCCGGCCGATGTGCGCAAACGCAAGATCGAGATGGGTATCGAGCACCTTTTGGGCATGCAGCGCTACAACGGCAGCTTCGGCCTGTGGAGTTCGGACAGCGAGGAAGAGTACTGGCTGACCGCCTATGTCACCGACTTCCTGCTGCGCGCTCGCGAACAAGGTTATGGCGTGCCGGCCGAAGCGCTGAAGAAAGCCAACGAGCGCCTGCTGCGTTATCTGCAAGAGCGCAACTTGATCGAAGTGAACTACAGCCAGAACGCCGAGCACACCCGCTTTGCGGTACAGGCCTACGCCGCGCTGGTGCTGGCCCGCAGTCAGCAGGCGCCACTGGGTGCCTTGCGCAGCCTGTTCGAGCGCCGCAGTGACGCCCGCTCAGGTCTGCCCCTGGTGCAACTGGCGGTGGCGCTGGACAAGATGGGCGACAAGCCGCGTTCGCAGCAAGCCTTGCAGGCCGGCCTGGGCATTGGTCGCAGCGACGGCTGGATGGCCGACTATGGCAGTGCGGTGCGCGATCAGGCGCTGATCCTGGCGTTGTTGCAGGAGAACAACCTGGCCAGTAACCAGGTCGACCAGCGTCTGTTCGCCTTGTCCGATGAGTTGGCGGCCAATCGCTGGCTGTCGACTCAAGAGCGCAACGCGCTGTACCTGGCTGGCCGTGGTCTGCTGGGTAAACCCGAAGGCAAATGGCAGGCGCGTCTGGACAGTGCCGGTGAGATTCGTGAGCTGGACAACGCAGAATCTGGCATGAAGCTCGAAGGCCCTCTGCTGGCATCGCCACTGACGGTGCAGAACCAGGGCAGCGAGACCCTCTACCAGCAACTGACCCTGTCCGGTTATCCGCGCCAGGCGCCTGCGCCAAGTGGCAACGGCATGGAGATTCGTCGCGAGTACCTGGGCATGAACGGCCAGTACCTCGACCTGCGTAATCTGCGCAGCGGTGATCTGGTCCTGGTGCATCTGGCACTCAAGGCGCACAGCCAGGTGCCGGATGCGCTGGTCGTCGATCTGCTGCCTGCGGGGTTGGAGCTTGAGAACCAGAACCTGGCCCAGAGCGCGGCCAGCCTGGAAAACGCCAGCAGCGCGGTAAAGCAGTGGCGCGAGTCGATGCAGAACGCCAACGTGGTGCATCAGGAATACCGTGATGACCGCTACGTAGCGGCGCTCAAGCTCGATAGCTACGGCACCACGCACCTGTTGTACCTGGCGCGTGCGGTAACCCCGGGCACCTATCGAGTGCCGCCACCGCAGGTCGAGTCGATGTACCGGCCGAACGTGCAGGCGGTGGGCGAAAGCCAGGGTGAGTTGGTGGTCAAGGCGCGCTAGGGGCCGCTGGCCTCATCGCGGGGCAAGCCCGCTCCTTCAGGGTTGCGCAGGCCCATGTAGGAGCGGGCTTGCCCCGCGATGAGGCGCCAATCGTCCAAACAAATGCCTCTGATCCTGGATCAATGAATGATCCAGCTCAGCACCCACAACCCCAGCACCAACCAGATGATCCCAAGGATGATCGAAGCGCGCATGAACGCGCGGATCGCCGAGTACAGCAGCAACAGGCCCACGATCAGGGCCAGGATGCTGACCAACGAGGTGTCCATGCCCAAGGTGCGCGCCAGACCATCGATAAAGTTGCCGCCGGCGTTGGCCAGCAGGTTGAACAGCCCGCTCAATGCGTCGACGATAAAGCGGATCAACGCGCCCAATGCCTGGCCCAGCCAATCGAAAAAACCTTCTACATGCATAATCGCTTCCTGATGATCAATCCAAGGCTTTGGCCATCACCTGGCCAGGTCGGTTCCCGATGCCAAGCTTAGTACGCCCACATAGCCGTGCGGGACGGCTACTGCGCGGCATTGTCGTGGGCTGCCTGCTGGCGATGGGCCTGCTGTGGTTGGCCGATCGTATCTGGCCATTGCCGATGCCCGCCGATGACCTGGCGCGGGTGGTCCTGGCCGAAGATGGCACGCCGCTTTGGCGTTTTGCCGATGCCGAAGGCGTCTGGCGTTATCCCATCAGCCCCGATGAGGTGTCGCCGCTGTATTTGCAGGCGCTGCTGACCTACGAAGACCGCTGGTTCTACCGCCACCCCGGGGTCAACCCGCTGGCGCTGGTGCGCGCGGCCTGGCTTAACCTCAGCGGTGGCCGGGTGGTGTCCGGGGGCAGCACCTTGTCGATGCAGGTGGCGCGTTTGCTCGACCCGCACGAGCGCACCTTGCTGGGCAAGTCGCGCCAGTTGTGGCGAACGTTGCAGTTGGAGTGGCACCTGTCCAAGCGCGAGATCCTCCAGCTGTATCTCAATCGAGCACCGTTTGGCGGCACCCTGCAAGGCGTGGCGGCGGCCAGTTGGGCGTATCTGGGCAAATCACCCAAACACCTCACGCCCGCGGAGGCGGCCATGCTCGCGGTATTGCCGCAGGCGCCCAGCCGGTTACGCCCAGACCGCCATCCGCAACGGGCCCAGGCGGCTCGCGACAAAGTCCTGCAGCGCTTGGCCGAGTATCAGGTGTGGCCCGCGCAACAGGTCGATGAGGCACGCGAGGAGCCCTTGCTGCTGGCGCCGCGCCAGGAACCGGCGCTGGCTCCGCTGCTGGCGCGAAGGCTCAATAGCGCCAACAGCCCACCGCTGATTCGCACCACCGTCGATGCCTCGTTGCAGCGGCGCCTGGAAGATTTGCTGCTGGGCTGGCGCGCACGGCTGCCCGAGCGCACTTCAGCGGCGATCCTGGTGGTCGATTCGCAGACCATGGCAGTGCGCGCCTACCTGGGTTCAATCGACCTCGCCGACGAGCGCCGCTTCGGCCATGTCGATATGGTTCACGCGCTGCGCTCGCCCGGCTCGACGCTCAAGCCGTTCCTTTACGGCATGGCCTTGGATGACGGCCTGATCCATTCCGAATCGCTGTTGCAGGACGTACCGCGCCGCTATGGCGACTACCGTCCGGGCAACTTCTCCATGGGCTTCAGCGGGCCGGTCTCGGCCAGCTCAGCCTTGGCCCTGTCGCTCAACCTGCCGGCGGTGCAATTGCTGGAGGCCTACGGCCCTAAGCGGTTCGCTGCGCAACTGCGCATGGGCGGCATGCCGCAGATACTGCCGCCATTGGCCGAACCGAACCTGTCGCTGATTCTGGGCGGTGCCGGCAGCCGTCTGGAAGACCTGGTCGGCGGCTATGCGGCCCTGGCCCGCGCCGGGAACAGTGCGCGTATTCGGCTGCAACCGCAGGATCCTCTGCTGGAGCGCCGATTGCTCTCACCTGGGGCGGCGTGGATTATCCGGCGTATTCTCAGCGGCCAGGCGCGCCCGGACCGCGACCCGCACGCAGAACTGGTACAGCGCCCGCAGCTGGCCTGGAAGACCGGCACCAGCTACGGCTTTCGTGATGCCTGGGCGGTAGGGGTAGGACCACGATATTTGATCGGGGTGTGGATTGGCCGCCCCGATGGCACTCCGGTGCCTGGCCAGTTCGGCCTGGCCTCGGCGGCGCCGTTGATGCTGCAAGTGCATGACCTGTTGAGCAATCGCGACGCCCAGCGAGGTATCAGTGCGCCAGTCGAGCAGGTGCCAGCGTCGGTGGGCGTTGCCGCGATCTGCTGGCCATTGGGCCAGCCGATGAATCGGCAAGACCCCAATTGCCGGCGCCAACGCTTTGCCTGGACCCTCGACAACACCACCCCGCCGACCTTGCAGGCGGCTGACCAGCCATTGGGCCTGAGCCTGCGCGAAACCGTCTGGGTCAATGACCAAGGCTTGCGTGTGGATGCCAGCTGCGCCGGAGCCAAGGCGCAAGACATCGCCCTCTGGCCGGCCCCATTGGAACCTTGGCTGGCCCGGGTCGAGCGGCGTGCAGCGCGTCTGCCGCGAGTCGACCCGGCCTGCCCGCCGCAGGTGCCGGCCAGCGCGCCACCGCTGTCGATCGTCGGCGTTCGCCCCGGTGATAACCTGCGTCGCCCGGCGACCAGCAGCGAGCCTTTGCAGCTGCATGTTTCGGCGTTAGGCGGCGCTGGCCAGCGCTGGTGGTTCGTCAATGGCCAGCCGCTGGGTGAAACCCGCGGCCAGGAGAGCATGCTGGTGCGTTTCGAACAGGCCGGGCGCATCGAACTCAGCGCCTTGGACGAGAGCGGCGAGACGGCGCGTGTAGAGTTCCAGGTCAGCGAATGATTCAACGGCGCCAGGCGCGCACAAGGTTCGACGTTTACTAGGCCAGCGCCTAGGCTTTGCACGTGACGGGCGGCAATTGCGGCCCTTATCCACGGGATCATGGAGTGTCCGAATGCGCCCTCTGGTCGTGTCCCTGCTGATGCTGTCCTGGGCGGGGCTGGCCGGGGCCCAGCCTTTGCCCAGCTTTCTCAACGGTAACGACATCGAGCGACGCCTACCCAGCGCGAATTTGCCGGTCGACGCCTATCGCCCGTACATCCCGGTAATGCACGTTGCGCCGGTAGCTGCCGGTCAGCCACAGGCACTGCCCCTGAGCAGCCGGTTCGAGTTGCGCAAAGTCCGCTTCGAGGGCGGTACGGTGTTCCCCTTGAGTGATCTGCGCGAGCATTACCGGCCATTGATCGGCCGCATGGTTACCTTGAGCGAACTGGTCGCGTTCACCCAGCGCTTGACCCAGCGCTATCAGCAGGATGGCTACCTGCTCTCATACGCCTACTTGCCACCCCAGGACTTTGCCGATGGCCGGGTGCGCGTGGTGCTGGTGGAAGGTTATATCCGTGATTACCAGATTGAGGGCGACATCGGTCCGGCTGCCACCTACCTGGACACCCTGATGGGCAAGCTCAAAGCTGAGCGGCCGCTGACCCGGACCACCTTCGAGCGCTATACCAGCCTGATCAATCGCATCCCGGGTGTGAGCTTTGCCGCGCATTTAGCTGCGCCAGCGAGCGCTGATGGCGCTGCGCGGCTGGTCGCCCAGGCCTCGCGCAAACCGCTCAGCACTGCCGTGCAGGTCGGCGAGGGCAGTCGCGATGATCTACAAGCGCTGATCGCACTGACCAGCAATGGGCAAACCCGTTTCGCCGAACAGCTCTCAGCCAGCGTACTGGTGCCACCTGGAGAGGATGACAGTCGTTATGGCCGGCTGGATTATGGTCAGTACCTGGATGGCGAGGGCAGCCGCCTGCTGCTTTCGGCTGCGCGCTACCGCAGCGAGCCTAGTACGCGGGTACGCCTGGACAATGGCATCGATCTGAGCCAGCAGCACGAGACGGATCGCTATTCGGTCGGAATTAGCCAGACCCTGATCGCCTCGCCCAGGCAATGGCTGGACGTGGTGGGACGCTTCTATGTGGTCAAGGACCGGATCGACTACCAGCGGGCTGGCTCTGGGCTGAAGTCAGATAGCCAGACCCACCTGCGTGCGCTGTCCTTCGAGGGCGACTGGCGCCAGGCCGACCCTGGCCGCCTGCGGATTGTCAGCGCCGGCGTGTACCAGGGGTTGGACTATTTCGGGGCGCGGACCAATGCCGACTACGACCTGGATTTTCTCCGTCTGCGCCTGTCTGCGCTGCAGAGCGATCAGTGGTTCGACAACTGGCAAGGCGTGGCTTCGGCGGCGTTGTCCTGGAGCGGTGACAGCCTGCCTGAGAGCGAGCGCGTGGTGTTTGGTGGGCAGAGCTTCGGCCGTGGTTATCCCAGTGACCAAGCCTGGGGCGACAAAGGCTGGGGCGTGGCCTATGAGCTGAACTACAGTTTCAAGCGAGAAGGCCATTGGGTGAACGTGCTGCAACCCTACGTCGTGTTGGACGCCGCCCGCACCTGGTTCAACGAGGTTGATATACGTGAGGCACGCCTGTCATCGGCAGCGCTCGGCGTGAGGCTGGGTGATGCGCGGTACTACAACGTTGCCCTGGAAGTCGCCAAGCCGCTATCAAACATCGCCCTGGACAGCCTCGATCGGCGGCCGCGGATGACCTTGAGTTTCAGTTGGCAGTTGTGAGTTTCAGAGAAACGCCTGACGCACTCTGTCGAACGTCGTCTGGCCGAACTGACTACTCAGGAAGCCGCAGACTTACTGAGTGTTTCACGGCCTCATCTGGTCAAGCTGCTGGAGGAGGGGGCACTGCCTCACCATAAGGCTGGCCGCCATCGAAGAGTGTTTTTTTCCGACCTTATGGCCTACAAGCAACAGCGTGATGACGCCAGCCACAAGGCCTTGAATGAGTTGGCGAGCCTGTCTGAAGAGCTTGGGTTGGGCTATTGATGGGCACATCGCCTTTCACAGTTATTTACGATGCTTGTGTGCTTTACCAGCCCCGCTTCGCGATCTGCTGCTGAGGCTGGCTGGAAAAGAGCTTTTCAGAGCGCGATGGTCGCAGCAAATCGACGAAGAGTGGAAGCGTAACCTTCTACGCAATAGGGAGGACCTGAGCAGGGAACAACTCGATCGGGTATCTAGGCTAATGGAGGCCGCGATTCCCGATGCTTTAGTTAAAGGCCATGAACAACTCCTCGACTCGATCGAGCTGCCAGATCCGGATGATGCTCATGTTCTGGCTGCCGCCATCAGAAGCAGCGCGGAAATCATCGTCACGTTTAATTTGAAGGATTTTCCGTCCTCGACGCTCGATGCGTTCGATGTGCAAGCGCAGCATCCTGATGAGTTCATCATGGATCTTTGGGACCTGGAACAAGCTGCGGTACTCGCTGCGGTAGCTGAAATGCGCCAAGCCCTGGTGCGCTTGCCCTATACCGCTTACGCCCTGATCGAGTGTTTACTCAAACAGGGGTTGCCCCAAACGGCGGGCATGTTGCGTGGCTACGCCATGCTCATCTGAGCGATGTACGTTACTGGCGAACCACCTGCATCCTCGGTGTGGGGAACAGGTTCTCCAGCGTCTCCAGCAGGCGGGCGTGGAAGATCGGCTTGCGAAACAGATCCAGTACCTGCAAGCGCAGCAGGTCGCTGACATCTTCCAGATCGGCATGTCCGGACATGACGATCACCGGCAGGTGTTGGCGGGAGGTGTGGTCGCGCAGGCGCTTGATCAGGCCGATGCCGCTTTCTTCGGGCATACGCAGGTCGGTGATGACCAAGGCGACGTCAGGGTAGCGCGTGAGTTGCTGCAGTGCGGCTTTGACGGAGGTGGCGGTGTGGCACTTGAAACCTTCGTTTTCCAATAATTCGGCAAGTTCGAGCAGTGCCTCTTCCTCGTCGTCGACTAGAAGAATCTGTTGACGCAAGGAAGAGGTTGGCATCGTCGGCTCCTGACGGGTAGGTAGCGCAGGGCATGCGGGTGCGGCTTGCGATCAAGGCGTGATGGCGGTCTGGATGGTAGTCATCATGGCTTTGACTTGTGCGGAGATCGGATCGACGAAGGCCGCCAGCGCTACGGCAACCATTGCCGCAATGACTGCGTACTCGATACCGGAGGCTCCGTCCTTGCGTTGCAGGAAGTTCTGGCAGTGGATGAGGATCTTGAGCAGCAACATGGCACATCTCCTTGCGCGGGCGGCGCCGGTTTGTGGGGCGTAAAGCGGTGATGCCCCTTTGCTATCACAGAATCGTCAAGCTACGCCGGAGTGCAAATGTAAGAAGGCATTAATTACAAAGTATTAGATTGGTTCAGCGATGCTAAGCATCTGTTTTGTCTCAGCGTCAAATTCCAGGCTGGAAAACTTAGTCTCGCTCATGGCGATTTAGCCGCTCTGAACTACCGTGCAATAGCGAAATAGTTACTTTTTGCCATCATGGGTTTCAGGTGCGGGAGAGCGGTAATGAGCAGTCGCTTGACCATGATCCTTGCCGGGCTGTTTCTGGGTGCGGCAGTGCTTGCAGGGTATTGGGGGTTGGTGCTGAGTCGACCGCCCGCGCCTGTCGCTGCGCCGCCGATTGACGAGGTGACGGCTCAGCCGGTAACCGCTCCGGCACCGATTCAGGTGGAGGAACCGCGCCGTTCGCCCATTGTCGTGTTGCGCCACGATGTGGCCGCCAATACGCCTTTGAGCGAAGACGATGTGCTGATCGAGCGCTTGCAGGTGGTGCCTCAGGGCGCCTTTCAGCACATCGAGCAAGTGCTTGGCCGGCGCAGTGAGCGCGCCTTGGCTCAAGGGGCCTGGCTCGACGAGCACAGCTTTCAGTCAGGTGGCCCGCTGGCGCGGATGATCCGCAGCCATGAGCGGGCGGTGGCTGTCGCAGTCGATGATGTTGTTGGCGCGGCAGGGCAGGTGCGCCCTGGCGACTATGTGGATGTGCTGCTGTTCTTGCGTGAAGAAAACCACAACCCGCAGTCCTCCGCCCAGGTCATCTTGCCTGCGCTGCGGGTATTGAGCGTCGGTGAGCAGACGGGCTTGGCCAATGACGGCCGCCCGGCGCAAACCGCCGAAGAGCAGCAGGGGCGGCATGACCCGATCGGCACCGGCAATCGCACCGTGGCCTTGGCTGTGCCTGAAGCCTTCGCCAGCCGCCTGATGCTGGCAGCCCAGGCCGGCACCCTGCGCTTGGCCGTGCGTAGCGCCGATGAGCAGTTGCTGGCGGGCTATTGGGCCAATCCACAGGCCAAGCCCCAGGTCGAAACTGCCAGTCGCGATCTGTTTCGCTTTAGCCAATTGTCCCAAGTGCCTATCGCTAACGTCGCGCCTGCGGCTGGCAACCCAGGTATGCAGATCATTCGCGGCGCCCAGAGCAACGATTCAGCCAAGACACCCTGAACCAGCAAGGATGCAGCCATGCGTAGTTCCGCGCGGATATTCACCCCGTTGTGCCTGGCCCTGTCGCTGATAACGAGCTTGCCCATGGCACAGGCGGCGGACAAGGGCTGTGCGGCGTTTGCCGACTTGCCCTCGGTGATCGAGATGGACCAGGGCCTGCAACAAGAGCTACGCCTGCCGGTGACTATCAGCCGGGTGGCGGTGGGCGAGCCGAAGGTCGCCGATGTCCAGGCAAGTGGCGAGCGTGGCGTGCTGCTTACTGCAGTGGGGCCGGGGAGCACCACCTTGATGCTGTGGACCGCCTGCACCCCTTCGCCGCATCGGGCGATGCTGTTCGTCAAGGGCAGGGCCAGTGCCGACATGGCCGAAGACGCGCTGCTGCCTTCGCAGGATGAGCAACTGCCGACCCAGGTGCAGGCCGATATCCGTTTCGTCGAGGTGCGCCGGAGCAAATACAAGGAAGCCGGCGCACGGTTGTTCTTCAAGGGCTCGAACAACAGTCTGATCGGCTCGCCCAATACCGTGCCAAATACCGCTGTCACCCCTGGCAACGTGCCTATCGCGCGTCCTGCCATACCGCTTGATGACAGTGTGTTCAATATCGTCTGGGGCGGCGGCAGCAGCCGCTTCCTGGCTGCGATTAACGCGCTGGAAAATAGCGGCTTTGCCTACACCCTGGCGCGCCCGAGCCTGACCGTGCTCAGCGGCCTTACCGCGAGCTTCCTGGCCGGTGGCGAGATTCCTATCCCGGTGCCCAGTGCTGGCAGTGACAACGTCTCGATCGAGTACAAAGAGTTCGGCGTACGCCTGGCCCTGACCCCGACGGTGATCAGTCGCGACCGCATTACTCTCAAGGTGGCGCCGGAAGTCAGTGAGCTGGACTACAACAATGCGGTGACCATCGCCGGTACCCAGGTGCCTGGCTTGAGCGTGCGCCGCACGGATACCAGCATCTCCCTGGCCGACGGCGAGAGCTTCATCATCAGCGGTTTGATCAGCAGCAACACCCGCTCTTCGGTAGACCGTCTGCCCGGGCTGGGCAGCTTGCCGATATTGGGCGCGTTCTTTCGTCAATCGGCCTTGGTCCGCGATGAGACCGAGCTGCTGATGATCGTGACTCCGCACTTGGTCCAGCCATTGGCTGCCAATGCCCGCCTGCCCGAGCTGCCGGGTGAGCACCTGCGCACCTACGACCCCAGCTGGGGCCAGCTGTTCTTCCTGGAAAACGGCAATTTCGATGGCCGCAGTGGGTTATCACGATGAACGAAAGCCTCAACCAGACGTACCTGGCGATCACCCGCAATGAGCAAGACCTCAACTGGTTGCAGGGCGCTTTGACCCAGCAGGGCCAGGTGATCGGCGCCAGTGGTGGCAGCCTCGACGAGTTGCTGGCGCTGGTCGACGTGACCTTCAGCAACCTGGTGTTCATTGGCTTGGACCGCGAGCAGTTGGTCACGCAGTGCGCCTTGATCGAGGGCGTTTTGGAGGCCAAGCCGATGCTGGCGATCGTCGCCCTCGGCGATGGCATGGACAACCAGTTGGTGCTGCATGCCATGCGCGCTGGCGCCCGCGACTTCGTTGCATACGGCTCGCGGGCCAGCGAGGTGGCTGGCCTGGTCCGGCGCCTGGGCAAGCGCTTGCCAGCGGTGACCAGCAACCCCAGCCTGGGTGGCCTGACCGTGCTCTACGGCGCCCAGCGCGGTGCCGACGGTGCGCTGCTGACCACTCATCTGGCGCGGGTGGTGCAGGACAGCGGCCAACAGACCCTGCTGCTCGACCTCGGTTTGCCGCGTGGCGACAGTCTGGCCTTGCTGGGCTTGGAAGCGTCGTTCTTCTTCGGCGACGCCTTGCGCCATTTGCGTCGGCTGGACGCCACGTTGATCGACAGCGCCTTCACCCGCGACAAGAGCGGCCTGCGCATTCTGGCCTATGCCGAGGCCGACGAGCCGCTGCGCAAGACCAGTGCCGCCGAGCTGTACATGCTGCTCAGCGCGCTGCGCCAGCACTTCCAGCACATTGTCCTCAACCTCACCGGGCAGACCGACAGTGAAGCGTTGCGCACTATCGTCAGCCATTGCGACAAGCTGATTCTCTACACCGATCAGAACATCCTCGATTGCCGGCGCAACCTGGAAGTGCTCGATCAATGGCGCGACCGCGGGATCAAGCTGGAGCACGCCAGCTTGCTGGTTGACCGCTACCTCAAGCATGTCGCGCCGGACGCCGAGGCCTTGGCCAAACGTTATGGGTTGCCGTTGCTCAAAGTCATGCCGTACAGCCCTGAGGTGCGTCTGAATGCCAAGAACCAAGGCTTGAGCCTGTTCGAACTGGCCCCGCGCGAAAGCCTGACACAAGCCTTGCAGGGCCTGGGCGAGCGCCTGGCGCAGCGTTCGCAAAGCCTTGAAACGCCCACCCTGACCTGGCTGCGACGCCTGTGGGGGAGCAAATGAGCGGCGACGAACCCTTTGGCGGTCAACGCCATGCTGCGGCTGAGCCGCAAGCGCTCAAGCGCGCCTTGCACCGCCACGTCATCGACAGTATCGAGGACAGCGGGCGCAACTTGCTCGAAGGTGCCCGGCCAGCCCTGACGCAGTTCGTCTTCGAGCAGGTTGGCGACTATGTGGCGCGTATGCGCCTGGCCCTGTCGCGCTACGAAATGGAGCGCATGGCCGAGGAGCTGGTCGACGAACTGACCGGCTATGGCCCACTTGAGGTGCTGCTACGTGATCCCAGCGTTACCGAAATTCTGGTCAACGGCCCGCACCGGGTGTTCGTCGAACGCGCCGGTTTATTGCAGCTGACGGACCTGCGCTTTATCGACGCGCACCATGTCGAGCGGGTCATGCAACGCATCCTGGCGCCCTTGGGGCGGCGCCTGGATGAGTCTTCGCCAATGGTCGATGCGCGCCTGCCCGATGGCAGCCGGGTCAATGCCATCATCCCACCGGTGGCCTTGGATGGGCCGTGCCTGTCGATCCGAAAATTTCGCCGCGACATGCTCAAGAGCGCCGACCTGCTCGCGACCCGGGCGATCGATCAGGCCATCTTCGACTTTCTTGAACGCGCGGTGGGGCGTCGCTGCAATATTCTGGTCAGTGGCGGCACCGGGACCGGCAAGACCACCTTGCTCAATATCCTCAGTCTGATGATTGCCCCGCAGGAGCGCCTGGTGACCATCGAAGACGTCGCTGAACTGCAGCTCAATCACCCCCATGTGGTACGCCTGGAGACGCGCCCGCCGAACGTCGAGGGGCATGGTGAGATCAAGGCCAGCGAGCTGATTCGCAACGCCTTGCGGATGCGCCCGGATCGCATCCTGCTGGGTGAGATCCGCGGCGCCGAAGTGCTCGATGTGCTCACGGCGATGAACACCGGTCATGATGGCTCGATGAGCACCGTGCATGCCAACACCGCCCAGGACGCCTTGTTGCGCCTGGAAACCCTGGTCGGCCTGAGCGGCCGGCAGATTGCCGAGAAGACCTTGCGCCAGATGATCTGCGCGGCGCTCGATGTGGTGATTCAGCTGACGCGGCTGGCCGATGGCCGTCGCTGCGTCAGCGAAGTGCTCGAAGTGGTGGGGGTGCGCGACGATGTGTACGTGACCAACACGCTGTTTCGTCTCGACCGCCGCGGCGGCACCAGCTTTCTACGCGAAGCACCGAACCCGGCTGGCGCCAAGTTGCGCAACGAAGGTGTGCTGTGACTGGCGCCCTGCTGCTGGCGCTGTCGCCGCTGTTGCTCGGCGTCGCCCTGCTGCTGTTTCGCCTGGCCCTGTACAAGCGCGGCGAGGAGCGCATTCTGCAGCGCCTGGGCCGCGCCTATCGCTCGGTGCGCAGCGGCAAGGCGCGGCGTGACTGGTTCGACCCGCTGCTGCAACGGGCGGGCGTGGATACTGCCGCGTTCAATCCCAGGCCATGGCTGCTGGCGTGGGGCGGATTGGTCATGGCTGGCTTGCTGGTCTCTGGCTGGACGGTCGGCTTGATGGTGCTGTTGAGTGGGCCTGCGCTGGGCTACTTGTACCTGGGCTGGCGTTATCGGCTGCGCGTGCGCCAGATCATCCAGCAACTGCCGGGCCTGTTGGACTACAGCGTGCGTAGCTTGAAGGCTGGGCGGACGTTGAACGATTCGGTGCTGGGCGCAATTGATGGCACTCGCGAACCACTGCGCTCGGCCATGGAGCGGGTGCGGCGCAATGTCCGCCTGGGGGTAGCGCTGGAGGTAGCGGTCAGCGAGCTGGCCGAACTCTATGATCAGGACGAAATGCGCCTGTTCGCCCTTGGTCTGCGGATCAACCAGCAGTATGGCGGCAATGCCAGCGAGTTGATGGAGAACCTCATCAAGCTGATCCGTGAGCGCGAACAAGGCACGCGCCAGCTCAAGGCGTTGACCGGTGAAACGCGGGTCACCGCATGGATTCTCGGGGCGCTGCCGTTGAGCATGGTCGGCTACTTCCTGCTCGGTAACCCCGGCTACTTGCTGGGTATGTGGCGCGATAGCCAGGGGCAGATGCTGTTGTTACTGGCCTTTGCCTTCCAGGCACTAGGTTGCCTGGTGCTATGGCGCATGATGAGGAGCCTGTGAGCATGGCCTGGCTGATCTGCGCGGTGTTCCTGCTGGCTGGATTCGCCTTGCTCGGCATGCAGGCCTTGAAGCAGTTGCGCGGACGTTTGCTGATCGCGCGGCGCTTGCAAGGTCAGCTGGCACGCGAGGAGCGGTTGGGCGACTGGCTGCACTGGCTAGGCAGCAGCAACCTGGGGCGGCGCTTGCAGCGGCTCGATGGCGAAACTCAGGCGCTGCTCGATCGTGTGGGTTGGCGCCGCAGTCGCCAGCGAGCGCTGTTTGCCGCTGCCCAGTTGGGGCTGCCGCTCCTTGCAGTGGGCCTGACGCTGCTGTTGCAACACGGATTGATGGGCTGGACTGGCCATTGGTTGGTGCTGCCGTTGTGTGCCTTGGGGGTCGGCTATCTACTGCCCAAGCGCCTGCTGGCGTTGGCGGCTGCGCGTCGTCAACAGCGCATCGCCCAGGAAGTGAGCTTGCTGATTCCCTTGTTGCGCATCCTGTTTGAAACCGGCCTGGCCGTCGAGCAAGCCCTGCGGGTGCTGAGCCACGAAGGGCGTACCTTGGTGCCGGAAATCAGCGAAGAGCTGCGCCTGGTCCTGCAACGGGTGGACTCCGGCCTGGCCCTGGCACCTGAGCTGGAAAAGACCGCGAAACTGCTGGCGGTCGATGAGCTGATCGACACCTGCGTGATCCTGCGCCAGTTACTGGTGCAGGGCAGTGGGGCGATGAAGTCGCTGCAAGCCTTGAAGACCTTGCTCGATGACCGCCGGATGACGCGTTTGCAGGAGCGGGTGTCGAAGATGTCGGCGAAGATGTCGGCGGTGATGATGATATTTCTGTTTCCGGCCCTGCTGATTGTCTTGGCCGGGCCTGGCTTGACCGCGTTGGCGCGGGCTTTGGGATCGTGAGGGGAGGGTGGGGATGAGAACAATACTGATAGCCCTGGGGCTGTTGCTGCTTAGCGGTTGCGCCGGGCACTCGCCGGAGGGCCTGGCGCAAGTGTTCGCTGGCAACACATGCGGCAAGCCCGACGCTGACCAGCAGTTGGCCCTGAACCTGGCGGATGAAATGCTCAACGACGGCCGCCCGCATGCCAGCCTTGCGCATTTGCAACAGTTGCCAGATGAACTCGATCAGGTGCGCCTGCGCAAAGCCAAGGTCCTGCGTCTGCTCGGGCGTAGCGAGGCCGAGCCGCTGTACCGCAGCCTGCTCGGCGGCTGCCTGGCCTCTGAAGGCGAGCACGGCCTTGGCCAGCTGGCATCGGCCCGCGGAGACGACGCTCAAGCCCTGCGCAATTTACAGCGGGCTGTGCGCCTGGCGCCGACCGATGAAAAGGTGCGTAACGATTTGGGCGTGGTGCTGATGAACCTTGGCGATCATGAGCAGGCGCGCTTTGAGTTTCTGACGGCGATCGAGCTCAAGGATGACAACCCACTGCCGGCGGTCAACCTGGTGGCCTTGTCGTTACTGCAGGACAACTGGCAGCAGGCGGCAGATCTGGTGGCCCGCCTGCGGCTCAAGCCTGCGCAGTTTGCCGAGGCCCAGGCGCGCGCCAAGCAGTTGAAATCGACCGGGCGGGGTGTTCTGCCGGTCAGTTGAAGGGCCGGCCAGCGAACCCTGTAGGCGCTGGCTTGGCTGCGATGGGCCGCAAAGCGGCCCCAATCCACGCAACAGGAGGCACTTTCCGATGCTTAGATCCTTAATTCTCCTGGCCTGCATTCCCCTGGCAGCAGTGGCCGAAGAGCCGCCACGCCAACCGCCAGCGCAAACCGCCACCGAAGCCCTGTTGCGCGTGCAATCGAGCAATCAGCAAGCCTCGACCAAGCTCCAGCGGCAAACCGCCAGCGAGCGCGACCAATCGATGTACCGCTGGCTGGAAACCTACAAGTACCCGATCCCCGACCATTTCCGCTGGGTGAAGATCAGCACCGAGAACAACTAGAGCACCGTTTCAACGCAGTATGGGCGAGTGCGGAAGCAGTTCGTACAGGGCCTAGTGAGTAGTGAAACGCTGGTGCAGGGGTGATGAGCGTGGCGTCAGGGCCAGCGCCAACTGGGTGCGGTTGTGCATGTGGGTCAGGCGCAGCACCTGCGACACATACAGCTTCACAGTGTTCTCGGTGATGCCCAGCTCACAGGCGATCTGGTAATTGGTCTTGCCCTTGCTGACCAGCTTGGCCACTTCCAGCTGACGTGGCGAGAGTTTCTCGAACACTGCCGGCAGTTCACCCTCTGGCTCTTCGGCATCGGTGGCGCGTCGGTGCACACCTTGGCCGCGGGCCTTTTCCAGATCCTGGTAAAGGTCGTCGATGGAGTCCGCCAGATATTGCAGGCGCTGGTTCAGGCTGCCCAGCTCGCGGAAATTGCGCCGCCGCTCCAGCAGCGCCTGCTCCTGACGACGTACGCCTTCGAGCAGTTCGTTGAGGTCCATGGGCTTTTGATAGTAATCGGCAAACCCCTCGCGCAGGGCACGGATCACATCCTGTTTGTCGGCGCGGCCCGTGAGCATGATCGCTTCGAACATGCGCTGGCGGCCAGCAATCTCTTTCAGCGCCCGGACCAGTTCGATGCCATCGCGCCCGGGCATGTGCAAATCGCAAAGCACCAGGCCGATTGCGTCTTCGGCTTGGTAGCGTTCGATCGCTTCGCCAGTCGAGTGGGCGGCAACGCACACATAGCCTTGGCTTTCGAGAAATTCACATAACTCTTCGACAATTACCGCCTGGTCATCGACAACCAGAATCTTCACCTCACTCACGGTCTTGTTCACGATCAACTCCCTGTTCGATTCGCCCCGCTCCCGTGCCAGACGCACTGACGCTTAAGAAAGTAGTCGCACTTTGCGGTTATGTACAAGGGCTGTACAAGTTATCCGACCGCATGGTCACTCATTGGATCCATACCGCGGTCAATAAAAAGCCCACCAGTACATAGGGAGCGAAGGGCTGTTTGTCGCCGACCTGTTCGGCCAGGACTTGTAGGCGTTTCTTGACCTTGGGGTTGAGCAAGGTCCATAGCCGGCGTCGGCTGAGCATCCACAGCAACACGGCAATGCCGGCACCGATGAAGGTGCCGAGCACGTATTGATGACTGGTCGCCAGCGCCAGCGCGCCCAACAACTTGACGTCGCCCGCACCAAAGCGCCCAAGCATGTAGCCAGGCAGGGTGAGCAGCATGACGATGGCCAGCGCCCAGCCCGCATCACTGGGCTCGGCGCCGATCCAGCTGTGGCCGGTCGCGAATAGCCAGGCCAGGGCGCAAGCGGCAGCACCCAGCGTCAGGGTGTTGGAAATCTGCCGTTCACGGACATCTTGTTCAGTACACAAGGCAAGCCACATCAAGAGAACAATGCTGTGCATTGGCAAATTGCCATCCCTATTCGTTGAACGGTTCTATGCTGTCAGTCAGGTTTCATAGTCAGGGTAGACGCGATCATGCAAGCAGGCCTGGCAGGACGGCAAAAAGGCGCAGCAGCCATCGAATTTGTCGCGGTATTCATGGTGTTTTTTGCGGTGTTCTATGGTCTGGTCAGCTATGCGCTGCCGATGCTCATGTTGCAGTCGTTCAACCAGGCCAGCAGTGAGGCGGTGCGCCGCTGCGTGGCGCTCGATCCGGCTACGGCCAACTTTCAGGCGCAGGCGCAGACCCTCGCGCGCCAGGTGGTGGCTCAGCAACTGGCGTGGATGCCCAAGTCGTTGGCCTTCCAGGCCAACGATACCCAGGTCAGCCTGGTCGATGACTTACTGACCGTGACGATCACCTACCCCAAGCAACGCCTGACCGCCGTGGTCCCGGTGTTGGTGCTGCCGGTAATCGGTGAGGTACCGCGCTTGCCTGCGCAGTTGAAGGCGCAAGCGAGTTTGCAACTGTGAGTGGCCTGTTCGATCGTTGGCGCACAGCGCCTCTGCCTGTCACCGAAGCTGCGCCGCCGGTGGCCATCGGACTACAGGTCTGGCTGGACGATCAGGCGCGGGTATTACGTCTGTCCGGCCCGCTGCGCAGCGCACTGGCTTTGCCTAGCCACAGCGGTGCGCGGGTCCATGATTATCTTGAGCGCCACAGCTGGCTGGTGCTCGAAGGTGAGCCTGCCGATTGGCAGGGTTTGGCCTTGGACCTGGATTTTCATACCGTGCTTGGCCATGTCTTGCATACCCGCGGCTGGTTGCTACGCCAGGGCGAGGGCTGGATGCTGCAACTGTTCGACATCGGCGATCTGCTGCATGAGCGTGACAGTGGCCGCCACGAGCATGCCGAACATCAGTTGGCGGTTCAGATCGGTGATGCCCTGCGCGAAGCCGGCGAGGCGCATCTGGTGCAGGCAGCGACCGAACAGTTGCAACGGCTAGCCGAGCACTGGCAAGCGGCGTCGTTGCGATTGATGCTGCATGAGGGCGGACAATGGCGCAGTTACGCCAGCAGTGATGACTGGCCTTGGCCCGAGCAGCAGCGGCTGCAGTCCTGGTTGGAGCAGTTACCGCCGCACGCGCTGCTCGACACGCGTGCTTACCCTGATTGGCTGACACGCAGCGCCGGTGCCACGCTTTGCCTGTTGCCTTACCGGCAGGGCGCGCAGGTGCAGGCCTGGTTGCTCTGCGCTGGCGCCAAGCAAAGGTTGCAGCTGGAGTCGGCGGAGCCGTTGATGCAGGCGCTAGCCCAGCCATTGGTCAGCCGTTTGCATCAGGCCCAGGCGCAGCGCCTGGCGTGTCATCTGGATCAATTGCAGGCTCAGCTGGGTGCCGGTTGGTGGCAATGGCCACGACAAGAGCCGCTGCAGTTGGACCCCAGTCTAGCCGCCAGCCTTGGCCTGCCGCGCGCGCTCAGCCAGGTGCAATGGCTGGCACTTGTGCACCCCGCTGATCGAGAGCCCGCGCAGTTGGCCCTGGAACAGGCCTGGGCAGGGCGCGAGCTGAA
Source organism: Pseudomonas sp. BT-42-2 (assembly GCF_025847435.2). Lineage (NCBI taxonomy): Bacteria > Pseudomonadati > Pseudomonadota > Gammaproteobacteria > Pseudomonadales > Pseudomonadaceae > Pseudomonas > Pseudomonas sp. BT-42-2. The sequence goes on from NZ_JAOYTM010000011.1 coordinate 268,895, forward strand.
CCTCAGTCTGCGCCTGGTGCACGCGGAGGTAGCGCGCTGGGTGCATTGGGCAGGGCAACTGCACGCCGGCCAGTTACGCGGATTTCTACTCGATATCAGTGCGCTCAAGGAGCAAGAGCAGCAGGCCGGCGCTGCGCGTGAGCGGCTGGAGAACCTGATCGCCAGCTCTCCGGCGGTGATCTACGTTCAGCGCTGCGTCGCGGGGGCCTTGCTGGGCGAGTTCTACAGCGCCAGCCTTACGCCCCTGCTGGGGTGGGCCAACGACAGTGAGCAGGCGCGCCAGCCAGGGCTGGCGGTGCATCCCGATGATCACGGCCTGTGGTTGCAGCGCACCCGCAGTCTGCTACGCGACGGCCAGGTACGCTGTCGCCTGCGTCTGCGTGACAGCCTTGGTGGCTATCACTGGATCCTCGATGAAGCGCGCCTGCTGCGTGACGACCTTGGCCAACCGCGGGAGGTGGTCGGGCTGTGGCTGGACGTCAGTGAGGCGACCGAAGCGGCTGAACGGGTCCGTCAGAGCGAGGAGCGCTACCGGGTGCTGGTGGAAGATTCACCGGCGATGATCTGCCGCTACCGTCCAGATTTGAGCCTGGTTTTCGGCAACCGGCCCTTGGCCGATTACCTGCACTGTAGCCCAGAGCAGCTGGTCGGCATGAACTTGGGTCAGTGGATGTCCCAGGGCCAGCGCGATGACTTTCTCCAGCGCTTGCAGGCGCTGACGCCGCAGCAGCCGATGAGCAGCGCGGAAATCTGTTTGCAGTTGCCTGGGCGTGAGCATGCCTGGTGGATCTGGGCCGACCGCGGTCTGTTCGACGAACAGGGCCGGTTACTGGAAGTCCAGGCGGTTGGCCGGGACAACACCGAGGTGCGGCGCAGTCAGCGGCAATTGTTGCAGGGGGCCAAGATGGCCACCTTGGGCGAGTTGGCCACAGGCTTGCTGCACGAAATCAATCAGCCGCTCAATGTCATGCGCATGGCAACCGCCAATGCGCTCAAGCGTCTGCAAAATGGCGATGCAGACCCGGCCTACCTGGAGCAGAAGCTGCAGCGTATCGAGGCGCAGATCGAGCGTACGGCGCGCCTGGTGGACCACATGCGGGTATTTGGCCGGCGCTCGGAGGTCGAAGGCACGCGCTTTGCCGCCTGGTCGGCGGTGCAGGGGGCGGTGGCACTGCTCGAGGAGGGACTGCAAGGCAAGGGCGTGACCCTGCAGGTTGAGCAGCCCAGCGATCAGCCGCAGGTGATGGGCCATGCGGATCAGTTGGAGCAAGTGCTGATCAACCTGATGGTCAACGCCCGTGACGCGCTGCTCGATAAGCGCGGCGGCCAAGGCACGCTCTGCATTCACCAAACCCTCACTGCCGGGCAGGTATTGCTGTGGGTGCAAGACAACGGCGGTGGTATCGACCCACTGCTACTGGAGCGGATCTTCGAGCCGTTCTTCACCACCAAGGCAGCCGGTGTCGGCACCGGGCTTGGCTTGTCGGTAAGCCATGGCATCGTCGCAGCCATGGGCGGTAGCTTGAGCGTCGACAACCGCAATGGCGGTGCCTGTTTCTGCATCAGCTTGCCGTGTGCCTAGATCAGCAGCTCTGGCCGGCCGCTCTGGCAGCTGAGGTGGGCGTCGATGGTGACTGCGTTGAGATCTATGCCCAGCAGTGCCAGCAGGTTGTTGACCAGCGGATCGAGCAACGACCCCAGCAGCCCGCCGATCAGCCCGGTGATGATATTCAGTAAGGCGCTCACCAGCGGTATCTGTGGTGAAAGCTCCAGCCCACCGAGCGTCGCGCCCAGGCTGGCAACGATGTTCTTGGTGTCCATGGTGCGGCTTGCCGGGGGTGACTGGTCGATATTCGGCGGCTTGAGGTAGTCGTAGGTTTCCGCCTGGGAAAACACCGGCGAGTTGGCGCCCAAGCCGACATCGAGGCCCAGCAGCGGTACACGCAGCAGCACCAACGGGCTGGCGCTCACCGGCTGGTTGGAAAAGAACTTGCTGTTGTCGATGGTGCCGATCATCACCTTGGCGGCAGCGCCGTCGTTCTTCACGCGCAGGCGTTTGCTCGAGGCGCTGCTGCAGTCGTAGCCGCGTACATGGCTACTGGCGCTGGCCACTTCCAAGCCCACGTCCAGGCTGGGGCTGGGCACCAGCTGGATGATGCCCAGGTTCAGCCCGCCTAGCAGCGGGCCGAGATTGACCTGGATGAGAATCCGGGTCTGCGCGGTGCGCACATAGATCTGCCCGGCTGCCATCGGGTTGGCCTGCGCCAGCGAAGGGTCGCCCAGGGCGGAGAACTGCGGCGGCTCGATGATTTTCAAGCGCGTGGTGATGTTCGCCAGCCCCAGCACACTGACCGGCAGCGTGGTTTCTACGGCGTGCTTGCTGTTGGCCAGCTGGATGGTGCCCTGGACCAGTTGCAGCACCTGCAAGGTTGCATCCAGCCCTGCATGGGTGCCGCCGTTCTGGATGTTGAGCAGTTCGCCCAAGACGATCCCGCCCGCATCCTTGCCTGCGACGGCCAGGTCGACCAGGCCGCTGACATTCACCAGCGGATTGTCCTGCGCGGCCACTTCGGCCATGACGTCGAGTACATCGCCTACTTTCAAGGTTTTGTGCAGCAGCTCGGTGTAGTTGCCGGCGGCCACTTTCGCCTCGATGGCGAGCGCGTCGAGAAAACGCAGCAGATTGAGATCCGCGTCGAGCAAGCCCTGCCATTGCGCCACGCCCAGGTTGATCTGTGTCCCCAACAGGGCGCCGAGCAGCGTGTTCAGTTGATCGCTCTTGGCCGTGTTGATGGTCAGCAGGCTGCTGCGAATCGACAGTCTCGCCAAGGCCGGGCCTGTGCGCCCCGCTGTTGCCTGGGCTTGCAGGCGGGTTTTGCTCTGCAGGCCGTTGCCGTCGGCCAGGGCCCAGACCCCTGCGGCAATGCTGGTCGCCACCTGGTGCGTAGCGGTGACGCGGATGGCCTGGGTCTGCTGCGGATCAACGGTGAATGCCCGGATACCGTTAGCCGCCGCTTTGACACTGCCGCATTCGACCAAGAGGGTTCTATCCGGCGAATCAGCATGGCCGTTGCGCAGCGCCGCGCGACGGGCCAGGGCATTGGCATCAGCGACCCCGGCAACACAGCTGCCCCCGCCATTGAGCGCTTCCAGGGCGGCCATGTCAGCGATGCGCTGGAGCTTGCGCTGTTCCAGGTAGAGCCGGCCGCTATCGACCACCAGCAGCATGAACAACAGCGCCATACCCAGGGTAATGGCGGCCATCAGGCCAATCGCGCCGCGTTGGCGGACAACGGAACGAACAACCACGGGCACTCCTTTGCCGGCCATGGCCATACAGCGTGGCGGCGGTCAAAGGAGTGTAGTAAAGGTGATGGCAAGTTGCCTTGATTGCGCTTCAGTGCGGTGGGTACTGGCTCAGCACCTGGGCGACGGTTTTCTGGATGGCCGCATTACGCTCCTGTGGGCTGGGCGGGTAGTTGTTCATGATCTGCTCGGCACTGCCGCGCCAGACCAGTTTGCCGTCGCGGCTATCGAACAGGTCGACCTGGATGGTGGCCACCTTGTAGTCGACGCTGCGGGTTTCGTTGTACATCGGCCCACCCCAGTAGCCGCCCCAGTAACCTCCCCAGCCGCCGCCGTAGTTGGTGGTGATCTGCTGCTGGCGTTGCTCGACGATCAGGTAGGCGCGCACGTTGACATCGGCCTGGGCATTGCCTTGTACCGGGCGTAGGCCGCGCTGGTCGAGTTGGTCGGCCACGGCTTGGCGAATGCGTTGCTCGGTGAGGTCGCTCTTGATCCGTGGGTCGTCCGGGCGGTACTGCAATCCAGGTTCCTGCCAGGCCCAGCTGCGATAACCGGCGAAATCGCGACTGGCGTCGAAATCCTGCTGAACGTTGTTGCTTGAGCAGGCGGCAAGCAGCAGCGCGAATGACAGCACAACGAGACGGCGCAACATGATGGTTCTCCGTTAAGCGTTAACTGGGAGGGTAGCCGCTGAGGGCCTTGTGCACCGACTCGCGCAGGGCGCTCTCGCGATCGCGGGGTGAGTCCTTGTCGCTGCCGCTTTCGGCACTGGCACTCCACACCGGTTGGCCGTTGCGCGCATCGAACAGGTCGATACGCACGACCATCACCTCGACTTCATAGGTGCGCACGATCGGCACGCTGCCATAGGCGCCATAACCATTGCGGTAGCCGCCGTAACCGACGCTGCCGTAGGGGTAGGGGCCATAGTAGGGGTCGTAGTCATAATCGCGCACTTGGCGCAGGCGCCGCTCCAAGCGCAGGTCTGCGCTTACCAGCAGGTCTGCGTCGTTATTGCGCGCTGGGCGAAGCCCGTGCTGGTCGAGCGCGCCGCTTATCGCGTCGGCCAACTGCGCCGGATCTGCATTGGCGCTGCCGCTGGGCAACTGGCCGTTGCGCCAGCTCCAGCTGCGATAGCGGCCGTAGTCGCGCGGCGGCGCTGGGTAAGCGCTGCTGTCGAAGGTGTTGGCAGCCTGGGCCGGTGCAGGCGGGATCGGGCGGCCGCTGGCGACATAAGGGTTGCTGCCCTGGCAGCCAGCCAGGGCAAGGGGTAGCAGGGCCAGGCACAGCAGACGATACGGCATGTAGTCCTCCCGGCGGGCGGGGTCAACGTGGTCGGCAGATCCAATGCAGGTAGCGGCCCAGCCCGGCGAAGCTTGGATGACGGCGGTGGGCCAGTTCCATTTCCAACAGGTCGAGCAGCTCGGCCTTGGCCTGGAACTCCTTGGGCATGTAATCGTGGAACACCCTCACCCCACTTTCGCTTTCGACCGTCCACATGGGTTCAAGTTGCGCCTTGAGTTCACGCGGATCAAGCGGTTTTTGCGGGGTCAGGCTCTGCTTCTCACCCGCCAGGTGATTGCTGCGCAACTTGCGGAAATGGCCCTTGAGCAGATTGCGATACACCAGCGCATCGCGGTTGTAGAACGCCAGTGACAGCCAGCCGCCTGACGCGGTCAACTGATGCAGGACCGGCAGGATGCTCTCGGGCTCGGCGAGCCACTCCAGTACGGCGTGGCACAGCACCAGGTCGTAGGGCTCGGTCAGTTGGCCGAGCAAATCCTGCCAGGGCGCTTGAATGAAGGTCGCTTGCTGGCCGGCTTCGGCAAACCGCGCTCGGGCACCGTCGAGCATGGGCGCGGCCGGCTCGGCGAGGGTCAGGTGATGGCCGCGCTGGGCCAGCCACAAGGCCATGTGGCCAAGGCCCGCGCCGATATCGAGAATGCGCAGTGGACGATCCGGCAAGGTTTCAGCGAGGTCTGCCTGGAGCACCGCGAGGCGAATCGCGCCTTTGGCGCCGCCGTAGATTTTCTCGGCGAAGCGGGTCGCCAGTTGATCGAAGTGACGGTCGTTCATACGGCGAAACGCCTTTCGCTGTCGGCCAGCTTGGCGCGTACCACCTGCTCCATGTCAAGGCCCAGCTCACTGCACAGCAGCAACAGGTAAAGGACGATGTCGCCGACTTCCTGGCCGGCATGGGCGAGTTGTTCCGGCGGCAGCTGGCGCGACTGGTCCTCGCTCAGCCATTGGAAGATCTCCACCAGCTCGGCCATTTCCACGCTGGCCGCCATGGCCAGGTTCTTCGGGCTGTGAAAACCCCGCCAATCGTTATTGTCGCGGATCTGGTGCAGGCGTTCTGTCAGTTCTTGCAAGTTCATCGGGGCTCTCCTCATGGCGCATAGCTTCGGACGAGCCCCGGCGTAAAGCAAGTGAACTACAAGCGCAGCAACACTCAGAGCGAACGCCAGTGGCCGATCATGTGCAGCAACTCGCCATGCCCGTCCAGGCGCAGCTCGCCTTCAGGTCCGGCAGGGCTGGCGCTGAGGATCACTTCCGACGGTAAGCGCACCGGTTTGCGGAAGTCGACGGCGAACTCAAACCCTGCACGCGGCAGATGCCCACCCAAGGCGGCCAGGCTCATGGCCTTGCTCCACATGCCATGGGCAATCGCTTTGGGAAAACCAAACAGCCGTGCGCTGGGTGCGCTGAGGTGAATCGGGTTGTAGTCGCCACAGACCTTGGCGTAGCGCCGGCCAATGTCGCTGTCGGCGTACCAGCGAGTGGCTTCGGCCAAGTTGCCGGGCTCGACCTCGACGTCTGCGCTGGCCCCGCCGTCCAGCTTCAAACCTCGCACCAGCATGCGGCTGGTCTCGCGCCAGAGCAGGCCGAGGCCGTCTTCCGCTTCGGTGATCAGGTCGAAGGTGCCGCCTTTGGCATGCGCTTGCAGGTTGTCGGCATATACCGCAAAGCGCAGCCCATCGATGCCGCCCAGCGGGCGCAGGACCTGAATGCTGTTGTGCAGGTGAACCAGGCCGAGGAGCGGGAAGGGGAAGTCACGGCCGGTGAGCAACTGCAGTTGCAGGGTGAATGCCATGACATGGGGATAAGTGCCGGGCAGGCGGCCGTCGTCGGCGAAATGACAAAGCCGTCGATACGCCGCCACATGCTCGGGATTGACGCGCAGGAAGCAGCGCAGGCCTTGCTCGGGGAGGCTGGCGCCGCTGATCTTGCGCTTGCTGGCGGCGCGCAGGTAGAGGCTGGCGCTAGAGTCGGGGCTGTGCAGGTCGTGCCATTGGCGTGTCATGGTCAGGCTCCCATCAAGGCCTGGCCACACACCCGCAGGACCTGGCCATTGACGGCACCGGAGCCGGGTTGGCTGAGCCAGGCGATTGCCTCGGCGACATCCTGGGGGCGACCTCCCTGGCCCAGCGAGCTCAGACGCCTGCCAGCCTCGCGCAAGCCCATGGGCATGGCGGCGGTCATGTGCGTCTCGATAAAACCTGGGGCCACGGCGTTGATGCTGGCGCCGCGCTCAGCCAGCTTTGGCGCCCACGCCTGGGCGAGGCCGATCAGGCCGGCCTTGCTAGCCGCATAGTTGGCCTGGCCACGATTGCCGGCGATGCCGCTGACCGAAGCCAGCAGGGTGATGCGAGCCTGCTCGCCCAGAGTACCTGCGTCAAACAGTGCCTGAGTCAGAACCTGCGGCGCCTTGAGATTGACTGCCATGACTGCGTCCCAGTATTCGGGCGTCATGTTGGCCAGGGTTTTGTCGCGGGTGATGCCGGCGTTGTGCACAACGATGTCGATGCCGTCGGGCAGGGCTTTGATCAATTGTGCAGCGGCATCATTGGCGCAGATATCCAGCGCCAGTGCCCGGCCGCCCAAGCGGGCGGCGAGGCCATCAAGGTCCTTCTGCGCCTGGGGAACGTCGAGCAGCACCACATCGGCGCCATCTCGGGCCAGGGTTTCGGCGATAGAGGCGCCGATGCCGCGAGCGGCACCGGTCACCAGCGCCCGCCGTCCCGCCAGTGGTCGGGTCCAGTCCTGGACCTGGCTGGCGCAGGCTTCCAAGCGCAGCACCTGGCCGGAAACAAACGCGCTTTTAGGCGAAAGGAAGAAACGCAGGGCGCCTTCGAGTTGATCCTCAGCCTGCGGGCTGACATACAACAGCTGCGCGGTGGCGCCATTGCGCAGCTCTTTGCCCAATGAGCGGCTGAAACCTTCCAACGCGCGTTGGGCGACGCTGGCCAGCGGGTCATCGATGCGCTCGGGGGCGCGACCAAGAATCACCACGTGGGCGCAGGGGGCCAGGCTGCGCAGCAGCGGCTGGAAAAATTCTCGCAACTGGCTGAGCTGGTCGCTGTCGGACAAGTGACTGGCATCGAACACCACCGCCTTGAGCTTCGGTCCAAGCCCTGCGACCCAGGCCGGTGCTTGCAAGTCGTTGCCGGCAAAGCTGTAGAGCTCATCGGTCAGGCGCGGCGCAATGGCTTCAAGCTGGTTCGCCAAAGGCCCGCCGCCCAGCACCAGGGCGCCCTCTACCGGGCGCAGCCGGCCTGCCTGCCAGCGCTCCAGCGGTGCCGGGTGCGGCAGGCCCAGAGCGTCGACCAGGCGGCGGCCGAGGTTGGAGTTGGCAAAGCCGAGATAGCGATCACTCATGTGCGGGTCTCCCTGAAGGCAAGCATGCAAGTGTGGACCAAGTTTATGTAACGGTCGTTCGAATGCTTTAAAAAGACCTAGGCTGTACGGATCAAATTGTTTCAGGAGGAACCTACACATGCGTTCACCTCGCCGGGTCGCGATCCTGGGTGGCAACCGAATTCCCTTCGCCCGTTCCAACGGCGCCTATGCCAACGCCAGTAACCAGGCGATGCTGACTGCCGCCCTCGAAGGCCTGATCGAGCGCTACCGCCTGCATGGCCTGCGTTTGGGCGAAGTGGTCGCAGGCGCTGTGCTCAAAGCCTCGCGTGACATGAACCTGTCCCGCGAGTGCGTGCTAGGCTCGCGCTTGTCCGCGCAAACCCCTGCCTATGACATCCAGCAGGCCTGTGGCACCGGTCTGGAGGCCGCCTTGCTGGTGGCTAACAAGATCGCCCTGGGGCAGATCGACAGCGGCATCGCAGGCGGCGTGGACACCACCTCCGATGCGCCAATCGGGGTTAACGAAGGCTTGCGGCGTATCTTGCTGCAGGCCAACCGCGGCAAGAGCCTGGGCGAGCGGCTCAAACCGTTTTTAAAGTTGCGACCAGGACACCTGAAACCTGAATTGCCGCGCAACGGCGAGCCGCGTACCGGGCTGTCGATGGGCGAGCATTGCGAGCGTATGGCGCAGACCTGGCAGATCGAGCGGGCGGCGCAGGATGAGTTGGCTTTGCTCAGCCACCAGAACCTGGCCGCGTCCTTTGCCGAGGGCTGGCACGATGACCTGCTCACCCCCTACTCGGGCCTGAGCCGGGATAACAACCTGCGCACGGATCTCACGCTGGAACAGTTGGCCAAGCTCAAGCCGTCGTTCGATCGCAGCGGTCTGGGCACGCTGACGCCAGGCAACTCGACGCCGCTGACAGATGGTGCTTCGCTGGTATTGCTCGGTAGCGAGCAGTGGGCCGAGCAGCAGGGGTTGTCGGTGCTGGCCTATCTGGTCGATGGCGAGACCGCGGCCGTGGATTTCGTCAAAGGCCAGGAGGGGCTGCTGATGGCCCCAGCGTATGCGGTGCCACGCCTGCTGGCGCGCAATGGCCTGAGCCTGCAGGACTTTGACTATTACGAAATCCATGAGGCATTTGCCGCGCAGGTGCTGTGTACCCTCAAGGCTTGGGAAGATGAAGCGTTCTGCCGCACGCGGCTGGGGCTGGCTGCGCCGCTGGGCTCGATCGACCGCAGCAAACTCAATGTGAAGGGCAGTTCGCTGGCAGCCGGGCATCCGTTTGCCGCTACTGGCGGGCGGGTATTGGCCAATATGGCCAAGCTGCTGGCTAGCGCGGGCAAGGGGCGCGGGCTGATTTCAATTTGTGCGGCGGGTGGGCAAGGGGTTACGGCGATCGTGGAGCGCTGAGAGGCGGCGGCTTGCCCCGCGATGAGGCCGGGACTGACACCCTGGCAAACCTGATACGCTTGTCTGATCACAACTACAAGATCAGGTCATGCCGAGCATCGGACAACTTTCTGCGCCCCGTCCCATTCCGAATCTGGAGCAGTTACCCAGGCCAGTCTATGCCCGCGCCGAAAGCCTCGGCGCAGGCTCCTGGACCACCCGCCATCGCCACGACTGGGTGCAGTTTTCCTACGCGATCAGCGGCGTGCTCGGCATTTACACCAGCGACGGCAGCTATTTCGCGCCGCCGCAGTGGGGCGTGTGGATCCCTGCTGATACCGAGCATGACGTTGCCAGCTCGATGCAGGCGGAAATGCGCAGCCTTTACGTGCGGCGCGATGCCTGTCCATGGGCGCCAGATCATTGCCGAGTGCTTGAGGTAACCCCCCTGGCGCGTGAGCTGATCAAGCAGTTTTGCCTGTTGCCGGTGGAATACCCGGAAGGCGACAGCGCCGAGGCGCGTTTGGTGGCCGTGCTGCTTGACCAGCTGCAAGCGCTGCCGGAGGTGGGGTTTTCCTTGCCGCTGCCGCGTCATCCCGGGCTGCTGAAGCTGTGCAACGGGCTGATTGCCGCGCCCGACCTGCCGCAGACCCTGCAGCAATGGGCGCTGGAGCTGGGTTGCTCGGAAAAGACCCTGATGCGCCTGTTCCAGCGTGAAACGGGCCTGAGTTTTCGCAGCTGGCGCCAACGCATGCGCCTGCTGTCGTCGCTGGCCTTGCTGGAGTCGGGCGAGAACGTCACTGAAGCGGCGCTGGGCTGTGGTTATGACTCAACCTCAGCCTATATCGCCGCATTCAAGCAGCTCTTCGGTTTCACCCCCGGAGAGCTGCGGCTGTAGCGCCTAGGTGCGGAAACGCCGCACCAGGGTATCCAGCTCGTTGGACAGGCCGGCCAGGCTTTCGGAGTCCTGGCGCGCCGCATGGGCGAGCTCTGCCACCAGTTGCGCATCCCCGTGGATCTGGCTGATATGGCGGTTGATGTCTTCGGCGACCTGGTGTTGCTCTTCGGCGGCAGTGGCGATCTGGGTGTTCATGTCGCGGATGATGTCCACCGATTCGCGGATCTGGCCGAAGCTGTCGCGGGCCAGGCCAATGCGGCTGACCGACTGCTGCGAGACATCCAGGCTGGCGTGCATTTGCTGGGCGACTTCAGCGGTGCGGCTGGCCAGGTTGCCGAGCAGGCCGTCGATCTCGGCAGTGGAGTCAGCAGTGCGCTTGGCCAGGGCCCGGACTTCATCGGCGACCACGGCAAAACCACGGCCTTGCTCGCCGGCGCGGGCGGCTTCGATGGCCGCGTTGAGGGCGAGCAGGTTGGTCTGCTCGGCAATCGAACGGATGGTGCCGAGGATCGACTGGATGGCATTGCTGTCGCGTTCCAGTTGCTGGATCGACTGCGCCGATTGCTCGATTTCCTGGCTCAGACGGTCGACGCTTTGCACGGCGGCGTCGATCTGCTGCTGGCCTTCACGGGCTTGCTGCTGGCCGCTGTCGGCCGATTGTGCGGCCTGGCTGCACGAGCGGGCCACTTCGTTGGCGGTCGCGACCATTTCGTGGAAAGCAGTCGAGACCATATCCACCGCTTCGCGCTGACGTCCGGCGGCTTCGGACATGTCGGCCGACACCTGGGTCGAGCGGCTCGAGGTACTGAGGATCTTGCCGGCGGCCGAGCCAATATGCTGGATCAGGCTGCGGATGGCGCCGAGGAACTGGTTGAACCAGCTGGCCAGTTGCGCGGTTTCATCACGGCCGCGGATTTCCAGGCTGCGGGTCAGGTCGCCTTCGCCCTGGGCGATGTCTTCCAGGCCGCTGGTGACGCTGTTGATCGGGCGCACGATGAGTTTGGCGAATGCAGCGCCGACGATGGCGAACACCGCGGCCAGCACCAGAGCGATGATGCCGATCAGCCAGGTCAGGCGGGTGGTGGTTTGCATCACTTCGTCTTGCTGGATCAGACCGATGAAGGTCCAGCCCAGTTGCTCGTCAGGGTAGACGTTGGCCATGTAGCGCTCACCGTTGAGCGTCACTTCGACCAGGCCTTTGCCTGCCTTGGCCAAGTCGACATAGCCATCGCCAAAGCTCGCCAGCTGCTTGAAATTGTGGCTGGCGTCACGCGGGTCGACCATCACGTTGCCGCTGTTTTCCATCAGGATCAGGTAGCCGCTTTCGCCTAGCTTGATCTGCTTGACGATTTCGGTCAGGCCTTTGAGCGATACGTCGATGTTGACTACACCGCCGGGGTTACCCAATTGGTTGGCCACCGCGCGGACGGTGCTGACCAGCACGGCATCATCGCCGGCCCAGTAGTAGGGCGCGGTGCGCAGGGTCTTGTCAGGGTTGGCCATGGCGGTCTGGTACCACGGGCGGGTGCGTGGGTCGTAGTTGGCCATTTTCGGATCGCCAGGCCAGAAGGCGTAGCCGCCGTCCGCCAGGCCATAGGAGACATAGGCGTAGTCGGGGTGACTCTTGGCCAGGCGGCTGAAGAAGTCGAACAGCGTCTTGTCCTGGTCATTGGGGGCAATTTGCGCAGCGTCGGCGGCGAGGTGCTTTTTCACGTTGCCGTCTGCCGCGGCGATCAACGGCTGCGCGGCGAGATACTCGACGTTCTGGGTGATGCCCTGGAAGAAGATGTTCATCGCGTTGCTGACCTGACGAATCTCTCGGCTGCTGTTGTCGAGAAAATCGTCACGGGCTTCACCGCGCAGGTTGAGGACCACCAGGGTGGCCACGAGGACGATGGGCAAGCCGGCGATAACGGCAAAGGCCCAGGTCAGTTTTTGCTTGATGTTCATCCACGCTCCCGAAATTTTTCTTGTCGATGCATGAGGCAGGTACTAGGGCATCGGCAGGATTCGGGATTGTTGTAGAAAAAAGCCCGTATTTATTGGGCGAGGGCGGGTTTGGTGACTATTCGGTCGTGTCAGGGCTAATATGGCATACCAAAATCAGGCTGTGCGGTGCTGGGGCCGCGAAGCGACCCCTTTTGTACACGTCAGTGGCAACAGCTTTTGCCATTGGCCAGATCCTTGAGGATCGGACAGTCCGGCCGGTCGTCGCCCTGGCAGTGGGCGACCAGCTCGCTCAAGGTATCGCGCAGGCTCACCAACTCTTCGATCCGCTGGTTCAGGGCCTGGATATGCTCGGTGGCCAGCGCCTTGACGTCGGCGCTGGCACGTTGCCGGTCCTGCCACAGGGTGAGCAGTTTCGCCACCTCATCGAGCGAGAACCCCAAGTCGCGGGAGCGTTTGATGAAGGCCAGGCTGTGCAAATCTTCTTGCTGGTACAGCCGATAACCACTGTCGCTGCGCTGAGCCGGCTTGAGCAAGCCAATCGACTCGTAGTAGCGAATCATCTTGGTACTCAGCCCACTGCGGCGGGCTGCCTGGCCGATGTTCATGGTGCCTCCTGCTGGTCGTCGCTAGGTTTCCAGGTCTTCAGCCACAGGGCATTGCTCACTACGCTGACACTCGACAGCGCCATGGCCGCGCCGGCCAGTACCGGATTGAGCAGACCAAAGGCAGCCAGCGGAATGCCGATCAGGTTGTAGATGAAGGCCCAGAACAGATTCTGACGGATTTTCGCGTAGGTCTTGCGGCTGATTTCCAGCGCCGCTGGCACCAGCCGTGGGTCGCCGCGCATCAGGGTGATGCCCGCCGCCTGCATGGCCACATCGGTGCCACCGCCCATGGCAATGCCGATATCGGCGGCGGCCAGGGCCGGGGCGTCGTTGATGCCATCGCCGACCATCGCGACCACGCCGTCGCGTTTGAGCTGGCCGACCGTGGCGGCTTTGTCGGCTGGCAGCACTTCAGCGTGCACATCATCGATGCCCAGTGCCTCGGCGACCACTTTGGCACTGCCGCGGTTGTCGCCGGTCAGCAAGTGGCTGCTGATACCTTTGCCATGCAAGGCGCGAATGGCGTATTCGGCGCCGGGCTTGAGGCTGTCGCCGAAGGCGAACAGCCCCAGCACCTGGGGTTTAGGGGCCTGTTCGATGAGCCACGACAGGGTGCGGCCTTCGGCCTCCCAGGCCTGCGCCTTGCTGGCCAGGTCGCCCGCGTGCAGCCCGCTTTCATCGAGCAGACGGCGGTTACCCAGCGCCAGTTGGCGATGTTCCACATGACCGGCGATCCCACGCCCGGTCAGCGACTGGCTGTCGCTGACTTGCGGCACCATCAGGCCCTGCTCGCTGCAGGCATCGAGCACCGCCTTGGCCAGCGGATGCTCGCTGCCGCGCTGCAGGGCACCGGCCAGGCGCAGCAGGTCGGCGTTGTCACCCACCGCAGCCTGGCTATGGACGATGCGCGGGCTGCCGGAGGTGAGTGTGCCAGTCTTGTCGAACACCACCCGGTTGACGGCGTGGGCGCGTTCCAGCGCCTCGGCGTCCTTGATCAGGATGCCGTGCCGGGCCGCGACACCGGTGCCGGCCATGATCGCTGCCGGAGTGGCCAAGCCGAGTGCGCAAGGGCAAGCAATGACCAGTACGGCGACGGCGTTGATCAACGCGGTTTCGATCGGTGCGCCGGCCCACCACCAGCCGAGCAGGGTGAACAGGGCGATCACCAGTACTGCCGGGACGAACACCTGGCTGACCCGATCGACCAGCTTCTGGATCGGCGCCTTGGCCGCCTGGGCATCTTCGACCAGGCGAATGATGCGCGCCAGTACGGTTTCCGTGCCCAGGGCCAGGGTCCGCACCAACAGCCGGCCTTCGCCGTTGATGGCGCCGCCGGTGACGTGGTCGCCGGGCTGCTTGGGCACGGGCAGGCTTTCGCCGCTGATCAACGCTTCGTCGGCGTGGCTGCTGCCTTCGAGCACTTGGCCATCGACTGGGAAGCGTTCACCCGGCTTGACCAGGACTAGGTCGTCCAGGCGCAATTGGCTGATGGCCACGTCTTCCTCACGGCCATCGACCACCCTCAGCGCACGATCCGGCCGTAGCGCTTCAAGTGCACGAATGGCGCTAGCGGTCTGGCGTTTGGCGCGGCTTTCCAGGTACTTGCCGAGCAATACCAGGGCGATGACCACCGCCGAGGCTTCGAAATACAGGTGTGGCGCGACGCCCGCTTCGGCCCTGGCCCATTCATACAGGCTCAGGCCATAACCGGCACTGGTGCCCAGCGCGACCAATAGGTCCATGTTACCGGCGCCGGCTCGTACTGCTTTCCAGGCGGCCACGTAGAAGCGAGCGCCGAGGATGAACTGCACCGGCGTGGCGAGCAGGAACTGCGCCCAGGCCGGCAGCATCCAGTGCAGGCCGAATGGCTGGACGATCATCGGCAGCACCAGCGGCAGCGCCAGTATCAGGGCTGCGCCGACTGCCAGGCGTTCTTTGCGCAAGCGCCGCTGCGCTTCGGCCTGGTCATCACGGGCGGCTTGGGGCAGCGCGGCGCTGTAGCCGGCCTGCTCGACTGCGCCGATCAGCACACTGTCGTCGACTGCCTTGAGCACTTCGATATGCGCGCGTTCGCTGGCCAGGTTGACGCTGATCTGCTCGACCCCCGGCACTTTACCCAGGGCCCGTTCGACGCGCCCAGCGCAGCTGGCGCAGGTCATGCCGCCGATCTGCAGCTCGACGCTGCGGGTGGGCACGCCGTAGCCGGCCTGACGCACGGCATCGACCAACTCAGGGAGGCTGTCGGCCGGGGCCTGGACCCGGGCCTGTTCAGTGGCGAGGTTGACGCTGACCTGCTCGGCGCCGGTGACCTTGCGCAGGGCGCGCTCGACTCGGCCGGCGCAGCTGGCACAGGTCATGCCGGAGATCGGCAGGTCGAAGATGGTGGATGCAGACATGGGCTCTCCTCCTTGGACAGGCCCTCAGCATCAACCTTGCCACACGGTCAAGGTCAATAGTCCAAACTGGCCTTGTTCAAATGCAGGCCACTGTGGTCCATGGCAATGCGGTATTTACTGATCTGCCCGGCGTGCAGGGTCAGGCGCTGGCTGTGCTGATTTTCCAGCCCCGCCGCGCAGCCCGGTGCCTGACCCGGCAATAGGCGCAGGCGGATATCCACAGGCCCTGGCGGCAGGTTGAACGAGGTCGATTGTTCTTGGAACAGACGTCCGGACAGTTGGTCATTGAGGTAGACGCCGATTTCGCAGGTGGTGGCCACTTCCAGGCGCTCTCGAGAAATGATCAGCACGCTGTAGTCCGAGTTGCCTTGGGCGCTGGCCTGGGGCACGGCGGCCAGTGCACCCATTAGTCCGACAAGGCCCAATGCTGCCTTGATCATGGTGAATCTCCTGCTTGGCAAAATCGTCAAAGGCGCAGCTTGGCCGAGCTGCGCGCGGATTTCCAGTCCGGTTGATTCACGGGCTACTTGACCTTGTCCCGATGGCAAGCTTGAAACTGCGAAAAACCCATGAGGAGACAGACCCGATGCAAGTATTCAATGTGCAAGGCATGACCTGTGGCCACTGTGTAAAGGCAGTGACAGCGGCGGTGCAGGGGCAGGATGCAGCGGCCAAGGTAGAAGTCGATTTGGCCGCCAAACAGGTGCGTGTGCAAAGCCAGGTTGGGGTTGAGCAAATTCTTGCGGCGATCCGCGATGAAGGCTATCCGGCGGAAGTTGTCTGAAGCCTGAGAGGGCCAGGGACGGCCGTTATTGTTACAAAGGTTTTCATGCTGGTGAGGTGTAGTGCAGGTAGACTAAGGCACTTGCTTAGCCAGCTATGGATTCCTGATGAACCTGCGTTTTGTGCTGATCCTGGGCGCCCTCAGTGCGTTCGGGCCGTTGGCGATTGACTTCTACCTGCCCGCCTTTCCGGCCATGGCGCAGGCTTTTGCGACTGACGAACAACATATCCAGACCACGTTAGCGGCCTATTTCCTGGGCTTGTCCATTGGACAACTGGCCTATGGCCCGGTGGCTGATCGCTTTGGCCGGCGCAAGCCACTGTTGTTTGGCGTGACCTTATTTACCTTGGCCTCGTTGGCCTGCGCCTATGCACCGAATCTGGATACCTTGATCGTCGCGCGCTTCGTCCAGGCCTTGGGCGGTTGCGCCGGCATGGTGTTGTCGCGGGCGATCGTCAGCGACAAATGTGATGCGGTAGCTTCGGCCAAGGTGTTCTCGCAACTGATGTTGGTCATGGGCTTGGCGCCGATTCTTGCGCCAATGCTGGGTGGGGTGCTGGTCAACCTGGCCGGGTGGCAATCGATCTTCCTTGCTTTGAGCCTGTTCAGTGCCGCATGCCTGTTGGCCGTGAGCTTGGGGCTGCCGGAGAGCTTCCCGGCGGGTATGCCACGTCAGCCACTCTCAGGCGCATTTCGCCAATACTGGCGTCTGTTGCGGGATCGGGTCTTCATCGGCCATGCGCTGACCGGGGGCACCGCCATTGCCGGCATGTTTGCCTACATCGCCGGCTCGCCCTTCGTGTTCATCAAGTTGTATGGCGTGCCGCCTGAGCATTACGGATGGCTGTTCGGCACCAACGCTGCCGGCTTCATCCTGATGGCACAGGTCAATGCGCGGCTGCTGGCCAAACGTGGTCCGGCATTCTTGCTGGCACGGGCGGTCTGGCTGTATCTGGCGGCGGGGTTGCTGTTGCTGGGCGTAGCGGCGTTGCGTCCCGCACAGCTTTGGCCGCTGTTGGTGCCATTGTTCGTCTGTATCGCCAGCCTGGGCTGCATCATCCCCAACGCTTCGGCCTGTGCCATGAGTGGTCAGGGCGCACGTGCCGGCAGTGCCTCGGCGTTGATGGGCTGCCTGCAGTTCAGCGTGGCCGCAGGCGCGGCAGCGTTGGTCAGCTTGCTGCACGATGGCAGTGCGGTGCCGATGGCGCTGGTTATCAGCCTGTGCGGCGCGCTGGTGGTCAGTGTCGCGATGATGACTCGGCGCTTGCAGGCCAAACATCGGGTGTAAACGAGTGGGGCGCCTGCAGGCGCGCTTCCAGCGTGGCGACAAACGCGCGCGCCTCAGCCTCACTGCGAAAACTCACCACATGCTGATCGAGCCGGACTTGCCAGGGGCAATTGGGCTGACGGTTCGACGCACTGACGACAATTTTCATCGCGGCATACCTCCAGAGATCGAGAGCGGCTCAAGTTTAGCGCTGCTGCTCGGCCTCGCCATGACTTCTAGGCGGTGTCCTGACTGGCGGTCGTGGCCGTAGCTTCTACGATCGAGCATGTCCAGTTGGGGCAGCCCTGAGGTCGAAGGGATGCATCTCATTTATGCGCTGTAATTGGGGAAGTTGCTTGTCAGTACAGTCTTCAGAGTTTTCTGACATGAGCGCCGGCTAATCTAGCTACGCCGTTGATTTGATGGATGTATTAGCCAAGTCGAGTTCCTGGCTAGCCGTAATGTTCCTGATCGGCGCCTTGTTATGGGGCGCTATACCCAACCCATTTTCGGCTATTGGCCGCCGATTGCAGGTAAATGTGCAGGCCTGCACGCGGCTTATACTGGCTGCGGCCTCTAACGGCAGCGAGAGATACTTCCCCGCCAGGGAACGGCACTGCTTTGGCTCATCTGGGCCTTGGCTACTCATGCGTGAGCGTCGCCAAATTTGGCCTACAGCCTCTGGATGCGCGCCCTTGGCAGGTGCGTTAACCGCGCTGTCGTGGTTGGCCATCGCCATCAGACGTGATCTTCCAGGGAGTTACAGGGATATGAGTGCAGTGAGTAGTATCAGCCAGATTGCCGGCCTGATGGCCGACCCCAAGCGCAGCGCCATGTTGTGGGCGCTGATCGACGGTTTGCCGCGTCCTGCCGATGAACTGGCGTCGATGATCGGCGTCACCTCCTCATCAGCCTGTGCGCACCTTACCTTGCTGTCGTCGGCTGGCTTGTTGAAGCACGAGGCGCGTGGTCGCAAACGATTTTTCCGCTTGGCCACACCGGAAGTGGGGGCCGCGGTTGAAGCCCTGGCCAGCCTGCGGCTGGATGATCTTCGGTTGCGCAACAGCCAGTTCAAACCCTTGCAGGTACCGCTGTCGATGCGCCGGGCGAGACGTTGCTCAAGTCATATGGGTGGTGAGTTGGCCGCAGAGTTGCTCGAGCGGTTGATCGCTTCCGGCTGGTTGGAAGGACACGACCAGCAACTGCGGGTGAGTCAGGAAGGGCGCGTGCAACTGGCGGCCCTTGGCGTCTACATCGAAGCGTTGGCGCAGCGACAGCAGGGCAGTTGTACTGTGTGCCACTGCAATGAATGGAGTGACCAAGGGCCTCATTTAGGCGGCAGCCTAGGGCAGGCACTGCTGAAGCTGTTCCTGCAATCGGGCTGGATACAGGAACAGGAAGGCTCCAGGGCACTGCAGATATCCCCATTAGGGATTCAGCAGATCAACCGTATCGCTCGGCTGCAGCCCACATTGCAGGTCGGTTAGGCCGCCTGCAATGCGCTGTCGCGGATAAGTCAGAGCAGCCGGGCATCCAGGCTGTTCTGAGCCAGGCGGCGGGCTTGGTCTTCGGTCATGCCCAAGTGGGTGTGAAGCGCATGGAAGTTTTCGGTGACATAGCCGCCAAAGTAGGCCGGGTCATCTGAGTTGACCGTGACTTTCACGCCGCGCTCGAGCATGTCGAGGATGTTGTGTTGGCTCATGTGGTCGAACACGCAGAGCTTGGTGTTGGACAGCGGGCAGACGGTCAGCGGGATCTGCTCATCGATGATGCGCTGCATCAGGCGTTCGTCCTCGATGGCGCGTACGCCATGGTCGATGCGCTTGATCTTCAGCAGATCCAGGGCTTCCCAGATGTACTCAGGAGGGCCTTCTTCGCCAGCGTGGGCGACCGCCACGAAGCCTTCGCTGCGGGCGCGGTCGAAGACGCGCTGGAACTTGCTCGGTGGATGGCCCTTTTCCGAGCTGTCCAGGCCAACGGCAATAAAGGCATCGCGAAACGGCAGCGCCTGGTCGAGGGTCTTTTGTGCTTCTTCTTCACTGAGGTGGCGCAAGAAACTCAGGATCAGGCCGCTGCTGATGCCCAGTTGCTCATGGCCATCCTTGAGGGCCTGGCGAATGCCGGTCAAGACCACTTCGAACGGGATGCCTCGGTCAGTGTGGGTCTGCGGGTCGAAGAACGGCTCGGTGTGGATAACGTTCTGCGCTTTGCAGCGTTGCAGGTAGGCCCAGGTCAGGTCGTAGAAATCTTGCTCGGTACGCAGGACATCAGCGCCCTGGTAGTACAGGTCGAGAAATTCCTGCAGGTTGTTGAACGCGTATGCGCTGCGCAGGGTTTCCACATCTGCCCACGGCAGGGCGATCTTGTTGCGTGCGGCCAGGGCGAACAGCAGCTCAGGCTCCAGCGAGCCCTCCAGGTGCATGTGCAGTTCCGCCTTGGGCAAGGCGTTCAGCCAGTCGTACATGTATGCAAATCTCGAATCAGGAACGGTTGGCGGTCATTCTACAGGGCCAGGCCGCGCAATGCGCCCAGCCTGGCCCTATAGCATCAACCGGCGATCAGTTGCGCCGCTGCCTGTCGGTGATTGGCGATCAGGCCTTGCACATCCAAGCCTTCGATTTGCCCATCGATCACCCGCCAATTGCCGCCAACCATGACCCGATCGGCGCGGTCGGCGCCGCACAGTAGCAGCGCCGACAGTGGGTCGTGGCTGCCGGAGAAGCGCAGTTCGTCGAGCTTGAACAAGGCCAGGTCGGCCTGCTTGCCTACTGCCAGCTGGCCAATATCGCTGCGTCCGAGCAGACGTGCCGAACCGCGCGTGGCCCAGCCCAGTGCACGCTCAGGGGTGATCTGTTCGGCGCCATAGCGCAAGCGTTGCAAGTACAGGGCCTGGCGCGCTTCAAGGATCATGTTCGAGGCATCGTTCGAGGCCGAGCCATCTACCCCCAGGCCGACTGGGGCTCCGGCGGTTTCCAGGTCGACAGTCGGGCAGATGCCGGATGCCAGGCGCATGTTGGAACTTGGGCAATGGCAAATGCCAGTACCGGCGGCGCCCAGGCGGGCGATTTCATCGGGGTTGAAATGAATGCCATGAGCCAGCCAGGTACGCGGGCCCAGCCAGCCGACGCTGTCGAGGTAATCCACAGTACGCAGGCCAAAGCGCTGCAGGCAGAAGTCCTCTTCGTCGAGGGTTTCGGCCAGGTGGGTATGCAAGCGCACGTCCAGTTCTTCGGCAAGTACGGCGCTGGCGCGCATGATTTCTGGAGTGACCGAGAACGGCGAGCAGGGCGCCAGGGCGATCTGGATCTGCGCGCCATCGCCGCGCTCATGGTAGCTGTGGATAAGTCGCTGGCTGTCGGCCAGGATCACTTCGCCCTGTTGCACCGTCTGTTGTGGTGGCAGGCCGCCATCGTCCTCACCCAGGCTCATCGAGCCGCGCGTGAGCATGGCGCGCATGCCCAGTTTGCGCACTGCCTCGACCTGTACGTCGATGGCGTTGTCCAGGCCCTGAGGGAATAGGTAATGGTGATCAGCCGCAGTGGTGCAGCCCGACAGCAGCAATTCGGCCAAGGCGACCTGGCTGGCCAGCTCCAGCTTGGCCGGGGTCAGCCGCGCCCACACTGGGTACAGGGTCTTCAGCCAGGGGAACAGGGGTTGGTTGACCACCGGCGCCCAGGCGCGGGTCAGGGTCTGGTAGAAGTGGTGATGGGTGTTGATTAGGCCGGGCAGGATGACGTGCTCGCGGGCATCGAAAACCTGATCGCAGGGCGCGCTGGGGCTCTCGCCGAGGGCTAGAAGTTGAGTGATGCGGCCGTCTTCGATGACCAGTCCGCCGCGTGCGTCGGCGTCGTTGGCAGTGAAGATGGCAAGGGGGGATTTCAACCAGGTACGGGTCGCAGGCATGGTGCCGGCTCCTCTGAAAGTGGGTTCAGGTAAGCCAGCTCAGTTTTGCCCTGTCTGCTGATCCAGGTTCGCCGCGGGGGCGAGGCGTCGAGTCTACTGCCTCGCCCGCCGGCTTTCAATTCACCAGATGAGGGCTTCGCCTTTGTAGTTGATGAAGCGCAGGCCACCATTACCGCTTTGCGCCTTGATCTGCTCAAGCATGCCGCGGGTGCTGGTGAGCACGTCGATCTCGGCGTTTTCGCCGCCCATGGCAGTCTTCACCCAACCTGGGTGCATGGCCAGCACGCTGAGGTCGGGGCGCTGCAGCTCGACCGCGAAGCTGTTGATCATCGAGTTCAGCGCGGCCTTGCTGGCTTTGTACAGAGGGATCTCGCCGCCATCGGGAATGGTTACGCTGCCGAGGATCGAGCTCATGAAGGCCAGCACGCCATTGCCTTCGCGCAACTGGTCAGCCAGGCGCCGGGCGACCCTGATCGGCGCCACGGCGTTGGTCATGAACAGATCGCCAATCTGCTGGCTGCTTACCGCTTCCAGATCCTGCGGCAACGGCCCCATCACACCGGCATTGACGAACAACAGATCCAGCACCTGGCCATGCAGGCGCTGTTGCAGTGCATCCAACTGCTCGGTGTCGTTCATTTCCAGGGTTTCGATCTGTACCCCGGCAATAGTGCCCAGCTCGCCGGGGTTCTGCGCATCGCGCACGGTAGCGATGATGTTCCAGCCATCTTCGTGCAGGCGCTGCACCAGACCCAGGCCCAGGCCACGCGAGGCGCCGATGATCAAGGCTGTCTTGTTTGCAGGCATTTCGATACTCCTTCACAAAAGGGGGGCGTGTTAGCGGCCGTTACCGGAATTCGCAGCGTAGCTGCTGCACATTGCCCAGTCGCTGTTCCCGATGCACGGCTGATTAAAAAATGTACAGTTGGCCGGGAAGCTTACGGCGTCAGCTCCAAGCCAGATGGTTCACGGGTTATCCACAGGCTCCTCCACAGTATTTGTGTGCAAGCCCAAGCCTGTGAATTAGTGGGGCCTAGCGAGCTGAAATCCCTGCTGGTTGGGGATAACTAACTGAAATATGGTCATTTGCATGACCGTCATGAAAATGTGATCAAAATATGCTCAATGGCTCGGATGCCTTGTGATTCGTGGCTTGCACGAGAGTGCCCCAAGCTTATCCACAGGCAGGCCCACAGTAGTTGTGGGCAAACGCTTCAGCAGGGTTGCAGCAGGATCCGTCCACGACTGAGGTCGGCCAGCTGGCGTTGCAGTGCATCAAGATGCGCTGCGCCCACCGCCAGCTGCAAATCTACGCCATTGGCGGTGAACTGCTCATCGAGTACCAGCCCGTCGACTTCGGCCAAGCGCAACTTGAGTAGCGCAAGTTCGCTGAAGCTGCAGCTGCAGCGATACTCGCTGCGCTGCACCAACAAGCGTTTGGGCGCCTGTTGCAGGCATTTGTTCGCCCCGCCGCCATAAGCTCGGGCCAGGCCGCCGGTACCCAGTTGAATGCCGCCGTACCAACGAATCACCAACACCACCACCTGATCGCAATCCTGGGCTTCGATGGCCGCGAGTATGGGGCGGCCAGCGGTGCCGCCGGGTTCGCCGTCGTCGCTGCTGCGGTATTGGTCACCCAGCTTCCAGGCCCAACAGTTATGAGTCGCGGCCAGATCACTGTGGCGTTCGATGAAGCTCATCGCCTCGGCGGCGCTGCTGATCGGGCCGGCGAGGGTGATGAAACGGCTCTTGCGGATCTCTTCACGAAACTCGCAAAGCTCGAGCAGGGTAGAAAGCATAAGTCCGGGTCAGGCAGGCGAGTGAATGCCGCAGCCTTTAAGAATGATGTGGATAAGGTTGTTGCTGGCATCTTCCATGTCTTGCTTGGTCAGGCGGCTTCGGCCGGTAACCTGGCAGATCTGCGTGGAGAAGTCGGCATAGTGCTGGGTACTGCCCCACAGCAGGAAGATCAGGTGCACCGGGTCGACCGGGTCCATCTTGCCGGCGTCGATCCAGGCTTGGAACACGGCGGCGCGGCCGCGGAACCACTCACGGTAGTCGGCGCTGAAGTACTCGCTCAGGCATTCGCCGCCGCTGATCACTTCCATCGCGAAGATTCGCGAGGCCTGAGGGTTGCGGCGCGAGAACTCCATCTTGGTGCGGATGTACTGGCTCAATGCCGGGCCTGGATCGTCATCGACGCTCAGGGCGTTGAAGGTGCTGTCCCACAATTCGATGATATTGCTCAAAACCGCGATGTACAGGCCCAGCTTGTTGGTGAAGTAATAATGCAGGTTGGCCTTGGGCAAGCCGGCTTTCAAGGCGATGGTGTTCATGCTGGTGCCCTTGAAGCCGTGGCGGGCGAACTCGTCTTCGGCGGCCTGGATGATGGCCTGTTCGTTCTTCTGGCGAATGCGGCCAGCGGGCTTGCCCGAGGCGGAGAGGCGATGCGCAGGGACTTCTAGGGTCATGGACGATTCCGTGCCAGTCGGAGTAAACGGATGTCCGACAGATTACCTGCCTGTGCCGAAGTGACAAGCATTAGCGTGTCGCCGCCAGGCTTTCCAGGAAACTTTCCAATACAAGATTTGGCCGGCGCCCTTTACGCGTTACCCAACTCAGGCTCAATTCGTAGTGGCGTTGGGACGGTTTGAGTGCCCGCAGGCGCCCCTGCTGGACCCAGAAGCTGGCGTAGTGGTCGGGCAGGTAGCCAATAAAGCGCCCGGTCAGGATCAGAAACGCCATGCCTTCGCGGTCCGAGGCACTCGCCGTGCAGTGCAAGGCCTGATAATGCGCCTGGATGTCGGCTGGCAGGCGGAAGGTTGGGGCGATGGCATCCTGACTATTCAAGCGCTCGTCGTCGATCTTCTGGTCTTCGGCGTAGAACAGTGGGTGGCCCACCGCGCAGTACAGCAGCGAACGCTCACTATACAGCGGTTGGTATTCCAGGCCTGACAGCGGACTGGTCTGCGGCACCACGCCGACATGCAGGCTGCCATCGAGCACGCCTTGTTCGACCTGGCTCGGGGCGATCATGCGAATCTGGATACGCACGTCCGGCCCGCGGTCCTTGAGTTCGGCCAAGGCATGGGTAATGCGCATGTGCGGCAGGGTCACCAGGTTGTCGGTGAGGCCGATGTTCAGTTCACCGCGCAGATGCTGGTGCAGGCCATTGACCTCGGTGCGGAAGGTTTCGATGGCGCTGAGCAGTTGCAGGGCCGAATGGTAGACATCGCGGCCTTCCTCGGTCAGCGAGAACCCGGCGCGACCGCGCTGGCACAGGCGCAGGCCGAGGCGCTGTTCAAGATCGCTCATTTGCTGGCTGATCGCCGAGCGGCCGATGCCCAGGACATTCTCTGCTGCCGAGAAACCGCCGCACTCGACCACGCTGCGGTAGATCTTCAACAGGCGGATGTCGAAATCACTGACCTGGGCGAGGGGATCGGGGCGTCGGCTCATTAGTTTAGTCCGCTGCTAACTTAAGATTAGAAATGTTGGCTTTTCTAGACTTTATCCGCGTGACAAGTTAGCTGCAACAACACACATCGTTGCCTAATCGTCTTCCGAGGAACCGCCGATGAACATGCCCGAAACCGCGCCTTCCGGTATCGCCAGCCAGCTCAAGCTGGACGCCCACTGGATGCCGTACACCGCCAACCGTAACTTCCAGCGCGACCCCCGGTTGATCGTGGCCGCCGAAGGCAGCTACCTGGTCGACGACAAGGGCCGCAAGATCTTCGACGCCCTGTCTGGTCTGTGGACCTGCGGCGCCGGGCATACTCGCAAGGAAATCACCGAGGCAGTCGCCCGCCAGGTCGGCGTGCTGGACTACTCGCCGGCGTTTCAGTTCGGCCACCCGCTGTCGTTCCAGCTGGCAGAAAAAATTACCGCGCTGACCCCGGGTGATCTGAACCATGTGTTCTTCACCAACTCGGGTTCCGAATGCGCCGACACCGCGCTGAAGATGGTGCGTGCCTACTGGCGCCTCAAGGGGCAGGCGACCAAGACCAAGATCATTGGCCGTGCCCGTGGCTATCACGGTGTGAACATCGCCGGCACCAGCCTGGGCGGCGTCAATGGCAACCGCAAGATGTTCGGCCAGTTGCTGGATGTCGATCACCTGCCGCACACCGTGCTGCCGGTCAACGCCTACTCCAAGGGCTTGCCGGAGGAGGGCGGTATTGCCCTGGCCGACGAGATGCTCAAGCTGATCGAGCTGCATGACGCCTCGAACATCGCTGCCGTGATCGTCGAGCCGCTGGCAGGCTCGGCCGGCGTACTGCCGCCACCGAAGGGCTATCTGAAGCGGCTGCGCGAGATCTGCACGCAGCACAACATCCTGCTGATCTTCGACGAAGTGATCACCGGTTTCGGTCGCATGGGCGCCATGACGGGTGCTGAAGCGTTCGGTGTGACTCCGGACTTGATGTGCATCGCCAAGCAGGTCACCAACGGTGCGATTCCGATGGGCGCGGTGATCGCGACCAGCGAGATCTACCAGACCTTCATGAACCAGCCGACCCCGGAATACGCCGTGGAATTCCCGCATGGCTATACCTATTCCGCGCACCCGGTGGCATGCGCTGCGGGCATTGCCGCGCTGGACCTGTTGCAGAAGGAAAACCTGGTGCAGTCGGCCGCCGAGCTGGCACCGCACTTCGAGAAGCTGCTGCACGGCGTCAAGGGCAGCAAGAATATCGTCGACATCCGTAACTACGGCCTGGCCGGTGCGATCCAGATCGCCGCACGCGATGGCGATGCCATTGTCCGTCCATATGAAGTGGCGATGAAGCTGTGGCAGAAAGGCTTCTATGTCCGCTACGGCGGTGACACCCTGCAGTTCGGGCCGACCTTCAACACCCAGCCGCAAGAGCTCGATCGTTTGTTCGACGCGGTGGGCGAGACCCTGAACCAGATCGACTGATCTTTTCGACTTCGACGGCAGGCGCGCACAGCCGCGCCTGTTTCATCTTTCTTGTTTCTGGAGTTATGCATGAGCATCGTTCAGCACCTGATCAATGGCGAGCTGGTTACCAAGGGCGAGCGCACCGCCGATGTTTTCAATCCTTCCACCGGCCAGGCCGTGCGCAAGGTCGAGTTGGCCAGCCGGGCTACCGTGCAAGAGGCTATCGATTCGGCCAAGGCGGCGTTCCCGGCCTGGCGTAATACGCCGCCGGCCAAACGCGCCCAGGTGATGTTCCGTTTCAAGCAACTACTTGAGCAGAACGAGGAAAAGATCTCGCAGATGATCAGCGAAGAGCACGGCAAGACCCTCGAGGACGCTGCGGGTGAGCTCAAGCGTGGCATTGAGAACGTCGAATTCGCCTGCGCGGCACCTGAAGTGCTCAAGGGCGAGTACAGCCGCAACGTCGGCCCGAACATCGATGCCTGGTCTGATTTCCAGCCGCTGGGTGTGGTTGCCGGGATTACCCCGTTCAACTTCCCGGCCATGGTTCCGCTGTGGATGTACCCGCTGGCGATCGCTTGCGGTAACGCCTTCATCCTCAAGCCATCGGAGCGCGATCCAAGCTCGACCCTGTACATCGCCCAGCTGTTGCTTGAGGCTGGCTTGCCTAAAGGCATCCTCAATGTGGTGCATGGCGACAAGGAAGCGGTCGATGCGCTGATCGAGGCACCAGAGGTGAAAGCCCTGAGTTTCGTCGGATCGACCCCGATTGCCGAGTACATCTATGCCGAAGGCACCAAGCGCGGCAAGCGCGTGCAGGCCTTGGGCGGCGCCAAGAACCACGCCGTGGTGATGCCAGACGCCGACCTGGACAACGCCGTCAGTGCACTGATGGGCGCTGCGTACGGTTCCTGTGGCGAGCGTTGCATGGCTATTTCGGTGGCGGTGTGCGTGGGTGACCAGGCCGCTGATGCACTGATCGCCAAGCTCGAACCGCAGATCAAGGCGCTGAAGATCGGTGCCGGCACCTCTTGTGGCTTGGACATGGGCCCACTGGTGACCGCCGCTGCACGTGACAAAGTGGTTGGCTATATAGATGACGGCGTTGCCGCCGGTGCCAAGCTGGTGGTCGATGGTCGTGGCTACCGGGTTTCGGGAAATGAAGATGGCTACTTTGTAGGGGGGACGCTGTTCGACAACGTCACGCCTGAAATGCGCATCTATAAAGAAGAGATCTTCGGCCCGGTGCTGTGCGTGGTTCGCGTCAACAGCCTGGAGCAGGCCATGCAGTTGATCAACGATCACGAGTATGGCAACGGCACCTGCATCTTTACCCGTGATGGCGAGGCCGCGCGGCTGTTCTGCGACGAGATCGAAGTGGGTATGGTTGGCGTCAACGTGCCGCTGCCGGTACCGGTGGCCTATCACAGCTTCGGGGGTTGGAAGCGTTCGCTGTTCGGCGACCTGCATGCCTACGGTCCGGATGGCGTGCGCTTCTATACCCGTCGCAAGGCGATCACTCAGCGCTGGCCACAGCGCAAGAGCCATGAAGCCTCGCAGTTCGCTTTCCCTAGCCTCTAACAGAGCTGGGAGAAGCGGGGAGGCCGAAGGCCTCCCCGCTTTGCTTTTAGCGCTTTAACTGCATTGCCGCTCTCTGTTGAGCCCTGCTGCACCTGTGGGAGCGGGCTCGCCCCGCGATTCTAACCCTAATTTCAACAATATTACGGTTTATTGAAATTAAGGGTTGACGGCCTCTCAGATCCCCTTATAATGCGCCCCACTTCCAGCGTAGTTGGAACGGAAAACTCCTTGATTATCAACG